>JBAXFI010000187.1:0-5015 GCA_037139995.1 Comamonadaceae bacterium | reverse complement strand
TCTTCATCAGGCCGACCAGACGCTCGGTTGCGACCGGGCCGGGGTTAAGGCCGACCACCCGGATGCCGTCTTCTGCGCTGGCGCCGCCCAGCGCGCGCGTGAAGGCCATCAAAGCAGCGTTGCCCGTGGCGCCGGCAATGTAACCGGCGTCGAGTCGCTCGCCGCCGTTGCCGATGATGTTGATGATGACCCCGCTGTGGCGCGCCTTCATCTGTCGATAGAAGGCCCGTGACAGATTGATATAGCCAAAAACCTTCAGGTCGAAGGCCGCACGCCAGCGCTCTTCATCGACCTCGAGCAGTGTGCCGCGCGGTGTGGCACCCGCATTGTTGACCAGGATGTCGATGTCCGGGCAAAGGGCTGCCAACTCTGCAGCCCGACCGCGCTCGGCCAGATCGATGGCATGAACCCGTACCTCGACACCGTCGCGTTGCCGCAATTCGTCGCTTGCGCGCGCCAGGTCGTCAGCCGACCGGGCAACCAGATCCAGGTGGCAGCCTTCGCTGGCCAGCAGCCGGGCGATGGCCAGGCCGATACCCTGAGAGCCGCCGGTAATCAGGGCGCGGCGTCCGCCCAGTTTCAGATCCATCGCGTGTACTCCTTTTTCAGTGACCAGCGTCGCTGACGATCTCGATGAATTTCGTCTTGTGTGCCTCACGCGGCAGGGCGCCGGGCGCAAGCCATTCGATCCGTGGCGCCACGCGCAGTTCGGAGCGCATGCGCCCCTGCAACTGCGCTTCAAGTTCTGGCAGATCGGCCTGCGCAAGGTCCGGGCCGTGTTCGATGCGCAAGTGCAGCGGCGGCACGACCTTGGGCCCCGCCTGCGGCAGCCGGATGCGAAAGCTGCCTGTCACACGCGGTGCAAAGCCCATCAGCACCTGGCGAATCGCCTCAGGGTACAGGTTCACGCCCTTGACAATCAGCATGTCATCGGTGCGCCCCACGATCTTGAAACGCAGGCCCGGCATGCCGCAGCTGCAGGGTTTGGTCCAGACCTGGATCAGGTCGCCCAGCGCATAGCGCATGAAGGGACCGCCCTCCCAGTCCAGAAAGGTAAACACCATCTCGCCAACAGCACCGTCCGTGAGCGCGATGGGTGCGTGCGTGTGTGGATCAACCAGTTCCAGCAGGCAATGGTCTTCGGAGGTGAAGTGCATGCCCTTGTATTCGTCGGGCGATTCGTCGCACGAGATGCCGTGAAAGGCGTGGCCGCCGCCGGTGTGGTCAAACACCTTGGCATCGAAACCGTCGGCCAACAGCCGGCGCAGTCCCGGGTTGCCACCACCGGGCTCACCGGCGCAGAAGAACCAGCGAAAGCCCAGCTCGGTAGCAGGCTTGCCGGTGAGCGTGGGACATTGTTCGATCAGGTACTGACCAAAGGACGGCGTGGCGATCAGCGCGTCGGGTCGGGTCAGGTGGGCAAAGTCGAGCACGCGCTGCGTACCCCCCTCGATGCCGACCGGGACCACGCAGGCACCGAGGTGCTGTATGCCCTGCGATAGCGGCAGCCCGCCGGTGAACATCGACAGAGACAGTGCTTGCACCATCACGTGACCGGGTCGTATGCCGGCGCGCCAGTACTTGCGCGCATGCATCTCGTTGACCACCGCAACGTCATGCGCCGTGAGTGTGTACAGCGTAGGCATGCCGGTGGTGCCCGAGGTGGCGCTGACGCGCACGATTCTTTCCCGCGGTGCACAGGCCAGCAAGGCGAAGGGTGTGCCGTGGCGCGCGAGTGACTCCTCCTGCACGCGCCGGTGCTCGACCTTGTCCATCAGCGGCACGTGAGCGAAGTCCTCGAAACTCGCAATATCGCGCGGTGCGATGCCCGCTGCGTCGAGTTGCTCGCGGTAATAGGGAGAGTTCGCGTGGTTGTAGGCCACTTGTCGCTGCAGCCGCAGCAGTTGCAGTGCACGCATTTCGTCCTGCGACATCAGTTCGATGCGTTCGTTCCAGAGGCGGCGCTGCGGATCCTGTGCGGTCATCATGCGGTGTGCTCCTTCGCGTCAAGCTGGCAAACTTCAAACAGCAAGCCCGTCACCGCGTCAGGCTCGAAAAAAGCGACCCGGCCGTGCGCGCCCTGGCGTGGAAAGCCGGCCATCGGGGTGAAGCCGGCTTCATGCAAGTCCGCTACTGACTGCTCGACATCAGTGACCCGCGCCGACAGGTGGTTCAAGCCGAGCCGCTGGCCCATCACCTGCTGCGCGAAGCTGTTTGGGCCATCGGTGTACTGCAGCAACTCGATCACCACATTGGCAGCGTCAAACTCGGCGACGCGCAGGCCAACCTCGGGCAGTTCCTTGGTCCGCGCTGGAATGCCGAACAAGGGGCGCAGTCTCTCGGCCGCCTGATCGAGATCGGCGACGACGATGCCGATGTGGTCAATGTAGGGGGGCGGTGCAATCGTCGTCGCAGTCATGCCTTGCTCCTTGGCTTGTGTCGTGCACGCAGTCTGCCTGTGCCAGCGGCATCGAGCGCGCCACTTGTGACGACCACGCCATAGTCCTGGCGCGCAGCCTGCACACTCACTACACCGGCGCTTACATCTGCCGCCACCCGCTCGGCGGGGCGGTCAAAGGCATCGCCATAGCCGCCACCACCACCGGCGAGTTGGTGGAAAACGGTGCCCGGAGGAATACCGCGGATGATTTCCTTGGACTTCACGCGCCGCTGCGTGCCGTCGGGATAGGTCAGCACGATGGCATTGCGCGAGCCGGCCCCGCCGCCAAAGAAGCCAAAGGCGCGCGCGGCCTCCTCGATGCCATCGCCGAAAGCGACACCGGTGACGTTTTCGCCCAGCATCTCAAACTCGGTCTCGACACCCAGGCCGCCGCGCCACTGGCCCGCGCCAGCGCTGTCGCTCAGGTATTCGTGCTTGCGCAGCAGATGCGGGTTGTGGATCTCGAACATCTCGTAATCCTGCGCAAGGATGCCGCCGGCGCAATTGATCAGGCCGATGTGGTCATAGCCGTCGGCGCCGTGGGTCGCGCCGGATCCGCCCTTGAGAGACAGGAACAGAATATCGGCATAGCGTCGGTGGTCCGCGTGCCGGGGGTCGTCGCCCGAGACGGCAAAGCCAAGAAAACGGTTCCAGCCTGCGGTGACCACCTTTGGCAGCGCCTGTGCCATGGCCCGAAAGATGGCGTCCGAAGTCGGTCCGGTGATTGAATTGCCGAAAGTGGTGGCGGCCGGGAAACGGGCGTTGAGGAAGGAGCCCTCGGGGTTGATGATCTTGATTGGCCGCAGGATGCCGGCGTTGTGCGGGATATCCGGGTTGATCAGCATCAGAAAGGTCAGCAACAGCGCCGATGCCGTGGCGGCATAGGGGGCGTTGACAAAGCCGGGTGTTTGCGGCGACGAGCCGCTGAAATCAAAGCTGATGCCATTGCCCTGAACCGTCACGGCGAGCGCGATCTGCATCGTGCTGCCATCGGTGACGCCGTCGTAGAACACGGTGGACTCGCCACGGTAACGGCCGTCGGGGATGGCTGAAATCTCTGAGCGCACCATCTGTTCGCTGCTGTCGAAAAGGTCTTCCAGCAAACGCTGCAGCGTGGGCCGTCCGAAACGGGCCAGCAGGCCATGAAAGCCCCGCTCACCGACGGTGCAGCCACCGATCTGCGCCTTGATGTCCTCTTCGACGATCTTCAGCCGGATATTGGCAAAAATCAGGTTCCACACATCGCGCCTGAGCTTGCCTCGCTCGTAAACCTTCACTGCCGGTATGCGCAGTGCCTCCTGCCAGACCTCGCGTGCTTCGGGGTTGTAGCCGCCGGGCACGGCGCCGCCGATATCAGCCTGGTGACCTTTGCAGGCGGCCCAGGCGACCAGCGTCTTGCCGTCAAAAATCGGCTTGAAGACGGCGACGTCGTTATTCTGGTTGCCGCCGCTGAAGACGTCGTTGTGCAGGATGACGTCGCCCGGATGGATGTCGTCGCCAAAAAAGCGCACGACGTTCTCGCAGGCGGGTTGCAGCGCAAAGGCCAGTACGGGGATGTATTCGGTCTGCTCCAGCATGCGGCCCCTGGCGTCGTACAGGCCGGTGACAAAGTCGCGTGCCTCATTGAGGATCGGAGACCGCGTGGTGCGCAACAGGGTGAGGCCCATCTCCTCGGTGATCGACTTCAGACGCCGCTGCAGCACCGAGACCTGGATAGCATCGCGCTTCATGGCTGTGACCTCCTTACGCCAGGACGCACGCTCAGCACACAACTGCCAAGCGCGTCGATTTGCGCGGCCCAGCGTGGCGGCACGAGGATGCTGGTGTTGGGGCTTTCGATCAGTGCCGGGCCGTTGAACTGGTGGCCATGGAGCAGCCGTTCGCCGTCGTAGACCGGTACCTGGCTGCTGGCCGTGCGTCCAGGCAGGTAGATCGGGCGCTTGCCCTTGAGCGCGGCGCGCGGCGCAGACGTGGTGCGCGGCTGGCGCCTGAGGGCAGGCTTGTCCGTGATGCCAACGGCGGCCACACGCAGGCTGAGCAGTTCGACGGCTGTACCCTCATCGCGAAGTGCGTAGCCGTACAGGCGGTCGTGCTGGCGGTGGAAAAGTTCAGCCACTGCGGGCCAATCGGCGCGGTCAAGCAACTCGGCCGGCACGTCGACGCTGACCTCGTGATACTGCCCAGCGTAACGCAGGTCCAGCGCGTGGCGCATCTGCTGCCGCTCAGCGGCGATACCCTCAGCCCGCAATGCCGCGCGGCCCTGCGCGCGCAGCGCGCGCATCAGAGAGCGCACACCGGTGCGCACCTGCACGCAATCGGGCCCGGGTGGATGGAGCACGCGCGCAAAGCTGCGCACGTAATCGTGCTTGAGGTCGCTGTGCAGCATGCCTGAGGCGCAGAACACCGACGATTCGCGCGGCACAAAGACGCGCTCGATGCCAAGTTCATCGGCGATGGCTGCGCCGTGCAGCGGCCCGGCTCCGCCGGCGCACACCAGCGGAAACTCGCGCGGGTCAAAACCCTTTTGTACCGATATTTCGCGGATCGCCGCGGCCATCGCCACGTTGATGACGTG
>JBAXFI010000186.1:0-5017 GCA_037139995.1 Comamonadaceae bacterium | reverse complement strand
TAACGACGAACAAGGAGTAATCACATGCCTCGCGTCAAACGTGGTGTAACGGCTCATGCCCGCCACAAAAAAGTTTTAGCCCTTGCAAAAGGTTTTCGCGGTCGCCGCGGCAACGTCTACCGGGTCGCCAAAGAAGCGGTGATGAAGGCCGGGCAATATGCCTACCGGGATCGTCGTACCAAGAAGCGTGTCTTCCGTCAGCTGTGGATTGCGCGTATCAACGCCGCTGCCCGTCAGTGCGGCCTGACCTACAGCCAGTTTGCCAACGGCCTGAAGAAAGCCAATATCGAGATTGACCGCAAGGTCCTGTCGGATATCGCCGTGCATGATATGGCTGCATTCGCCGGTATCGTGGAACAAGTCAAGGCCAAGCTGGCTGCTTGAGTTCGCACCGGTTCGCTGCAGTTCTTTGGCGGACCATGTACCAAATGACAAGGGCTAGAGCTTGAAAAGGCGCTAGCCCTTTTTCCATGTCAATAGATCTCAAGAGAATTTATGAACGAGCTGAACGACGTTGTTGACGCTGCCAAAGCCGCCTTTGAGCGAGCCGGGGCGCCTGCTGATCTGGAAAATGCCAAGGCCCTGTTTCTTGGCAAGACAGGTCGTGTCACTGAACTGATGAAGGGTCTGGCGGCCCTGCCAGTGGAAGAGAAAAAGTCCCGTGGTGCCGCCATCAACCAGGCCAAGCAAGCCATCGAAGCTGCCTTGAATGCACGGCGTCAGGCATTGGCCGAGAACGAATTGCAGGCACAGTTGCAGGCAGAAGCACTCGATGTGACGCTGCCCGGTCGGCAGCGCGGCTCGGGTGGCCTGCATCCGGTTTCACTGACGCTGGAGCGCATCGAGGCCATTTTTGGTTCGATGGGGTTTGCTGTTGCACAGGGTCCGGAGATCGAGACCGACTGGTTCAATTTCACCGCCCTGAACACGCCCGAGGATCACCCGGCGCGCTCCATGCACGACACTTTTTATGTAGAGGGTGGCTCAGCCACGGCACCCAATCTGCTGCGCACCCATACCAGCCCGATGCAGATCCGCTATGCGGTGCAGCATGTCAAGAAGCATCAGGCAGCCATCGCCTCGGGCTCCATGCCCGAGATTCGCGTCATTGCGCCGGGTCGCACCTATCGCGTTGACAGCGATGCCACCCATTCGCCGATGTTTCACCAGTGCGAAGGTCTGTGGGTCGGAGAGAACGTCAGCTTCAAAGACCTGAAATATGTCTTCACTGATTTTTGTCGGACCTTCTTTGAGTCCGATGATCTGGTGCTGCGCTTTCGCCCGAGTTTCTTTCCGTTTACCGAGCCCAGCGCCGAAATCGACATCCAGTTCCAGAGCGGCCCGCTGGCAGGGCGCTGGCTGGAGGTGGCAGGCTCAGGGCAGGTGCATCCGAACGTCGTGCGCAACATGGGACTGGACCCGGAAAAATACATCGGCTTTGCCTTTGGCATGGGACCGGATCGGCTCACCATGCTGCGTTATGGCGTCAATGATTTGCGTTTGTTTTTTGACGGCGACATCCGCTTTTTGTCCCAGTTCCAATGACAAGAAACATCTAAATTACCATGCAATTTCCTGAATCCTGGCTGCGCGAGTTCTGCAACCCACCGATCACTACAGAGCAACTGGCCGACACCCTCACGATGGCGGGGCTTGAAGTTGAAGAACTCAAGCCGGTTGCGCCACCCTTTAGCAAAGTTGTCGTTGGCGAGATCAAGGAGGCGGTCCAGCATCCGAACGCCGATCGCCTGCGTGTCTGCCAGGTCGACGTTGGGCAGGGCGATCTGCTCAACATCGTTTGCGGTGCTCCCAATGCGCGTGTCGGTATCAAGGTACCGGTTGCGCTGGTCGGCGCGGAATTGCCGGCTGGCGATGACGGTCAACCCTTCCTGATCAAGGTGGGCAAGCTGCGTGGCGTTGAGAGCCAGGGCATGTTGTGTTCGGCGCGTGAGCTGAAACTCTCCACCGACCATGCGGGTCTGCTTGAACTCGACGGGGCCGCGCTCCTGGGCCAGGACATCCGACAGCATCTTTCGTTGGACGACACCTTGTTCACTCTCAAGTTGACGCCCAATCTGGCGCATTGTCTGAGCGTATATGGCGTCGCCCGCGAGGTGGCCGCGTTGACCGGTGCGCCGTTGCAGGAGCCGGTGTTTGGCGCCACCGAGCTTGGCAGCACCGACAAGTTGCCGGTCAAGGTGAGCGCCCCTGATTTGTGTGGACGGTTTTCTGGTCGCGTGATTCGACACGTCAACACCAAGGCGAGCACGCCACAGTGGATGGTGGACCGTCTGGCACGTTGCGGTCAGCGCAGTGTGACGGCGCTGGTGGACATCTCCAACTATGTGATGTTCGAGTTCGGTCGCCCGTCGCACGTTTTTGATCTGGACAAGATTCATGGCTCACTCGACGTGCGCTGGGGCAGAGCCGGTGAACAGTTAAAGCTCCTCAATGGCAGCACGGTCACGGTGGACGAAAAGGTCGGCGTGATTGCTGACGATCATCAGGTCGAGTCCCTGGCCGGCATTATGGGCGGCGACGCCACGGCGGTGTCTGACGATACCCAGCACATTTACCTTGAAGCCGCCTTCTGGTGGCCCAAGGCGATTGCCGGGCGCTCACGCCGCTTTAATTTTTCTACCGATGCGGGCCACCGCTTTGAGCGCGGCGTCGATCCGAGTCTGACGATGCAACACCTTGAACGCATCACGAAGTTGATCGTTGCCATCTGTGGCACGACCAGCACAGCGTGCGGGCCGATCGATGATTTGCAGGTGAATATGCCAGCTGCTACCAGCGTGACGCTGCGTGTCGCGCGTGCCTGCAAGGTCATCGGCATGCCGCTGACACAGGCACAGTGCGCTGATGCGCTCTCGCGTCTGCAGTTGCCTCTGTCCCAGGGGGCCGGCACGATCACAGTCACAGCGCCGCCGCATCGCTTTGATCTGCAGATCGAAGAGGATCTGATTGAGGAAGTGATCCGCATCGTTGGCTACAACCAGCTGCCACAGACGCCGCCGCGGGCTCCCATTACGGCGAAGATCCGTCCCGAGGCCGAGCGCAGTCCTTTTGCGGTGCGCCGTTCGCTTGCTGCGATGGGGTATCAGGAGACCATCAATTTCAGTTTTGTCGAAGAGCGCTGGGAAAATGAGCTCTGCGCCAATCCGAACCCGATCAAACTGCTCAACCCGATTGCCAGCCAGATGAGCGTCATGCGCAGCTCCTTGCTGGGTTCGCTGCTTCAGGTCCTGAAATTCAACCTTGATCGCAAGGCGCAGCGAGTCCGGGTTTTCGAGCTTGGGCGTGTCTTCCTGCGCGACGCGAGTGTGCACAACACCGACGCTACGGTCGAGGGCTTTGACCAGCCAATGCGCGTAGCCGGTATGGTTTGCGGCAACGCCGACGCGCCGCAGTGGGGACGCAAGGAACAGGGTGTCGACTTCTTTGATGTCAAGGGCGATGTCGAGGCCTTGCTGGCGCCGCGCCAGCCGGTTTTTGTGCCTGCGGCCCACCCCGCAATGCACCCGGGACGATGCGCCAGCGTTTTCTTGAATGGCATGGCTATCGGCTTCGTCGGCGAACTCCATCCAAAATGGCGCCAGGCCTATGACCTGGTGCAAGCGCCGATCTTGTTTGAGCTGGAACTCGACGCTGTTCTGCAACGCGAGGTACCAGCGTTCAAGTCAGTGAGCAAATTCCATGCGGTCGAGCGCGACATCGCGATGCTGGTGCCCGAGTCTGCCAGTCACGACGCCTTGCTGGGCGCGGTCTGGGCTGCACCAACCGCCGGCTTGCTGCGCGATGCGGCTTTGTTTGACATCTACCGTCCCAAAGCGAGCCAGGATGCCGTGGCCGATGCTGGAACTGGTGCCGAGAAGAGCATGGCGGTACGTCTGACGCTCAACAGCGACGACTCAACCCTGACCGATGAACAGATTGAAGTGGCCGTGCAAGCCGTACTGACTACCCTTAAAGACCGTCTCGGTGCGCGTCAACGCGCCTGAGCCGTTACCATCGGGTCCAACACGAAACGAGGTATGCATGGAAATTTCGGTCGACTCCCTGGAGACGCCGGCGCTGACCAAAGCGCAATTGGCAGAACTCCTTTTTGAACAGATCGGGCTGAACAAGCGCGAGTCCAAGGACATGATTGACGCATTTTTCGATTTGATATCCACCAGCCTGGTGGATGGTAATGATGTGAAGATTTCAGGTTTTGGAAATTTTCAGATTCGCACTAAGGCCCCGCGCCCGGGGCGCAATCCGCGAACCGGTGAAGCCATTCCGATCGAGGCACGCCGGGTGGTGACCTTCCACGCCAGCCACAAACTCAAGGAACAGATTCAGGACCTCACGCGCAAAGCCTGATCGCTTGTAACTATATTTTTTTATTTCGTGTGCAGGGTACAACTCCCACTTTACATTCCGGGCCGACCTAGAGTAATCTCAAAGCTTTCTCTCCTAGCATATTGATTTAAATGGAGAAAGCTCTCCCCCCAATTCCTGCCAAGCGCTACTTCACGATCGGTGAGGTCGGTGACCTGTGTGGTGTCAAACCGCACGTGCTACGTTATTGGGAGCAGGAGTTCACGCAACTGCGGCCCATGAAGCGACGTGGCAATCGCCGCTACTACCAGCACCATGAGGTCTTGATGATCCGGCGCATTCGTGATCTGCTCTACGACCAGGGCTTCACGATCAGCGGTGCCCGAAACAAAATGCAGGAAATTCTGCAGTTGGAGCGCGATAAGAAGCGCAACGGCGAAGTTTTGCTTGATGGCGTAGAAGTCATTGAAACCACAGAATTTGAGTCTGATCATTCTGATGACGACGTTTCTGGCAAGGTGAGCGGCAGTTTTTCAGACCGATTGCTGGACCTGCGGCGTGAACTGTTCGAGATTCGCAGTCTGCTGTCCCTGGCGCACTGAGTTGGTCAGCCTCTACCGTCTATAATTGCCAGGATAGATCGGTGTGTGGCGCAGCCTGGTAGCGCACTTGCATGGGGTGCAAGGGGTCG
>JBAXFI010000185.1:0-5025 GCA_037139995.1 Comamonadaceae bacterium | reverse complement strand
CGCAGGCCTTTGCGCAGCGCTTTGCCCAGTTGCGCAGCGGCAATGAGACCATCGCGAAAGTCGCCAGCATTGCCACGTTCGCCTTGTTTGGCCTGGGCGGGCTGCTAGGCGGCTGGTTGTGGCTGGCACGCCGTGGCGGACTGGTCTGGAACGGTGCATTGCGTTGCGCTGGCGTCGTGGGCGTGCTGGCCGCGGCGGCCATGCTGTCCGACCTTCCGCAGAGGTGGTTTGGCTACGCCACCACCGATTCCGTCAATAGTTTCCTGTTCCGCAACGCCGCCGCCGCCTTCGGTGTGGCCATTGGCAGCACGCTGCTACTGGGCCTGATTTTTGCCGTGGCCGAGGGCTTGAACCGGGCTGCTTTTGCCAGGCACCCGCGGCTGTTCAATTTTTGGAGCGCGGCTGCCGGAGCCAGTCCGCAAGCATTAGGGCGCACGCTGGGTGGCTACGCCTGGACCGGCTTTGAACTGCTGCTGGTGGCTGGCTTCTACCTGGTGGCGCGAACGCAGTTCGGCTGGTGGGTGCCGGCTGACTCGCTGACGGACCCCAATATCCTGGCTGCCTGGCGGCCCGCGCTCGGGCCCATTGCCAACGCATTGCAGGCCGGAACTTGGGAAGAATCGCTGTTTCGCGCCGTGCCGCTGGCCGGCGCCGCTTTGATCGGTCAATGGCTGGGCTGGCGGCGCAGCAGCATCGCCGTGGCGCTGGTGTTGCAGGCACTGGTCTTTGCCGGCGGACATGCCGGTTACCCTGGTCTGCCCAGCTACAGCCGCGTGCTGGAGTTGTTTTTCCCGGCGCTGGTGTGGGGCTTGATTTTTCTGCGCTTCGGCTTGGTGCCCTGCATCGTGATGCACTTCACCTTCGACCTGACGCTCATGAGCCTTCCGCTGTTTGTGGCGACCGACTCGCGCCTGTGGCTGGACCGCGTCCTGGTGCTGCTGGCGGGTCTGCTGCCCTTGTTGATGGTCGCGCGGGCCCGCTTCAAGCAGGGTTACCTGGCCCAGATGCCGCAGGCCATGCGCAACGGCGAGCCGGAGCGGGAACAGGTCACTGCACACATGGTCAGCGCTGAGCCCACGCTGCCACCGCCGCAGCTTATACAAACCACCACCGGTTGGCCCTGGTGGCTACGCCGCACACCGTTGGCAGGGGCTGCCGGGCTGGGCGCGCTGGCGCTGTGGCTATGGCAGGCTCCCCAGGTGAGCACACTGGCATTCACGGTGGATCACGCCGGCGCCATCGCCCGTGCTGAGGCTGTGCTGGCCGAGCGCGGGGTGCGGTTGGATGCCGACTGGAAACGTCTGGCCGTGGTGTCCCCGGCTGCCGACAACGACAGCAAGGCGGTGCGCTTTGTCTGGCGCGAAGGCGGTCCCCAAGTGTTCACCAAGCTATTGGACGGCGGCCAGATATCGCCACAGCACTGGCGGGTCATGTTCCGGCATGCGACTGGACCGGTCGAAGACCGCAGTGAAGATTGGGAGCTTGCACTGAGTGGTCAGGGCGAGGTGCTGGCGGTGTTCCATCAACTGCCCGAGGGACGTCCCGGCGCCAGGCTCCAGCGCGAACCGGCGCAAGCGCTGGCGCGCGCTTTCATGGACAGCCAAAAAGCACTGGCGAATCGGCCATGGGAGTTGGCTTCGGTGCAGGAGTTCGAGCGTCCGGCTCGGCGCGACTGGATTTTCCTCTGGGACGACAAGCAGGCTTTGGACGTCAAGGGCGGCAGCGCCCGTGTATCGATCAACGTCAGAGGGGATGAAATCGATGCCTGGCAACACGTTTTTGTCCCAGAAGCCTGGAAGCGCGAGCAACAGGAGGCGGAGTCGTCCAAAGCGTCGTTCAAGATTGTGGCGGGCCTTGCAGGCGCCGCGTTGGCCTTACTGGTTCTGGGGGCGGCGCTGCGCCAGGTGGTGCGGGGAAGCTTGCATTGGCGGCAAGGGCTGGTCTGGGCTGCGCTCTTCCTGGTCGCGGCGATGGCGGAGTACGGGCTGACGTTTGATCGAAAAGCCATGATGTTCAAGACGGCGCAAGACTGGAACACGCAGTTGACCACCGGCGTGGCGCTGGCGGTAGCCGGCTACCTGCTGGGGGCGGCGTTGCTGGGTTTGCTGGTGATGCGCTTGCACAGCGAAAAGCGCCCCGGCAATGCCAGCGTCTTCGGCGATCTGCTGCGTGGCCTGGGCTTGGCGCTGGTGCTCAAGGGCGTGGCCACGGGTCTACAACACTTTTTCCCCGAGAACAACCCCGGCTTGCCCGGCGTCGGCGCCTGGGACTCCATGCAGCCGCTATGGACCACGGCAGTGCGCGGTCCCATGGGCATCTGTGCGGCGTTGGTCGTCGTGGCGCTGATCCTGAGCGCTGTGGATTTTTGCCAGACAAGATGGCGCACGGTCTTGCTTGCTTCGCTCGTTGCGGTACTGGCTGTGAGCAGCGTGCTTGCCGCGGAAATCCTGGCCACCGGTATCGCCTTTGCAGCAGTCGCGCTGATGAGTGTGCTGATACTGTGGGTACTCGTGCGGCGCGGCGAGGTCGGCGTGGCAGTGGCGATGGTGGCCCTGTCCGCCTTGGCGAACTTGCCTATGTTGCTGACCACGCCCATCACCAATGCGGCGCTGCATGCGGCACTGGCCTGCGTGGTGACGGTGGGCATGACCTGGTGGGCCTTGCGCTATGGTCGAAGCCTGGGACGGGTTTGAGCCCCCTTTCGTCGTCTCGTCGGTCCGCGCCGCTTTAGTTACGACATAACTTGCAAGCAAGTCAGTCTGCACTGAAACTCCGTTTTCCGGGTATTTGACAGCCTGAGACTCGGGTGTACGCTCCATTCTCTGACACCACGATCAGCTATTCAGGACTCCTTGACATACGGCCGTCCGAGTGCCTGCGGAGCAACCGCCTTGCCGATAAATCCAGCCAGCAACACCACGGTCAGAACGTAGGGCAGGGCTTGAATCACCTGTACCGGAACCTCGCCGATCACCGCCAACTTGACGCCCTGCAGGCGTATCGCGGCCGCGTCCAGAAAGCCGAACAGCAGACAGGCCCAGAGTGCCCCCAGCGGATGCCAGCGACCAAAGATCAGGGCGGCCAGCGCCATGAAGCCGCGCCCGGCAGTCATGTTCTGCGAAAAACTGGCGTTCTGTGCCAGCACCAGATAGCTGCCGGCCAAGCCACACAGAATGCCGTTGAGGGTCAACGCGGTATAGCGCAGGCGCTGCACCGAGACGCCGGCGGCGTCCACCATCTGCGGGTTCTCGCCGACGGCGCGCAGTCGCAACCCGAAGCGGGTTCTGAACAGCAGCCACCAAACCGCTGGCACCAGCAGCAGTGCCAGGTAGACCAGGGCGTTGTGGCCGAGCAGGGCGTGGGCCAGCACGGGGCCGAGCAGCGGCACGCCTTGCAGCAATCCCGCGGCACCCGGGAACAGTGCCGTGATGCGTACAGCGGCAGATACTGGCGGCGTCTGTCCACCCTGCGCAAACCAGGCGATTCCCAGTACCACCGTCACGCCGGCAGCGACGATGTTGATGGCCACGCCCGAGACCACCTGATCGCCGCGGTGGCTCACGCAGGCCAGTCCGTGCAGCCAGGACAGTGCAGTGGCGACCAGCATCGCCAGCAGCAGAGCCAGTGTGGTGGAACCATAAACGGCACCGGCGGCGCCAGCGGCGAAGGCGGCAAACAGCATCTTGCCTTCCAGACCGATGTCCACCACGCCCGAGCGCTCCGACAGCAGACCGGCCAGGGCGCAGAAAATCAGCGGCGTCGACAGGCGCAGTGTCGAGGCAATCATTTCGCCGACAAACACTTCATCCATCGGACGCTCCCGAAGCAGCCGACGCCACAGCGCGGGGCCGCAGCATGACCAGGCACCAGGCCAGCACCGGCGCAAAGACATAAGCCATGGCACCGGAAAACAGGACGATGAAACCCTGCACCATGACCACCATGTCGCGGCTGAAGCCCGGCACTTCAAATGCGACTTCAGCACCACCCTGAAACAGCGCGCCGAACAGCAGGCTGGCCAGGATGATGCCCAGCGGATGGTTACGTCCCATCAGCGAGACCGCAATGCCGGTAAAGCCGGCACCACTGACAAATTCGAGCAGCAGTTTGCCGTTGACGCCGGCAATTTCGTTCATGCCCACCAGCCCGGCCAGTGCGCCCGAAATCGACATGGCGATGACAACCTGATGCTTCGAGTTGATGCCTGCGTACTCCGCTGCGCCTGGGCTGGAGCCGACCGCACGCAGGTGGTAGCCGCCACGCGTGCGCCACAAAAACAGGTAAACCCCGAGGCAGGCCAGCAGGGCCAGAAACAGGCTGAGGTTCAGCGGTGAGCTGGGCCAGGCGATGCCCAGGGCCGCCAGTGCCTCGTGCATCGCCGGCAGCTTGGCAGACGCGGCAAACGGGGCGCTTTCCACCGACATGGATCCGACCGGGCGCAGGTGGTTCACCAGCAGGTACACCAGCACACTGCTGGCGATGAAGTTGAACATGATGGTGGTGATGACGACATGGCTGCCACGGTAGGCCTGCAGATAGGCCGGCACGATGGCCCAGACCATGCCAAAGAGGGTGCCTGAAATCAGCATCAGCGGCAGCATCAGCCAGGCCGGCAGCAGGGCCGACAGGTACAGCGCAGCCAGGCCAGTGCCGAGTCCGCCCATGATCGCTTGTCCCTCGCCGCCGATATTGAACAGGCCACCGTGAAAGGCCACGGCGACGGCGAGCCCGGTGAAAATGAAGGTGGTGGCGTAATACAGCGTGTAGCTCAGGCCGCGCGGCGTCCCGAGCGCACCCTGCACCAGCACTGTCATGACGCGCACCGGGTCCTGTCCCACCAGTAGCACCACCAAGCCGGCTAGCAGCAAGGCCAGACCCAGACAGACGATGGGCAATAGCAGCAGATCGGCCCAACGCGGCAGGCTGTAGCTGGCCCTCATTGCACGGCACCACCGAGCATCAGCATGCCTAGCCGGGCTTCACTGCAATCGGCAATCGGAAGTTCGCCGGTCACTGCACCCTGGT
>JBAXFI010000184.1:0-5040 GCA_037139995.1 Comamonadaceae bacterium | reverse complement strand
TGATATAGGCGGTTTTCTCGTTGGGGCAAGGTGCGTGGTAGACGTCTTGCCAGACCCTGTGGTCAGCATGTGTAGTCATGCTCTTGAAAAACTGGGCTCGTTGCAAATTCAACACCACACTGATCGCATCAAGCTCTGACAACCCGAGCGCTGAAGCACCCTGGCGCGCAGTAGCCGTGAAAACCAAGATTCCGTCCTGCATGACCCTGGTCTTGATGACCGTCAGGTCGTAATGCGGGACTTGCTTTTCCATTCGGCGTATTTTATGGAATAGATGAATTTAGGTCAACATAATTCATCCATTCAATGAATATTTCGTCAATATTGACTTCGCAACTCCAAAGTGGCTAAAGACCCACGTCCTCTGTTCGAAATTGCACGTTCAAACCCTCAGGAATTCGCATCTTTCCGCATCCTTCCGAACGAATGTTCATATCTCCGCAGGTCCACCATACACAAAATCCAACCCTTCATCCGGTTGGATTTTTTTTGGTGCGCCCGGCAGGGCGCACTTACTTGGAGGTGAAAGTCCTCTACTCGCCCGGCAAGGGGAAGAGTTAGCCAGAGGCAAGGGTTTCGCGGGTGACTGCGAGTCTGAAGGAAGCCCGATGGCAAAGCGCTGGCCTGACGAACAGGAAGCGGATACGAGGCGTCGCATCGGGGTGAGATGGCCAAAATCATCAAAGCCCAAAACTTGCACGGAAGCGGTGCGACGTAGATCCGACAGGCATAAGCGTGAAGGTGGGTGCGCAATACCCGGGGAGATCTGGCTGTGGTGCCCGTAGGGGCTACCGGCATCAAGAGGTGACGGGATGCCCGGTCAGAAGTCAGCAGAGGGCATAGTAGGTGCAGGCCGAGGCGATGAGCCACAAGAGTCGGCACCGAAGGCCCGAACAAGTGGAAACGAGAGTAGGAGCGAAGTTACTCGATGTCAGTCGATGAAGCAGAAGCCCTCGCAGGAGGGGCCAGTGGCGAGAGAACCGGACGGAATCCGGGGAGGGCGCACGCGGGTGCTGAGACTGATACGGCGTACGGCGCACAACCGAAATCGGAGAGAGACCGGCTCATGAGCCGTGTAGTGGAGCGCGACAACATGCAGCGCGCCTACAGCCGCGTCATGAAGAATCGCGGGGCACCCGGCATTGACGGGATGCGCTGCGAAGACCTCAAAGCGTGGCTCAAGGTGAACTGGTCGCAGGTAAAGCGCGCACTGCTGGATGGAACCTACCGGCCCCAAGCGGTACGCCGAGTAGACATACCCAAGCCGCAAGGCGGGGTACGAACACTTGGAGTGCCCACGGTGGTGGACAGACTGATTCAGCAAGCGTTACATCAGGCAATGCAACCTCTGTTTGAACCCATCTTCTCGCAAAGCAGCTACGGCTTCAGGCCGGGAAGAAGTGCACAACAGGCGGTAAGCAAAGCGGCAGAGTACATCCGTGGCGGCAAGCGCTGGGTGGTGGACATGGACTTGGAGAAATTCTTCGACCGTGTAAACCACGACGTGCTGATGGCGCGGGTGGCGCGTCAGGTGCAGGACCCAAAGGTTTTGCGCCTGATACGCAGGTTTCTGGAAGCCGGGATGATGGCCAATGGGGTCGAGACACCACGCTACGAGGGCACGCCACAAGGCGGGCCACTGTCGCCGCTGCTGTCAAATATCCTGTTGACCGATTTGGACCGGGAGTTGGAAGAGCGCAAGCTGCTCTTTTGCAGGTATGCGGACGACTGCAACATTTATGTGAGCAGTCAGCGGGCAGGGCAACGCATCATGGAGGGCGTGAAAGGGTTTCTTGCAAACCGGCTCAAGCTCACCGTGAACGATTCCAAAAGTGCGGTTGCGCGACCATGGGAACGCAAGTTCCTTGGGTACAGTGTGACAAACCGTCAAGTCAGCAAAATCCGTATCGCCAAGCAAAGCATACAGCGCCTGATGGATGCAGTACGCCAGCTCAGCATCGGGGGGAAGGGCAGTTCACTGCCTCAAACCATCGAGAGGCTCAACCCGGTTCTGCGGGGATGGATGAGTTACTTCAGCCTCACCCAGAGCCGCCGGCCCATCGAAGAACTTGATGCTTGGGTGCGCAGGCGACTACGTTGCCTGGTGTGGCGGCAGTGGAAGCGACCAAGGACGCGAGAGACGAAAATGCTCTCACTTGGCCTTGACGCCCAGCGGGCATGGAAGTCCAGCGTCAACGGTCGTGGCCCATGGTGGAATGCCGGGGCCAAGCATATGATTGCTGCCTTGCCGCCAAAGTTCTTCACTCAACTCGGGCTGGTCTCGCTGGTGGCAACCCACCAGCATCTCCAGCGTTCTACTTGAACCGCCGTATGCGGAACCGCACGTACGGTGGTGTGAGAGGGCTGAGGGGGTAACCCCTCACCCTACTCGATTTGGTCCAAATGGGGACTTGGGTGAGCGTCACGCCAAATGGGCAGCCGCGATCAGGTCGCGCGTATAGGCCTGCTGCGGCGCGGCAAACAGCGCCAGTGTCTCGCCTTCTTCCACTACATCACCATCCTTCATCACCATCACCCGGTGCGCCATGGCCCGAATCACGGCCAGGTCGTGGCTGATAAAGATATAGGACAGCCCCCGGCGTTGCTGCAACTCAGCCAACAGCGCCAGGACCTGCTGCTGCACGGAGGCATCAAGTGCCGAAGTGGGTTCGTCCAGCACCAGCACCTCCGGCTCCAGCACCACGGCGCGGGCGATGGCAATGCGCTGTCGCTGCCCGCCCGAAAACTCATGCGGATAGCGCTGCAACACACCGAACTGGCCCTTTTCTTCCGACAGACCGACCTCGTCCAGAATCGCCAGCACCTTTCGCTGTTGTTCTTCACGGCTCAAGTCCGGCTGGTGCAAGGCCAAGCCCTCAGCCACAATCTGACCCACAGTCATGCGTGGCGACAGCGACGCGAACGGGTCTTGCAGCACCACCTGCATGCGCTTGCGCATCTTGCGCAGGGCGCCGCGTTCGGCATTGTCAATACGCTGCTGCTCCACCAAGACCTGGCCACTCGAGATCGACTGCAAGGCAAGCAGCGCCATACCCAGCGTTGTCTTGCCAGAACCCGACTCGCCGACGATACCCAGCGTCTCGCCGCGATGAAGGCTCAAGCTGGCGTTCTTGACTGCGTGAAACTGTGTGTGGGAGAACCAGCCAGAGGTCATGGCAAAACTCACGCCCACCGCTCGTCCCTCGACCAGCACCGGTGCCTCGGGCGCCAAGGCCTGCACCACGCGCTCGGGTCGCGTGGCCAGCAGGCGCCGTGTATAGGCGTGTTGCGGCTTGCTGAAAACCTCTTCGGTGACCCCCATCTCCACCAGTTTGCCGCGCTCCATCACGCCGACCCGATCAGCAAAGCGATGCACCAGATTCAGGTCGTGCGTAATGAAAAGCAAGGCCATACCGATTTCCCGCTGCAATTCCTCCAGCAAAGCGAGGATTTGCGCCTGCACCGTCACATCGAGCGCGGTCGTCGGCTCATCGCAGATCAGCAGCTTGGGGCGGCACGCGAGCGCCATGGCAATCATGGCGCGCTGGCGCTGCCCGCCGGACAACTGGTGCGGGTAGAAGTCCACGCGAAGCTCCGGCGACGGAATGCCGGTGCGCGCCAGCAACTCGGTAGCGCGGGCGCGTGCCGCTTTCGGGGGCAAAGCCTCGTGCAGTTCCAGCACCTCGCCAATCTGGTGGCCCACCGTGTACAGCGGGTTCAGCGCGGTCATGGGCTCCTGAAAGATCATTCCGATCTGCGCACCGCGCAGTTCCTGCATCTGCTCTTCGCTGTACTGGCACAAGTCCTTGCCCTCGAAGCCGATACTGCCGGACGTTGTAGCAGCGTCGACCAGGCGCAGGATCGACATCGCCGTGATCGACCTGCCTGAACCGGACTCTCCCACAATGGCCAGCTTCTCTCCCGCGTGGATGGAAAAGGAAACATCGTCCACCACCAGGGATGGGCCAAAACGAACGCTCAAATGAGCAACTTCCAGCAAGGGAGCGGCGCGCATATCAGGACTTTCTCGTATCAAAGGCATCGCGCAGCGCATCGCCGATAAAGGTCAGCAGCAGCATGGTCAGGGTGAGCAGCACAAAGGTCGGGAAGATGATCCACCAGGCGTCCAGATTGGCCTTGCCCTGCAAGAGCAACTCACCCAGCGAGGGCACAGAAGCCGGTACACCGAGCCCCAGAAAGTCCAGCGAGGTCAGGGCAAGAATGGCCGAACTCATGCGAAACGGGATGAAGGTAATCACCGGCGTCAGGGAATTTGGCAACACATGGCGGCGAATGATCTGCAGGTTGGACAAACCCAGTGCCCGCGCCGCCTTGACGAACTCGAGCGAGCGGTTGCGCAGGAACTCAGCGCGCACATAGTCGGACAGGCCGAGCCAGCTCCACATCGACAACAACACCAGCAACAGCGTCAGCGACGGCTCAAAAATGGCGGCAAAGATGATCAGGAAATACAGCTCGGGCACGGCACCCCAGATTTCGACCACGCGCTGCAGCGTCAAGTCGATGCGCCCGCCAAAATAGCCCATGATGGAGCCCATCACAATGCCAATCGTCGTGCCGACCAGTGTCAGGGCCATGGCAAACCAGATGCTGACCCTGAAGCCATACAACAGGCGGGCCAGCATGTCGCGCCCTTTGCTGTCAGTGCCGAGCCAGTTCTTCGCGCTGGGTGGTGCTGGCGGCGGCGCTTTGGTGAAATAGTCGGTGGACAGCGCCGAGTGCGGATTGAACACCGTCACGGACCAGTTGCCCGGCTTCTCCAGTAGCTCCGTGATGAAGGGGTCCTTCCAGTCCGTGGGCGTTGCGAAGTCACCGCCCAGTGCCTTTTCGCTAGGGTTGTTGAGAATGGGGAACAGCAACTGCCCGTCAATGCGCGCCACCACGGGCCTGTCGTTGCTGAACAGCTCCGCGCCAGTAGAGACCAGCAGCATGGCCACAAAATAAAGCAGCACGACCAAATAAAACCGTCGCAGCCACGGAGCCTGGAACAGGAACACCTTGCCGCCGACAATGCCGGCA
>JBAXFI010000183.1:0-5063 GCA_037139995.1 Comamonadaceae bacterium | reverse complement strand
AGCTTGCTCTTGATGGGCAGGTTCGCCAAAACATAAATCCCATGCGCATCGATGATGCCAACCTGATTGAAGATTTCCGTATCGATGACACCCTGTCTGCTGAGCGCTGCCAGATCCAGCCGGTCACCGATTTCAAGGTAACGTGCCTGAATGAAGCGGATGACCTGGTCGGCACTGCGAAAGGTCCGGTCGGCATGTTCCTGACTGACACGCGTCAGATTGGCCAGATCGCGCTCGGCATTGGCCAGTTCCTTGGCACGGCTGTCGCTGACCAGGGCGAACACGTGCCACCAGGCCAGGCCAAGCAGGATCGCGGTGGCGAGCCAGAGCAGCAGCAAAGGGCGTCTGAGCTGCGCGTCACCGGGGTGGCTGGTGATGGAAAACTTCATCAGTCTGAGGGTTGCTTGCGCGCCAGATGCGAGATTTCAGGTCATATGGCTGCGCACCCAGGCCACCACTTGCAGCGGGCTGAAGGGCTTGATGAAATAGGCGTCGGCGCCACGCCGGCGCGCTTCATCATGGTCAACCGTCTGGGCTCTGGCGCTGATCATGGCAACCACAATGTCGCGTGTCTTGGGGTCGGACTTGATGGCGTCAAGTACTTGCATTCCGTCCATTTCGCCTGGCATCATGACATCGAGCAGGATGATGCGGGGGTGATCATGGCGCGCCGTTTCCAGTGCAGTGACGCCGTCCTCGGCTTCCTTGACTGTGAATTCCTTGCACAGCGATATGCTCAATAGGCGGCGAATGTCGGAATGGTCATCGACGATCAGAATATAAGACATAAGTCGGCCTGTGAAGAGATTGGATTATTTCAGGATGCCGGTCGCAATGGCGAGCAGGCGATCGAAAGGCACTGGCTTGGACAAGACCTCAATGCCAGGTGGAACCGGACCACGGCGTGCGATCTCGGCAGCGTCCAGGCCGCTGACCACCACGATGGTGGTGTTGACCGCTTCGGGTGCCCGCGTCAGGACGCGCAACATTTCGAAGCCGTTGGTGAACGGCATGTTCAGATCCGTTATCAGCAGATCCGGCCCCCCCCGCCCAATGGCCAGCAGGGCGGCAACCGCGTTGTCGGCGGTCGCCAGATCGAGCTTGATCGGCCAGCGCGACATCTTGGCCTGGTACAGGCGCAGCAGACTGGGGTCGTCCTCCACAATCAGCACGCTCAGGCGACGTTCCTTCTCTGCTGCCAAAGACTTCGCTTGCGGCTGTTCCACCTGCGCTGACTTGTGCAGCAGTCGATCAACCGATTCGCGCATCACGCGGCGGTGACCGCCGGCGGTCTTCCAGGCCTGCAGTAAATCGCTTTCAACCCAGAGCTGCACGGTGCCAATAGAGACACCCAGCAGCGCGGCCGCCTCGCGGGTGGTGCAGAAGGTCTTCTGGATATGCGGTGTTGACATGCAGCGTGGATTTTCGGGGTTACCCTAATGGCTAGTCATCATAGCAAATTCTGGCACTTATTATCATTTCTTAAAATTTACTGGTGTTTATGAATCCAGTTCCGCCGCCTCGATAAGGAAGCGGACCCGGCGCACGCCATTCCAGGCATCAGCGTCGAGTCGAAACGCCAGTTTTACCCGCGCCGGCAGCGCCTCGGTATGGCCAAACCAGATGCCGTCGACTGGCTGCCCCTGGTGCCTGAGTTTGAGCGCCAGATGCTTTTCTCCGACCAGGCGTTGCGACAGGACTTCCAGTTCTTCGCTGAACGTCGGCGCGGCAAAACCCTGACCCCATACTTCGCGTTGCAGCACGTCCACCAGTTCGACCCGGCGGTATTGCGGCTGCAGCGGACCATCGGTATCGATACGCCGCGTCAGCGTCGCCGCGTCCAGCCACTCGGCAGCGACGCCGCTCAGCGCCTGCTCAAAGACGCCAAGCTGGTCTCGTCCCAGCGTGCAGCCGGCAGCCATGGCGTGACCGCCAAAGCGCAGCAGCAGGCCCGGGTTGCGCTTGGCCACCAGGTCCAGCGCGTCGCGCAGGTGAAATCCGGCAATCGAGCGCCCTGAGCCCTTGAGTTCGTTTTCATGACCAGTGGCTGCGCTGGCGGCAAAAACAAAGGTCGGGCGATGCAGCTTGTCCTTGATGCGTGAGGCCACAATGCCAACCACGCCCTCGTGAAACGAGGCGTCAAAGACGCAGATGGCGGGCGGCGCTGCCTGCTCGTTGCTGAACATGGCTTCGGCCACCATGAGTGCCTGATCACGCATGCTGCCCTCGATTTCGCGGCGGTCGCGGTTGATGCCGTCCAGTGCTTTGGCCAGTTCGTGGGCGCGCGCCGAATCGTCGCTGAGCAGGCACTCTATACCCAGCGTCATGTCGGACAGGCGTCCGGCGGCGTTGATGCGCGGCCCCAGCGCAAAGCCGAAGTCGAAGCTGGTGGCGCTGCGCGCTTGCCGCGCGGCAACTTCAAACAAGGCAGCCATGCCGGCGGGCATGGCCAGCGCGCGCACGCGCTTGAGCCCCTGGGCCACCAGCCGGCGGTTGTTGGCATCGAGTTTCACCACATCGCTCACCGTTCCCAGCGCGACCAGTGGCAGCAGGGCATCAAGTTTGGGCTGATTGTTAGTGTCGAACTGCCCGCGCTGGCGCAACTCGGCGCGCAGCGCCAGCAGCACATAAAACATGACGCCAACGCCGGCGATCGATTTGCTGGCAAAAGGGCATAGCGGTTGGTTCGGGTTGACGATGACGTCGGCCTCAGGCAGCTGGATCTGGCCACCCACACTGGCGGGCAGGTGGTGATCGGTCACCAGAACCTGCAGACCCAGCGCACGCGCCTTGGCCACACCGTCAAAGCTGGCGATGCCGTTGTCCACAGTGATCAGCAGTTCGGCACCACTGTCCTTGACGCGCTGCGAGATCGGCGCTGTCAGGCCGTAGCCATCCTGAACCCGGTCCGGCACGATGTAGCCAACGTTTTTTGCACCGAGCAGGCGCAGGCCGCGCACCCCGACGGCGCAGGCGGTGGCGCCATCACAGTCATAGTCGGCGACGATGCAGATTCGTCGGTCCAGCGCAATCGCGTCAGCCAACAGCGTTGCCGCTGCGCGGTTGCCCAGCAGGCTGTCAGGCGCCAGCAGGCGCGCCAGGCCGTCGTCGAGTTCATCGGTGCCGAGCACGCCGCGCGCTGCGTAAAGCTGGGCCAGCAGCGGGTGCACGCCGGCCTGTTCCAGGGTCCAGACGGTGCGGGGTGGAATGTCGCGTGGGACGATTTTCATAGCTGGAGGAGAAAGCGGGTGACGGACGGGCTCTTGAACAGATGCATCAGCGAGCGTTTGAAATTCGACGAACCTGAAACAAAGGACTGCGTGGCGCGTTCGCCGCACAGGGTCAGTTGCACCGCTTCGCCTTGCTGCAGCGCTTTGAGCAGCGCCGCGCATTCGGTGGCGTCGAGTTGTTCCCAGGCCTGCGCCCAGGCTGACCAGTCCTCGTTCAGGGCCGCCTCGCGCAGTGAATCGGCCAACCTTGGTGCTTCGCCGGTGGCAGGGCTTGAGCCAGCGGGCAGCGCGCCGGTGCCGCTGAGCCAGAACGAATTGACAACGCTCAGTCCACGCTCGCTGCGTGATTCGTTGACCGGGTGGTTGTAGAGCAGCATCTGCATCTCGCTTTGCAGGCGCCGCAGTTTTCTGGCGCGGCTGTCGGTTGGCAGCCAGTCGCTCACATCGTGCCCGCTGGCGCGATCCAGCGAAGCGGTGGCAAGACCGTCGAACAGTTCGCTCTGTGCCAGCCAGCGCGTCGGCGCCAGGTAATGCAGTGTGATGCCGTCCTCGGCAAAGTAAGGTTCCATCGCTGCCAGCAGGGTCCGGGATTCTTGCTCTTGCAGGTCGTTCAGAGCTGAGCCATTCATGACCACGAGCTTGCTGCCGATGTGCCAGTGGCAAGGTGTGATGAAACCCCAGGCGCCGTCGGCGGCCAGGCATTGCCGTGCCTGCAGGGCGGCCCAGGGAATCAAGCCGTCGGCCACCGGCAGCCCCAGTGCTTGCGCCAGTGCTCGCTCGTGCGGGGGTGACAGGCTCAGCGGATCGCTCTGTTGCGCCGGATCGGCTTTCAGTCGTGCCAGCAGTTTCTGCAGGTTCGGCAACTCGAGCGTGCGCAAAGCCACAGCGCAACCTTCGGAGCGGCAATGGGCGAACGGAATCAGCAGGTGCATGGCGTGATTGTGCGGGATGCCACAATGGCACTTCATTTCACGCTGATCGGTCCATGCAAGTCCCCTACGAACTCATCCTCGGCTGGCGCTATACGCGCGCTGGCCGCGCGACCCGGCGCAATGGCTTCATCTCGTTCATCTCCGGCGTGTCGATGCTGGGCATTGCGCTCGGTGTGGCGGCGCTGATCATCGTGCTGTCGGTGATGAATGGTTTTCAGAAGGAAGTTCGCGATCGCATGCTGGGAGTGGTCTCGCATATAGAGATCTTTACCCAGGGTGGCGGCGCCTTGCCGGATCTGGAGCGCACGCTGAGTGAGGTGAGGGCCAACCCCCAGGTGCTGGGGGCTGCGCCTTTCATCGCCACGCAGGCCTTGCTGGCACGCGGCGAGGAGATGAAGGGGGCGATCGTGCGCGGCATTGATCCGGCGCTGGAGCCCCACGTCACCGATCTGGCGGTGGAACTTAAGAAATCCTCCTTGGCGCGCTTGGTTTCCGGTGATTTTGGCGTGGTGCTGGGCGGTGAACTGGCGCGCTCGCTAGGCGTGCGCCTTGGCGACAAGGTGACCCTGGTGGCACCCAGCGGCCAGGTGACGCCCGCCGGTGTCGTGCCGCGTTTGAAACAGATGACGGTGGTCGGCACTTTTGATTCCGGCCATTACGAATACGACTCGGCGCTGGTGCTGATGCATATGGACGATGCAGCGAAAATATTCCGGCTGGAGGGACCGACCGGGGTGCGGGTCAAACTGAAGGAACTGCAGCAGGCGCGTGAGGTCGGCGCGCAACTGGCACGCAGCCTTACCGGCGACCTGTTGGTGCGTGACTGGACACGCCAGAACCGCACCTGGTTTGCTGCCGTGCAGGTGGAAAAGCGCATGATGTTCATCATCCTGACGCTGAT
>JBAXFI010000182.1:0-5154 GCA_037139995.1 Comamonadaceae bacterium | reverse complement strand
TGGCTTCCTGCGGCGTGCTGGGGTCGAGCGCCGGGATTTTGGAGAACAGCGAGAACAGACGCGAGTCCTGCTCGGTTTGCGAGGAGTGCAGTCCGGGGTCATCGGCAACGATCAGCACCAGGCCACCGACCACGCCGACATAGGCGGCGGAAAGCGCCGCATCTGCCGCCACGTTGAGCCCAACCTGCTTCATCGCGACCGCAGCACGCTTGCCGGAGTAGGCGGCCGCCAGCGCCGTCTCAAGTGCAACCTTCTCATTGGTTGACCACTCAACGTAAACCTTGACGCCGAGTTCATTCCTGAAGGCGATCACGGCCGGCAGGATCTCGGAGCTTGGCGTGCCGGGATAGGCGCTCATGAACTGGCAGCCCGCTTCAACGAGGCCGCGGGCGATCGCCTCATTGCCCAGCATCACCCGGTGGTCGCTCGTTTTCATGGCCTGGTCCTCAGTTGTCGATATCCGAAGGTGGCCGCTGCGTGGTCATCGGTACACCTCCGTCGGATCGAATGAAAGAAGGGCGAAGATAAGTCAGTTTTCCCAAGCGTGGTGTCGGTTATTCGCGACACGCATGAAATTTGATGACCTGCGGCGGGTGAGGGGCAGGTCCGCCCGAACCGACGGCATCATGGCGGGCAAATGCTACTGGTTGGCGGCGATGCACCCCTGCCGTAACGGCCTGATGCGAAACTTCTTGAGGCGGGACTGCTTGCCCACATTGGCTGACTCTGGAGCAAGTCGTCGACCCGCTGTGCAGCTGACAGCGGCAATGTATCAGGGTGTACCGTTGAGTGGCATCGTCCACCAAGGCTGCTGGTTCAAATAGTCCTGCAAGTACGCCGAGAAACGCTGTGCAGCGGGTGACAGCGGACGGTCCCGACGGGTGAATACAAAAAATTTCCGCCGCACCGCCGGGTCCACGAGTGGCCTGCTCTGCAATTGGTGCAGGCGGATCAGGCTGCTGGCGTAGGGCAGACAGGTGGTTACACCCAGGCCAGCACTGACCATAGCAAAAGCCGTCGTCATGAAGCCCACTTCGTTTGCCGGATTGAGCGCCTCGTCGTGCAACGAATCGTGCAGATCCACCCGCAACCGGTGCGTGAACTCGCCCTTTAGCGCAATCACCGGGTAGCGCAGCGCGTCGCCCCAGGTGACGCGCTTCTTTTTACTCAACGGGTGGTCGGGGCGAAACACCACGACAAACGGAATTTCAAACAAGGTTTGCGCTTCGATATCGGCTGACGACTCCCGCTCAGGGCCGACTCCGAAGTCCACCTCGCCGCTGTGGACTTTTGACAGCACGTGCTCGACCATGCAGTCCACCAGGCGAATCTCGATATCGGGGCATTCCTGTCCGAACCCCGCAATGACCTCGGGCAAGACCGACGCCGACATCAATTGCGGCGCCGCAATGCGCACCAGCCCGCGCTTCAAGGCCTTGAGGTCGGCGATGGTGTCGAGCGCACCATCCAGGTCCTGCAACAGACGGGCAACCAGCGGGTAAAACTCACGTCCCACTTCCGACAGGCTGACCTTGCGCGTGCTGCGATTCACGACCTGAACGCCTAGCGCCAGTTCCAACTCCTTGATCAACCCACTCAGAGCAGACTGGGTGACGTGCAGACTCGATGCGGCGTCGGTAAAGCTGCTGGTCTGGGCCAGCGCGACAAAGGCCCGGAGTTGGCGCAAGGTGATATTCATTACCTAATGAAATAAATTAATCATAAAAATCTGTTTGAATGATAGATCAAATTCATTTCTAATCCGTTTCGCAGACAAACCAACTCAAACTTAGGAGATCACGATGCCCATCAAAAAGATCCACCACGTTGCCTACCGCTGTATCAATGCCAAGGAAACAGTGGAGTGGTATGCCAAGCACCTGGATATGAACTTCGTGCTGGCCATTGCCGAAGACGAAGTGCCATCCACCAAGGCACCAGACCCCTACATGCACGTATTCATCGACGCTGGTGCCGGCAACATTCTGGCCTTCTTCGAGCTGCCTAACAGCCCGGCCATGGACCGCGACCACAACACCCCCGCCTGGACCCAACACCTGGCGTTTGAGGTCGGCAGCATGGACGAACTGCTTGCTACCAAGGCCAAGCTGGAGGCCGCCGGCATCGAAGTGATTGGCGTCACGGATCACACCATTTTCAAGTCCATTTACTTCTTTGACCCCAGTGGCCACCGCCTGGAGCTGGCTTGCAACACCGCCACTCCAGCCATGATGAAGGCGCTCGACGACGTCAAGTGGGACATGATCAACGAGTGGGAGCAGACCAAGAAGGCACCCAAGCAAGCCGCCTGGATGCACGATGGCAAGGGCTTTGTAGCTGCCTAAATACACCAGCCCACTCCCATGTTCGCAACCCTGACCCACTGGTTCACCCGTTCCCTGGAAGTCTGCATCGCGCTGTGTCTGGCGTGCATGGCTGTGCTGGTGTTTGGTAATGTTGTGCTGCGCTATGGCTTCAATTCTGGCATTACCTTCTCGGAGGAAATATCGCGGTTGCTGTTCGTCTGGCTGACCTTTCTGGGCACCATTCTGGCCTCGCGCGAGCATGCACATTTGGGTGTGGATTCACTGGTCAAACGTCTGCCACACGGGGCGCGCCAGGCCTGCATTCTGGTCTCTGGTGTGCTGATGATCCTGATGTGTGGGTTGTTGTTCTGGGGCAGCCTGAAGCAGGCCGAGATCAACCTCGACAACGCTATGCCGGTATCTGGTATCCCGTACGCGTCGGTCTATGCCGCCGGCATGGCCGCAGCGTTGGGGCTGATCGTAAGCATTTTTTACAACATCTTTCAGGCGCTGGTGCATGGCGACCAGGAAGCGAACCTGGTCATGGTGCAGCACACCGACGACATGATCAAAGACGCCCTGTCCGATGTAGACACTGATCTGGCCCACCACAAAGGACCCCACGTATGACGCTCACCGTATTCCTGGGCTCTCTGATCGCCGCCATGGCGCTCGGCATGCCCATTGCCTTCGCGCTACTGGTCTGTGGTACGGCCCTGATGGTGTTCATGAACCAGTTTGACGCCCAAATCCTGGCGCAGAACGTGATTGCCGGCACCGACAACTTCGTGTTGATGGCCGTGCCCTTCTTCATTTTGGCGGGCGAGTTCATGAACTCTGGTGGCCTGTCCCGCCGTATCGTGGACATGGCCAACGCCTGGGTCGGCCATGTCCGCGGCGGTCTGGGTTATGTCACCATCATCGCGGCGCTGATTCTGGCAAGCCTGTCGGGCTCGGCGGTGGCCGATACGGCGGCGCTTGCAGCCCTGCTGATCCCCATGATGCGTGACGCCGGCTACAACACGGCACGCTCGGCCGGACTGGTGGCGTCGGCGGGCATCATCGCGCCAGTCATTCCTCCGTCCATGGGTTTTATCATCTTTGGTGTGGTCGGCGGGGTTTCCATTACCAAATTGTTTGTTGCGGGCATCTTCCCGGGCATTCTGATGGCGCTGTCACTGGTTGCAACCTGGTGGTGGGTGTCAAGGCGGGACACTTTCCGTGTGGCGGATCGCCTGAGCCTGCGCCAGCGATTGCGCACGATGGGCGCCGGTGTCTGGGCATTGGTATTGCCCGTCATCATCATCGTAGGCCTCAAGGGCGGCGTTTTTACACCCACTGAGGCCGGTGTCATTGCGGCGTTCTACGCGCTGTTTGTGGGGACATTTATCTACCGCGAACTGACGCTGGCCAAGATTTATCACGCACTGTTGCTCACTGCCAAGACCACCGCGGTGGTCATGTTTCTGGTGGCTGCGGCTTTTGTCTCCGCCTACCTGATCACTGTGGCTGACATCCCAAGCCAGCTCAAGGCCATCTTCACGCCGTTCATGGACAGCCCCAAGTTGTTGATGGCGGTGATGATGGTGGTGGTGGTCATCGTGGGCACAGCGCTGGACTTCATTCCCAGCGTGCTGATTCTGACGCCGGTCATGCTGCCCGTCTGTATCGAGGCCGGCATTGATCCGATCTACTTTGGGGTCCTGTTCATCATGAACAACGCTATCGGCATGATCACGCCGCCCGTGGGCGTGGTGCTCAATGTGGCGGCCGGAGTGGGCAAGGTCAGCATGGAAGACGTGATCCGCGGCGTCTGGCCCTTCATGATCGCTGAAACGGCCCTGCTGTTCTTGCTGGTGCTGTTCCCGGAACTTGTACTGGTACCCATGCAGTGGTTCCGTTAAGACTGCGCGCGACCCTTTCACTATTTCGACCAACCAACAGGAGACATAACTATGATCATCAAACGCACCTTCATTTCACTGGCCCTGGGCCTGCTCGGCAGCACCCTGATAGCGGGCGGCGCCTGGGCGCAGACGATCAACGCCAAGTTCAGCGTGACCTTGCCAGAAAAGTCCCACCAGGGCCAGGGCGCAGCGCGCTTCGCCGAACTGGTTAACCAGAAGACCAAGGGACGCATCCAGGTCAAGGTGTATTTCAACGCCGCCTTGGGCAACGATGTGCAGGTGACCTCTTCGCTGCAAGGCGGCACCATCGAATTTGCGCTGCCACAGACCAGCACGCTCACCGGCATGGTCAAGGAGTTTGAGATTCTGGACTTCCCCTTCCTGTTTGGTAATGAACAGGAGGCTGAAAAAGTGCTCGACGGCGCCACTGGCCAGAAACTGCTGGACAAGCTGCCCGCCAAGGGTCTCATCGGTCTGGCCTATTGGGAAAACGGCTTCTTCAACGCCACCAACAGCAAGCACCCCATCCAAAAATGGGAGGACTTTCAGGGGATGAAATTCCGCGCTGTACAAGCCAAAATTTCGCAGGAGACTGTCAAAGCGCTCGGTGCAAACCCGGTGCCACTGGCCGTGCCCGAGCTGTACACCGCGCTGGAAACCCGCACCGTGGACGGCCAGGGCACACCGTCGGCGGTGATCGCCGCACTCAAGCTCAATGAAGTGCAAAAGTACCTGTCGCTGACCAAGCATTCCTATGGCGCCTTCCTGCCCCTGGTGTCCAAGAAGTTCTGGGATAGCCTGCCACCCGCAGACCAGACCATCCTGCGCGAAGCCGCTGTGGAAACCCGATCCTTCCAGCGCGGCGTGGCGCGTGAACAGGCCAAGGGCGCTGAGACCAGCATGGCTGCAAAAGGGCTGCTGATCAACGACATTTCGGCACC
>JBAXFI010000181.1:0-5165 GCA_037139995.1 Comamonadaceae bacterium | reverse complement strand
GGCTTTGCCTTTGAGGCGGTTGACTTCGCCGGCGTGCGTGGCAAGGGCTGGGCTAGCTTGCTCGCGCTGCCCTGGCGCTTGCTGCGCGCCTGCTGGCAAAGTGTTGTCGTCTTGCTTCGTGTCAAGCCCGACGTCGTGCTGGGGCTGGGTGGCTACATCACTTTTCCGGCCGGACTGATGAGTGTGCTGCTGGGCAAGCCCTTGGTGTTGCATGAGCAGAACTCGGTGGCGGGCATGGCCAACAAGCTGCTGGCCAAAGTCGCGCGTCGCGTCTTTTGCGCCTTTCCGGATGTGCTTGCCAAGGCCCGCTGGGTTGGCAATCCGCTGCGTGCAGCCTTCATTGGCGTGGCGCAGCCGGCTGCACGTTTTGCCCGTCGCAGCGGCCCCTTGCGCTTGCTGGTGCTGGGCGGCAGTCTGGGTGCGCGCGCCTTGAACGAGGTGGTACCGCAGGCGCTGGCGCTGATCCCAGTGGCAGCACGGCCCGTGGTGCTGCATCAGAGCGGCGCAGCACAGATTGATGCACTGCGCGCCAACTACGCCAAGGTTGGTGTGCAGGCTCAGCTGACGCCCTTCATCGATGACACGGCGCAGGCCTTTGCCGACGCCGATTTGATGCTATGCCGCGCTGGCGCCAGCACGGTGACGGAGATTGCCGCGGTCGGCGCAGCGGCCCTGTTGGTGCCTTTTCCGTTTGCGGTGGACGACCACCAAACCCGCAACGCCCACTTTCTGGTCGACCAGGGTGCCGGCTGGCTGCTACCGCAGACAGAAATGAGTCCGCAGCGCCTGGCCGACTTGCTACAGCAAACCGATCGGACTGCGCTGCTGGCCTGCGCCATGGCAGCCAGAAAGCTCGAAAAGCTGGACGCCAGTCGTCAGATCGCCGACGCCTGCGAGGAGTTGGCGGCATGAAGCACGCGGTGCGTCACATTCACTTCGTCGGCATCGGCGGCGTTGGCATGTCAGGCATTGCCGAGATCCTGTTCAATCTGGGCTACCAGGTGAGCGGCTCCGACCAGAGCGACAGCGCGACGCTGCAACGTCTGGCCGCCTTGGGAATCCAGACCCATGTCGGGCATGCCGCCAGCAACATGCAGGGGCCCGATGTGGTCGTGACTTCCAGTGCGGTCCCTGCAGGTAACGTCGAGGTGCGCAGCGCCCGCGAGCAGGGCATTGCCGTGGTGCCGCGTTCCTTGATGCTGGCGGAGTTGATGCGGCTCAAACAGGGCATTGCGGTGGCCGGCACCCACGGCAAGACCACCACCACCAGCCTGCTGGCCAGTGTGCTGGGCGAGGCCGGGCTGGACCCGACCTTTGTGATCGGTGGACGGCTCAACAGTGCTGCAGCCAACGCGCGGCTCGGTCAGGGCGACTACATCGTGGTCGAGGCCGATGAGTCGGACGCCTCCTTCCTGAATCTGCTGCCGGTGCTGGCGGTGGTGACCAATATCGATGCCGATCACATGGACACCTACGGTCAGGACTTTGGTCGTCTGAAGCAGGCCTTTCTTGACTTTCTGCACCGTCTGCCTTTTTATGGCAACGCCATCCTGTGCAGCGACGACCCGGCGGTCTGCGAAATCGCGCCGCAGGTGAGTTGCAAGGTGACGCGCTATGGCTTCAACGAAGCGGCGCAGATTCGGGCCGTGGACGTGCGCGCGGTGGCGGGTCAAATGCACTTCACGGTGCAGCGGCGTGTTGGCGTGGTTCTGACGGATTTGCCGGTCGTGCTCAACTTGCCGGGTCGACACAACGTGCTCAATGCGCTGGCGGCGATCGCCGTGGCGCACGAACTCAAACTGGCGGATCAGGCGGTGTTGCGCGCGCTGGCCGAATTCAAGGGGGTGGGGCGGCGCTTTCAACGCTATGGAGAAATCGAAGCCCGCGACGGTGGCACTTTTACGCTGGTGGACGACTATGGCCACCATCCGGCAGAGATGGCAGCCACGCTGGCGGCAGCGCGTGGCGCCTTTCCGGGTCGTCGCTTGCTGCTGGCGTTTCAGCCGCACCGTTACAGCCGCACGCGCGACTGCTTCGATGATTTTGTCACGGTGCTGGCGCAGGCCGATGCGGTCCTGCTGGCCGAGGTTTACAGCGCCGGTGAGGAGCGCATTGCCGCTGCCGATGGTCGCAGTCTGGCACAGGCGGTGCGGCTGGCCGGGCAGGTCGAGCTCGGTTTCATCGAGGACATTGCAGTCATGCCGCAGGCCATTGTTGACCAGGCGCGTGATGCGGATGTGGTGCTGTGTATGGGTGCCGGATCGATTGGTGCTGTGCCGGCAAAAGTGCTGACCATGCAAACCGGTTCAGCGAGATTGGTGCAGGAGGAGACAAGGATATGAACCCCCGTAGTGCAAATTCTGGAAAGGTTGCAGTTCTCATGGGCGGCGCATCGGCGGAGCGCGAAATTTCCCTGATGTCCGGACACGGTGTGTTGCAGGCCTTGCGCTCGCAAGGCGTGGATGCGCATGCCTTCGACCCGGCCGAACGTGATCTCTCCGAGCTCAAGCGCGATGGTTTTGCGCGCTGCTTCATCACCTTGCATGGTCGCTTTGGTGAAGACGGCACGGTGCAGGGCGCGCTTGAACTGCTGGGAATTGCCTACACCGGCTCCGGCGTCATGGCATCCAGCATCGCGATTGACAAAGTCATGACCAAACGGCTCTGGCGCGCCGACGGCTTGCCGACGCCGGGTTGGTATCAGGTTGACAGCGCCGCCGCCACCGAGCAGGCCTTCACCGAGCTCGGCAGCCCGATGATCGTGAAGCCGGCACGCGAAGGCTCGACCATCGGCCTGACCAAGGTGACTGCCCTGGCGCAGTGCCAGGCGGCCTACGCATTGGCGGCACAACACGACAGCGAGGTCCTGTGCGAGCAGTTCATCAGCGGTGATGAAGTGACGATTGCGGTGCTGGGCTCCGGTGCAGCGGCACGCGCCTTGCCGTTGATCAGGATTGTTGCGGCCGACGGCAATTACGACTACCAGAACAAATACTTCACCGACACCACGCAGTACCTGGTGCCAGCCGGCTTGCCAGCCGGCGAAGAAGAGCAGATTCAGGAACTGGTGCTCAAGGCCTACCGCAGCCTGGGCTGCCGCGGCTGGGCCCGCGCCGACGTGATGATTGACCAACAGACGCGGCAAGCCTATTTGCTGGAGATCAACACCTCGCCGGGCATGACCGGGCACTCGCTGGTGCCCATGTCGGCCAAGGCGGCGGGCATCAGTTATCCGGCGCTGTGTCTGCAGGTGCTCGAGTTGGCGACACTCGACTATGCCGACATCGCGGTCAGGGGCGCGGCATGAGCGATGAGCTGAGCCTGCCACTGGACGTCAGACTGATGAATCTGATGGCCGGGGTCATGCTGCTGGCGTTTGCTGCCTTGCTACTTGGCGCGGCGGCGCTCTGGGTGGCGCGCCAGCCGGTCTTCTTCCTGCATGGCATTGGAGTGACCGGTGAGTTGACGCACAACAATGCCGTGACGCTGCGCGCGAATGTCACCCCGCGCTTGAGTGGCACTTTCTTCAGCATCGATCTGGAGCGCACCCGACTCGTCTTTGAGTCCTTGCCCTGGGTGCGCAAAGCGGTGGTGCGGCGTGAGTTTCCCGATCGCCTGCGGGTCTCCTTGCAGGAACACAAGGCGGTGGCGTATTGGGGCATCGAAGGAGAGCCCAAACTGCTTAACAGTTTTGGCGAAGTATTTGAAGGCAATCTCGGTGAGGTTGAGCAGGATGCCCTGCCACGCATGCATGGCCCGGAGGGTCAGGCGCCCCAGGTGCTGCTGATGTTCCAGGCTTTGCAGACGCTGTTTGAAGAAATGGACATGACGCTCGATCAGCTTGAACTGACCGGACATGGCGGCTGGCGCGCCCACTTTGAGGAAGGGGCGACTGTCGAGCTTGGCAGCGGCACCGTGCCCGAGGTGCTGGCGCGCACGCAACGATTTCTCAGGACCTTGACACAAGTGACCTCGCGTTATGGCCGCAAGAGCGATGCACTGGAGACGGCGGATTTACGGCATGAAGATGGTTATGCCTTGCGGCTGCGCGGCGTCAGCACGCTGGCAGCCAATGGGCAGAAGAAGTAGCTTAACAACGGCAACACAAGCAACAGGTGAACATATGGCGAAAGAATACAAAGATCTGGTCGTAGGGCTGGACATTGGCACCGCCAAAGTGATGGTGGTGGTAGCCGAGGTGATGCCCGGCGGTGAACTCAAGCTCGCCGGCCTGGGGCTGGCGCCAAGCAACGGACTCAAGCGCGGTGTCGTGGTCAACATCGACGCCACCGTGCAGAGCATCCAGCAGGCCCTGAAAGAGGCTGAACTGATGGCTGACTGCAAGATCACCAAGGTCTACACCGGCATCACCGGCGCCCACATCCGGGGCATCAATTCCAGCGGCATGGTCGCCATCAAGGACCGTGAGGTCAGTGCAGCTGATGTAGCCCGGGTGCTGGAGACAGCGCGGGCCATCAATATCTCGACCGATCAGCGGCTCTTGCTGGTGGAACCGCAGGAATTTGTGATCGACGGACAGGATGTGAAGGAACCGATTGGCATGAGTGGCATCCGGCTCGAGGCCAAGGTGCACATCGTGACCGGTGCGCAGAGTGCGGCCGAAAACATCATCAAGTGTGTGCGTCGTTGCGGCCTGGAGGTGGAGCAGTTGATGCTTAATCCGCTGGCGTCGAGCCTGTCGGTGCTGACCGAAGATGAACGCGAGCTGGGTGTGGCGCTGGTGGATATTGGCGCTGGCACCACGGACGTGGCGATCTTCACCAACGGTGCGATTCGCCACACCTCGGTAATCCCGATTGCCGGAGACCTGATTACCAGCGACATTGCGATGGCGCTACGAACGCCTACCAAGGACGCCGAAGACATCAAGGTCGAGAGCGGTTACGCCAAGCAGTTGCTGGCCGATCCGGATGCCCAGGTCGAGGTGCCGGGCCTGGGCGACCGGGGTCCGCGCATGCTGAGTCGGCAGGCACTCGCTGGTGTGATTGAACCGCGCGTCGAAGAGATCTTCTCGCTGGTGCATCAGGTCATGCGCGAGTCCGGTTTCGAGGAAATGCTCTCCAGCGGCATTGTGCTCACTGGTGGCAGTTGCATCATGCCCGGCATGGTCGAGCTCGGTGAAGACATCTTTCTCAAACCGGTGC
>JBAXFI010000180.1:0-5205 GCA_037139995.1 Comamonadaceae bacterium | reverse complement strand
TGCCGGGTGGAGCTGGCCGCTGCGGTACTCAGCTCCGCGGCTGTCCCCCGACCTTAGGTCTCCTCCTTTATGCCGCTGCGCTGAGTGCCGCAGCAGCCAGATCTTGCGCACGGGGTTGTCATTGCGGGCCTGACCCGCAATCCAGTGGTGGTGTGGCACTGGATCCCGGATCGAGCCCGGGGCAAGCTCTGATCCGGGGCCGGGACGACAAGACCAAAGGCCGGAGGACATTCGCGGAGTCACCCATTGCGTCGCTCTCGGCCTACACAAGCCTGAGGATCGGAATTGCGGAACTCTCAATGGCCGTGATCGTGGCGGTGTTCGACGTCCGGAAAGTGCGCATGACTGTGCTGGATCTCGCCATGCCAGTGTGGGTGCTCGTGGCGCTCGGTCAGATGCAGGTACAGACCGGCCGCCATCAGCACGCCGGCGCCCCAGAACCACGCGGAAGTGGCTTCATGGAACAGGCCCAGCGCGATGGCAGCGCCGATGAAGGGTGCGGCGCTGAAGTAGGCGCCGGTGCGCGCCGAGCCGAGATGCCGCAGTGCCACGACGAACAGCGCCAGACTCAGGCCATAGCCGAGAAAACCGATCAGCAGCACCGAGCTGGTAACGCCCCACACCGGTAGCGATTGAGCGCTGGCCAGTGCCAGACCGATGTTGATGACAGCGGCGCTCAGCCCTTTCAGGCCGGCAATGAACAGGGCGTCGGCGCTGGAGACCTGACGTGTCAGGTTGTTGTCCAGTGCCCAGCACAGGCAGGCCAACACCACCAGGGCGGCGCCAACCGTGCCAACGGCCAGTTCGGTGCCGCCAGGCCAGGCCAGCAGAGCGGCACCCAGAGCGATCAGCAGCATGCCGAGCACAACGCGCCGGTCGGTCGCTTCCTTGAAGACGATCCAGGCCAGCAGAGCGGTCAGTACGCCTTCCAGATTGAGCAGTAAGGAGGCAGACGCCGCGCTCATGCGCGCCAGACCCAGCATCAGCAGGGTCGGTGCCAGCACGCCGCCACAGGCGACGGCAGCCAGCAGCCAGGGCCACTGCGCCGCTGTCAGAGCGGGGCTGCGCCAGCCGCGGTCGCGCAGCAAGCGCAGCAGAGCCAAACCGACGCCACTGCCCAGATAAAGCAGACCCGCCAGCAGCAGGGCCGACATGTCGCCGACAAACTGCTTGGCAAGCGGGGTGCTCGCGCCAAACAGCGCTGCTGCAGCCAGTGCAGCGATAACGGCGTTGGAAGGTTTGTCGAATCTCACGGTTGTATTGTCCAATGAAACGGAGCCGGTACTGCCGTACCATAGGGTCATGACCAGCACAACACCTGACGCCTCCGAGGCGGTTCCCCTGCAGCAGGACGCCAGCATCATCGCGCTGGTGGGACTGGCGCACGCCAGTTCGCACTTTGGCCATCTGTTGCTACCTCTGATGTTTCCGGTCTTCATGAAGGAGTTCGGTCTGAGCTACTCGGAGCTCGGCCTATTGATGACTACCTTCTTCGTCATCTCCGGTGTGGGGCAGGCCGGGGCCGGCTTCATGGTGGATCGACTCGGTGCGCGTCCGCTCCTGCTGGCGGCATTGGCCACCTTTGCCGTGGCCAGCGCCGCGGCATCGATGGTGACGGGCTATACCGGACTGGTGCTGGTGGCGGCACTGGCCGGGCTCGGCAACGCGACTTTCCATCCCGTGGACTTCACGATTCTGAATCAGCGGGTATCGGCGCCGCGCCTGGGTTACGGCTTCAGCGCCCACGGCCTGACCGGCAATCTGGGCTGGGCGACGGCGCCACTGTTTTTTGCCGGCATCAGCAGTGCCTTCAACTGGCGCACGGCCTATCTGGCTGCGGCTCTGATGTATGTGGGCATTCTGCTGCTGATGGTTTTGCAGCGCGACAAATTGAAGACGCAGGTTGCCGTCGCGCATCCTGACCTGCCGGTTGAGCACAGCATGGCGTTCATGAAGTTACCGGTGGTCTGGTGGTGCTTTGGTTTCTTTCTGCTCTCCACCATGACGATGGCGGTGGTGCAGAGTTTCTCGATCTCGATCCTGCGCGCCATGCATGGCGTCAGCATCGAGGCCGCGACCTGGACGCTGTCGGCTTACATGCTGTGCGGTGCGCTCGGTATGTTGGTGGGCGGCTTTGTCGCGACCAGAGCTGCCAGTAGCGACCGTGTGGTGGCGCTGTCGATGAGCTCTGCGGCGCTGCTGCTTGTGTTGTGCGGCACCGGTCTGCTTGGCGGCACGCTCACCATGGTGGTGTTGGCCAGCACCGGCTTTGCGGTAGGTATTGGTGGTCCTTCACGCGACATGATGATCAAGAAGGCCACACCCAAAGCGGCCACCGGCCGCGTCTATGGCATGGTCTATTCCGGCCTCGACACAGGCCTGGCCGTGGCGCCTGTCCTGTTCGGCACGCTGATGGACCGCGGCTGGTATGGCGCTACCCTGATGGCTGCGGCGCTGGCGATGTCGCTCAGCGTGCTGGCAGCGTTGGGGGTGGGGCGGCGCAGCAGGCTATAAGGGTGACCCGGGCGCGTCGTCGAACTCGGCGCCGACGCGGCGCTTCATGATGCTGGCGTAGCGCTGTGGTGCCAGCCGGCTCAGCCACCAGGCCAGGCGCGAAGTGTGGTCTGGCAGCAGCAGGCGACGACTTTCAGACACTGCGACAAAGATGCGTTCGGCAATATCCTCTGCGCTGGCTTCACCGCCCGTGGTCAGGCGCACACTGCTGACCTTGCTGCCATCACCACCGAGTGCAGCGGCACCGATGCCGGTGCGGATGAAGGAGGGGCAGACCAAGGTCACGCTCACGCCCAGATCCTCCACCTCGCTGCGCAGCGTGTCAAAAAAGCCGTGCAAGGCGTGTTTGCTGGCCGCATAGCCGGTGCGGCCGATCAGTGGTGAAAAGCCGGCCACGCTGGAAATGGCGGCAATGAAACCGCGCCGCTCGGTGATGTGGGACAGGGCAGCCTGCGTGAGGTGGACGGCGCCAAAGAAGTTGACTTCCATGACTTGCCGGATGACCTCGATGCGGGTGCTGCTGAGCAGGCTGCGGTGACTGATGCCGGCATTGTTGATCAGGCCGTCGATGCTGCCGAAGTGACTGAGCGTTGCGGCCACGGCGGCCTGGCAACTGGCGGGGTCGGCGATGTCGCCGGGCAGCGCCAGGGCTTGCACGCCGCGCTGCTTCAAGTCCGTGACCAGGGTGTCGAGTCGCGCCGCATCCACATCCATGGCAGCGATACGACTGCCCGCGCTGGCATAGCGCTGGCACAGTGCAGCGCCCAATCCGCCAGCGGCGCCGCTGATCAGTACCACCTTGCCATTCATGTCGCGTCGGTTCACGCTGCCTTCTTCTGCTGCGCGCCGCGCCACAAGTCAAAAACTTCCGACGAACTGAGCTTTGGGACGTAGCCAAACACGGTCTTGCTAAGCGTGTTGTCCAACACCGGGCGGTAACGCAGGAAGTCAAGCTGCTCCGGTCCGTACTGGGTCAGACCGAGTTTCTTCAGCAGCCAAAGCGCGCTCCTGAGCAGCCAGGCCGGCAGCACGATGCAGCGCTTGCTCAGGCGAGTGGCGATCTCGAAGATGCTGAGTTTGCCGTCGCCGGCCACGTTGAAGATGCCGGTGCTGGACGAATCAATGCCATGCAGGATGGCGCCCACCACATCCTGGTCGTGGATGAAAACAAACGGGCTGTCGGAGCCCCGGATGGCGATCAGGCGCGGCTTCTTGAACAGGTCGGTGATCTGGTTGTTGACGGTGGCCCCCAGAATCGTGCCTATGCGCAGGATGATCTGCTCCAGTTGCGGCTGCTGCTGCCGATACTCGGCCAGCATCTCCTCCACAAGGCGTTTGTGCCAGGAGTAGGCAAAGCTCTGGTTGCCGCGCAGGGCGTCGTTCTCTTGCAGCCACGCCGGGTTGTCGGAGTGGTAGCCATAGGCCGCGCCACTCGACGAAACAATGATTCTTCGAACCTTGTTGCGAACACAGGCCTCCAGCAGGTTGCGGCTGCCGCCGACATCGACGCTGTATTCAAACTCACGGCTACTGTTCTTGCCGGGTGTCACGATGGAGGCCAGATGCACCACGACATCGGGCTGGTAGCGCGCCACGATGGAATCGACCTCGCTCGAGCGGATGTCAGCGAGCTGGTAGTTCACGTTCGGCAAGCGTTGTGCCGGCTCGCGCAGGTCCAGTGCGATGATGGCCGTGTCCTGGCGCTGGCACAGTTTGGCCAGCACCTGCGAGCCAAGATAGCCCGTGCTGCCGGTGACCAGAACGCAATGTGAATTCACGTCAGCCCCTCGGAACGCGGCGCGCGTCGGCTCCAGAAGGTGGCGATGGATAGCCCGGCCACAATATGCCAGATACCCCACCAGGCGGTAATCACGGCCATGCCGCCGAGGCCGTCGAAGAAGCTGAAGATCAGGATCAGGCCGAGACCGGAGTTCTGGATGCCACATTCAATGGCCACGGCACGCCGGTCGCGCTCGGGCAGCTTGACACCCCAGGCCAGGCCATAGCCGGTGAGCAGTGCGCAGGCGTTGTGCACGAACACGACGCCGACCACCATGCCGACATAGAGCTTGAAATACTGCCAGTTGGCGCCCAGCGCTGCCAGCACAAAGAGCAGGAAGAACAGCAGCGAGAAAATCTTCATGGGTTTTTGCACGCGCGCTGTCAAGACGGGCCAGCGGCGCGAGACAAACAGGCCGGCAGCCAGTGGCAAGCCAAGCAGCAGAAAGACGTGCAGGAACATCTCGAGCGGATTGACTGCCACCTGCCGCAACAGCGGCTGCGCTGGCGCGTAGAGGCCGCCCCAGAAGGCGATGTTGAGTGGCGTCATGACAATGGCGGTCAGGGTGGAGAGCGTGCTGATGGAAACCGACAGCGCCGTGTTGCCGCGCGCAAAGTGCGTCAGAAAGTTCGAGATGTTGCCGGCCGGGCAGGATGACACCAGAATCATGCCGAGCGCAATGCTGGGGCGCGGTTCGAGCAGCAGCACCAGCAGATAGGTGCAGGCCGGAAACACCAGGTGGTGCCCCAGCAGGCCGATCACCAGTGCGCGCGGTGTGCGCAAGGCCTCCTTGAAATCGTCGGCCTTGAGCTCGAGCGAAACACCGAACATGACGAAGCCCAGTACCACGTTGAGCAGCAGCAGCGACTGCGGGCTGAAGTTCAGGCGAACCAGATCGATGTCGATCATCA
>JBAXFI010000179.1:0-5244 GCA_037139995.1 Comamonadaceae bacterium | reverse complement strand
GTGCCCTAAGCGGTCAGCCACAGCTGGCCTGAGCGGTCGGTCAGCTAACCCGATGGAAGTAGGTAAGCTGACGTATGCGGTCTGTGATTTAAGCGCCTTCCTCACCGTAGCGGTCACGAAGTGGCGACCGGCGATCCCAACGCCACCCGCATCACCAACCCCGGTCCACCGTGCTCTGACGGCTGCGCCTGCACCGTGCCACCACATTGCGATACGAGTTCCTTGACGATGGCCAGCCCCAGCCCACTGCCAGTGGTTCCGCTATCCGCAGCACGGTAGAAGCGCTCGAATATCTGCTCACGGCCATGCTCTGGAATACCCGGTCCGTTGTCCTCAACAGTGAGCACGATGCACTCTTGGGCAGAATTCAAGCGGACCGTGACGATGCCACCAATTTGTGTATAACGAAGCGCGTTATCGATCAGGTTAATCATGGTCTCTCGCAGGGCGTTGGTGTCGAGCAGCACGCGAGTGTCGATTCCTTCCCGCTCAAAACCAAGATCGATGTCCTTCTGGTGGGCCTGAAATGCCAGGTCCTCAATCACCTTCTGCACAATTTCGCAGCAGGCCTGAGTTGTAGTTGGTGTGACAACGGCGACATAGGCCTCGGCTGCCGAAAGTGTCAGGAACTGGTTCACCAGACGCGTCGTCTGCTGCAGCGTTCTGCGCGCAGCCAGCAGCGGCACATCAGCCTCGGCCTTGCCGGTCGCGCGCATCGCGTCGCTGATTTGCGTGTTCAACACCGCCAGCGGCGTTCGCAACTGATGCGCCGCATTCTGGATGAAGCTGCTGCGCAGGTTGGTGTGCGTTTCGAGGCGCTGAATGTAGTCATTAAAGGAATCCACGAGGGGCTTCAGCTCAGCCGGAATGGCTTCAGTCTGCAACCTCTCTAGCGAACCTTCCTTGCGCGTTCGAACATCGTTGCCAAGGCGTATGAGAGGCTGCAGACCGCGCTTCAAACCGAGTAGGATCAGCAAGGTTGCCAGCGCCAGAATCAGCAGTTGCTGTCCCATGGCATGAAGCCACAAGCCGGAACTGAGCTGCGCCTTGGCATGCATGGTCTGCGCCACTTCTACCACGACCGGCAGGGCTGAAGGGTTGCCGATGACCGGCTGAAAGAATGCCACCACCCGCACGGTTTCGCCCCGCATGGTGGCGCCAAAAAAATACGGCGCATCCACCGGAAAGTTCAGCGCCGGCACCGGCAGGTCGGTGTAGCCGGCGAGCAGTTGTCCGGCGCCTGTGGTGACCCGGTAAAAGATGCGGTCTGGCGCCTCGGACTGAAAGAGTTCCAGGGCGGCTGGCGGTATGTGGTGCTGAAAGGCTCCTTCCTCGTAGCTGATCTGCTGAGCAATCATGCGCGCCGAACCGAGCAGCAACCTGTCCTGCACTACGGCGGCAGTGTCCAGCGCGCTGCGGTACGTAAGCCAGGCATTGATCGCGACCGCCCCCAACAACGGCAGCAAGACCCAGATCAGCAGTTGCCGGCGCAGACTGCTAGTCATTGCCTGCGGGGCGCAGCAGGTAGCCCAGACCACGCAAGGTCATGATTTTTGCCGTGCTGTGCTCCAGCTTCTTGCGCAGCCTATGCACATAGATTTCGATGGCGTCTGTGGAGACATCCTCGTCCAGCGAAAAAAGGCTTTGCGCCAGCGCCTGCTTGGTGACACTGGTGCCAGCCTTGCGCAGCAGCAGCTCAAGCACAGCACGCTCGCGCGGCGTCAGGGCCAGCGTATCGCCGGCAATCAGGAATTCGCGCGTGTTGGTGTTGTAGTTCAGATCGCCGCATGCCATCACTGGAGAGGCCTGGCCGGAGGAACGACGCAACAGGACCCGGATGCGCGCCTCGAGTTCCTCAATATCGAAGGGTTTGGCCATGTAATCATCGGCCCCTTCGTCGAGTTCAGCAACCCGGCTTTGCACAGTGTTGTTGGCAGTAAGAACCAGCACCGGCGTCAGATCATGACGTGCGCGCAGGCGTCGCAGAACCTCTGTGCCGCCCATTCTTGGCAGCGAAAGGTCCAGAATGACTAGGTTGTACTGCTCCGAGCGCAAGGCAAAATCGGCATCAACGCCGTTGTCAATGCAATCAACTGCGTACTGTTCCTTACGCAATGTGCGCCCCAGCCATTGCGCCAGTTCGGTGTTGTCTTCGACCACCAGTATCCGCATCGCACAAAAGCCCAGTCAGGTAAGTCAGAACGAGGCGTTGATCATAGTCGGAGCAATCAATCAGTGTTTACCCTAGGTTGTCCCGATTGAAAGCGGACTGAAAGCAGCCAGCGACTATCGTGCGGCCACAAACCACCTCAGGAGATCCCATGAAATTCACATTCAAACCCAAGCAGCTGCTCCAGGCCATGGGGCTTGCCGTCATGCTTGCCGCATCTGGCACTGCCCTGGCGGCGGACAAGGTCACCATCATCGTCGGCGGCTACGAAAAGCAGATTTACCTGCCGGCCAAGCTGACCGAGGCGCTGGGCTATTTCAAGGCCGAGGGCGTGGACGTTGAGTTGCTTAATGAAGCCTCGGGCGTGGACGCAGAAAACGAAATGCTGGCCGGTGCTGTACAGGGGGTGGTCGGCTTCTACGACCACTGCGTCGATCTGCAGACCAAGGGCAAATACGTGCAGTCCGTGGTTCAGTTCAGCCAGGCGCCGGGCGAGGTCGAGTTAGTGTCCAGCAAACATCCGCAGATCAAGTCGATGGCTGACCTGCGCGGCAAGAGTCTGGGCGTTACCGGTCTGGGTTCCTCAACAAACTTTCTTTCGCAGTACCTGATGGTTAAGTCCGGCGTGCCGCTGGGCGAGTTCAGCACGATCCCGGTCGGTGCCGGCACCACCTTCATCGCCGCCATGACGCAGGACAAGATTCAGGCCGGCATGACCACCGAGCCCACGATCTCGCGCATGCTCAAGACGGGTGAAGCGCATATTCTGGTGGACATGCGCACGGTTGAGAAGACCAAGGCAGCGCTCGGTGGCACCTACCCTGCCGCGTCGCTCTACATGTCGACCGACTGGGTCGAGAAGAACAAGCCAACGGTGCAAAAACTCGCTAACGCCTTCGTCAAGACGCTCAAGTTCATCAACACGCACAGCGCGGCCGAAATCGCCGATAAGATGCCCAAGGATTTCTACGCCGGTGACAAAGAAAGTTATGTCAAGGCACTGGCCGACGGCAAGGGTATGTTCACTGCGGATGGCGTGATGCCTGCTGGTGGACCCGAGACCGTGCTCTCGGTGCTGGCTGCTTTCTCCAAGAACGTCAAGGGCAAGACGGTAGACCTGTCCAAGACCTACACGACCGAATTCGTCAAAAACGCCAAGTAAACCAGGCAGTTCCATGACCCCTGAAAACAACAGCCCGGCGATCGAACTGATCAACGTCAGTCGGCGCTTTCTGACACCAGACGGCAAGTCCATGACGGCGCTGCACGACTTCAACATGAGTGTGGCGCGCGGCGAATTCGTGGCAGTGGTAGGTCCGACCGGCTGCGGAAAGTCCACCACTTTGAACCTAGTCACCGGTCTGTCCAAACCCTCGGCTGGCGAGGTCCGGGTGATGGGCGCGCCGGTCGATGGCATCGATCCGCGCATCGGCTTTGTTTTTCAGACCGATGCGCTGTTTCCCTGGCGCAGCGTGATCGACAACGTCGTCACCGGGCCGGTGTTTCGGGGCATGCCAAAAGAGCAGGCCTACGCCAAGGCACGCGAATGGCTGGCGCGGGTCAATCTCACCGAGCACGCAAGCAAGTATCCGCACCAGTTGTCGGGCGGCATGCGCAAGCGCGTCTCGCTGGCGCAGACATTCATCAATGAGCCGCAAATCCTGCTGATGGACGAACCGTTCTCGGCACTCGACGTGCAAACCCGCGTCTTGATGCATGAGGAACTGCTCAAGCTGTGGTCGCAATCCAAAGCCTCGGTGGTGTTTGTCACGCACGACCTGGAAGAGGCGATTGCCCTGGCCGACAAGGTCTATGTGCTGACCTCGGGACCAGCCACGGTCAAGTCGGTCTACCACATTGACATCCCCCGGCCGCGCATCGTGAGCGAAATCCGCTACGAAAAGGCCTTTATCGACATTTGCCGCACCATTTGGGAAGACCTCCGTGACGAGGTGCTGCGCGGTGCGGCTCGCGACGAAGCTGCCGTTGCCTGAAAAACCATCATGACCCAAAAAACTCTGACCGATGTCCCCGTTTTTCAGCCCGGCACTTCGGACGCCGAAATCGAAGCCGCCGCCGCCCTGGCGGCCAGCAAACGCAAGTTTGCCGTCTATTTCTGGCGCTATTTCATCCTGGTCGTCTTTCTCGGCGGCTGGCAACTGGCAGTCGGCGTCAAATTGATCGATCCCTTCTTTTTCTCCAGCCCCTGGGCCATCGTGTTGCGGCTGCAGGAATGGATCGTCGAGGGCACTTCGGAGGGGCCTCTGTGGTTTCACCTGTGGGTCACGATGGAGGAGTCGCTGCTGGGCTTCTTCTCGGGTTCGATCGCCGGCATCATTGCCGGTATCGCGCTGGGACGCAACCGCATGCTGGCCGATGTGTTTTCGATCTACATCAAGGTCATCAACTCGGTACCCCGGGTCGTGCTGGCGCCGATCTTCATCATGATCTTCGGCCTGGGTCTGACCTCGAAAGTGGCCCTGTCCTTTGTGATGGTGTTCTTTGTCGTTTTCTCAAATGCGTTCCAGGGCGTGGTGGAGGCCGACCGCAATCTGCTGGCCAACGCCCAGATCCTTGGCGCCAAAGGTTGGCAGCTGACACGCTCGGTGGTCATCCCTTCGGCCATGAGCTGGATCTTTGCCTCCTTGCACGTCAGCTTCGGCTTTGCCATCGTGGGCGCCATTGTTGGTGAGTTTGTGGGAGCCCGCTACGGCATCGGCTTGCTGATCAACGTTGCCAAAGGTTCGTTTGACGCCGCTGGTATGTATGCGGCCATCGTCATCATCATGGTGGTGGCACTGGCAGCGGAGTACGCCATGACCCAGGTAGAAAACCGGCTCGCCAAGTGGAGGCCCGCGCCGTTGCAGGATGCCAACTGATTGTGCGCTCGGGGATAGGTACTTTCCCTCGACATGCCGTACTGAAAGCAGATTGAAAGCATGGTGACCGTACCGTGCTATGTGAAAATTAACCTAGGAGAAACCATGAAACAAAAGACTCTTCCCCATCGCGTGCTGCAGACGCTGCGCCGCTGATGCTGGGCTTTATTCTGGGTCCCATGCTGGAAGAAAACT
>JBAXFI010000178.1:0-5261 GCA_037139995.1 Comamonadaceae bacterium | reverse complement strand
GCGCGTGCCGCCTCAATGGGCTCTGCAGCTTCGCTCAATGATGAATAGTCAGGCAGATCTCCCAAGTCCACAGCGCGTGACAGGGCAGCCAATTCGGCCTCAACTTCGGCGCGCTGGATCAGAAATCTTGGGGCGTGAAAGGAGGCGTCGAGCGGGCCGCCAAGGATTCTTTCCAGGGTCGTCAAAAGAACGGTCTGCGGACAGGCGCTGAGGAACAGGTAACAGTAGCTGCCATCGGCCGTGATCAGGTCGCCGGAACGCGACAGTTTGGCGCGCATCAAGATATCGACCATCGTGGTGCTTTGCGCTGGCTTGCCGATGACCATGGCGTAAGGAACACTGAGGGTCTCTGCACGGTCCAGAATCAAAGCGACCTCACGCACAAAACGCGCAGGAAGAACGTATCCGCGCAATCTACTGGGCGTGACGCTGGACAGCGCGGCTTCAAAATTGATATTCACGTCACGGCTAAAAATCTGTCCCCGCAACGATTCCAGCAGCAACGGATAGCGGCTGGTGGGTACATCTTTGTGCACCACCAGATTGGCACCCAGGCGCAACAGCAAGGCCTCATTTTGGTAACGCAGGGAAGTACCCTTTTCCTGCACCACAATATGGGCTCGGTGCCCCAGACTGAGCCGCAGCGTGTGGACGGTTTCGGACAATTGGCGTACGCTGGTATCGGGTTGAAATCTCAGAATGGCGGTGCCGGAGCGGGTGGCACGCGTCGCGTGCATCATCCCGACCAAAGTGTCAACCCGCTCCCAAACGCCTGGCATTTGCTTGGCCACGCTGTTCAGGTCCGGATCCATGTAGAAGAAATGCGGTTCGGCGTCCTCGGGTTCGAGCGCCAATTCGCCGCTGGCGATGCTCGCCAATTGCTCCTGTGAGGCGATCTTGGTACTGGCTTCGTAGACACCTGACTCCAGCGTGATCAGACGGTAGTTCTTCGCCGCCACAGTGCCATCGGGCGACTGCCAGTAATCGAAAGTCAACTCCAGACCATCCCGGTTTCCGCCAAGCCGGGCAATTCCGGTCAAGTTGTCCATGAGTGCATTGATGGTGCTGGAGTGGGCTTCCGTGACGCGCGAAAAGACCAGCAGAGCCGTAATTTGTCGCTCGGTCAACCATTTGCCAATTACATCAACCTGGTCCAGGGACAAGGAAACATCGTGCAGGCTCAGCAACTCATCGGCCTGATCAAAAATCAGATAACTGCTCTCTGGGATTTCAAAATGGTCCAGCTCCTTGACAAAACCCTCGGCGCCGTACCGAAATACCGTCTTCGAAAAATCGTCCTGCATGACAAACATCTGAAGACGTTTGTTTGTGATTAAATCTGGTGTGATCGATTTGTCAAAAGACTCAATTCGCTGAATGAAAGATTCAGGATTGGATGGAACAATAACCGTACATGACAGACCGTCCTTGAATGCTTTGCCAAGGCTGCCGGCCAGGATAGGAAAACGGGCCGACGGTGTTTCTGCAATCAGAACATAGAGGCCGCCACCGACCATGTTGTTGGTCAGATTGTCGAGACCACGGATAGCAAGCTGAACGGCCGGTGAAATTGGCGAAAGTGCGGCTGGATCATTCATAATCGTTGCTGTTGTTCCACTCGTTTTTTTTTATCATAATCGATTTGACCTGACAGAGGGAGAGAACATGTGGTGTTGGCATAAGATGCTGAAACTGCCGGGTTTGGCTGTTGTCGGTTTTCTGACTTATACAGCAGGCTGGTGCCAGCCAGTCGACCGCCCGGCGGCCAACGCGGTTACCCCTGCCGCTGCAGCGGGGACGTTTGCGCCGGCAACGCCGATGGTTCAAAGAGTCTTGCTCTACGCGTCGCCGACAACGCGGGCGCGGTTCGCTGCAACCGGTTTGGATGCCAACGAAAGTGTGCGGACCTGGGAAGTGTTTCTGCGCAAGTACAGAGTTCCCTTCCAACTGGTGTCGTCCGTGGAGCAACTCGAAATGCAGCAACCAGGGGTGCTTTTGCTTCCGTCCGCGGTGGCATTGACCGAGCGCGAAATGCAGGCCGTGAGGGAATTTCGCGGTAAGGGCGGTGGGGTGCTGTCGACCTGGATGACCGGCGTGCGAAGTGAGACCGGTGAATGGCGCGGTTACGGCTTCATGGAAAGTGCGCTGGACGCCAAGGTTGTTGGAAATAATGAGGTTGCCAAAGACGATACGTTCCTAATAATGCACGGCGATACTCCGGCGGTTCATGCCTTGCCGGCGGGTTTGCGAGTCTGGATGGAATATGCAAAGGACTGGTACCCGCTGCGTCTGGTTGGTCGACAGGCTGCTGCTGAGCTCATGGATTGGTCGCGTACCGTAGCAAGCGGCAAGGCAAGCAGCACGATTATTTTCGATGAGCGCAGTCAGCCCTCCGGAAGGTTGTCGCGGTCGGTTGTTCTGGGCTATCCCGAGCGTCTATGGCGGTCCGGTGATCCCAAGGCACTGGAGGCAATCGCCCACAATTCCCTGATGTGGCTGTTGCGTCAACCTGACGTTTTTGTGCCGAATTGGCCTCATCCCTACGGCAGCGCCCTGGTGGTGGCTGTCGCGGCGGTTGACATCATGGTCGATGTCGATCTGCTTTTTGCAAAGATGATGGAAGATGCCGGCGGCCGGGCAACCTATTACATGCTCAGCGAAAGTGCAGCCAAATCGGCAAAAATACTCGAACAAGTTCGAGCCAAAGGGCACGAAGTTGCCTACCACGGGGATCGGTTTGACGGTTTCAAGGACCAGGCCACGGCAGTCCAGAGCAAGCGCCTGGGCACGATGGTCAGTGAAATGAAGGAGGCAGGATTTAACCTGACGGGTAATACCGGTTTTCGCGCTCCGATGGATTTGTACGACCAGACCACCGAGAAACTCCTGCAAGAGCGCGGCATGGGCCACAACCTGACGTATATGGGTGCGACGGAGGCGCGTCTGCCCTATTTTGCGCAAGCGGATGCCAGCGTTACCAGACCGATGGTGATGCTGCCGCGAACGCAAAGCGCGCCTGAAGACCTGATGGATACCGAGCCAGAGGCGGGCATGAAGACCTTCCTGGCTGAACTGGACCTGATTGACAAAATGGCGGCCTTGTCGGTCGTCACCATTCCCGGGCAGAGCTTGCTTAGCAAAGAGCAATTGACGCAAACTTTCGACTACCTCAAAGCACGCCGTGGCCGTATCTGGTGGGCTACTGCAGCGCAAGTGGCCGACTGGTGGCGCGAGCGCGAGCGCATTAGCGCACGCCTGGAGTCTGCTGCCTCCGGGCTACAGCTCAAAATCACAATCAAAGGAGCAGCACCTCTTGGCAAGGCGGCGGCAGTCTGGGTCAACCTTCCTGAGTCAGGCGGCGCGCTGCGTCTGGTTTCGGTCGGTGGCATGGCAAGAGTACCCAAAGTGGCCAGCGTGGACCGCTGGCGCGGCGCGGTGGTGCTTGACGGCTTTGCTCCCGGTGAATACCAGTGGAACTTGTATTTTGATCGCCCCACGGCAAGTGCCAGTCGGTGATCTGCGTTTATCATCCTCGCCGTCCATCCGTCTGAAGTTGAAAGATCGAAATGCGATTCCGATTTGCAGCCAAACTTGCTTACCTCCTGCTGTCAATGCTGCTGGCATTCTCAAGTCCGCCGGTGCAGGCTCAGCCTACCGGTTTGCTCTATGACCCTGAACCTCCGGCTGACTCTGCCTATGTTCGTGTGTTGCTGGCCAGCCGTGATCGGGCGGTCGATATTCTGGTCGATGGCCGACTGCGAATCAAGGCACTGGGAGCCGGACAGCCCAGCGACTACATGGTGCTGCCGGCCGGCAAACACAGCATCGCCGTTCATCCCGCCGGCAAACCCATGGCGCAGGCCAGTACCACTTTGGATGTGGTGCGTGGGCGGGCCCTGACAGTGGCCTTTACCAACCTGGGCGCCAAGGCAGTGCCCATCGTGTTTGAAGACAAGGCCAACTCGAACAAGCTTAAAGCTTTGCTGGCGGTGTATCACCTGGACGCCACGCTGGGCGCCCTCGATGTGCTCACTGCCGATGGCAACACCAAGGTGTTTACTGATCTGGTCTACGGCACTTCGAAAGCCATCCTGGTCAACCCCATTTCAGTAGACCTGATCGCGGCCAAGACCGGCGACAAGGCGGCGCAGGCCAACGCAGCAGTAGCCATGGCGCAGGGCGGTACCTACAGCGTATTGGTGTTGCCAGGCACCACTGCCAAGCCCTTGTTGCGCGCTGTCGAAAACAAGATCGAACGCTATACCGGAAAATAGCCGATGGCCTTTTAGCTTTCAAGGGAGAAATGAACGATGAAAACACCCACGGTCAGAAAGTTGCTCTTTGCACTGATGGCGGCCAACCTGCTGGGGCCGACAGTGGTCCGTTCGGCCGACCTTCCACCAGGAATCATTGGCAAGAATGAATGGCTCTTCTATCGGCACGAAATATCCACCCCTCCCGATGCGGCGACGGTTGACGTGTCACTTGACTTGATTCAGCGCTTTAACAAAGTGCTGACGGCCAATGGCATCAACATGGTGGTGGCCATGGTGCCGTTGAAGATGCGTATCTATCCTGAGCATCTGCCGGACGATATCAAGCCTAACGACTACATGCTGGGGAACTACGAGCGCATGCGCAAGGCGCTGCAGGACGGTCGGGTCGATGTTATTGATGTCAATACCGCGTTCTTGAACAGCCCCAAACGCGCCAGCACCGCCCCATTTTTTTATCGACTTGACACGCACTGGGCACCCGCTGGTTCCATGGTGGCAGCCGAAGCGGTCAGGGCCGGCATCGATGCGAGTCCAGCACTGAAAGCAATACTGGACTCGATCCCCGAAGAAAAATACGAATTGTCAAATCATCGCCGCCAGAACTCCAAGGCACGTGATCTGACCATGCAGTTGCCACCCAATTCGCCCATCCTCGCGTTTGAGCAAGTCACCCCTATGAAGGTCAGCAAAGTACAACCGGGCAAGCAAGACCTGCTGGGCAATCGCCCGGCGCTTGGGATCACCTTGATGGGAAGCAGTTACTCGAGCGAATGGACCGGTTTTGCGGATGCCCTGCGCTACACGCTGCAAAGAGATATTTTGAGCATTTCTGTAGGAGCCGACCAAGGGTCCTGGATCGGGATGGAGAGTTATTTGCGTGATGACGCGTTTCAAACCCAGGCACCGAAGTTGTTGATTTGGGAGATGCCGGAGCGCGATATGCGTGCACCGCCAGATTACAAGTATCGCGACGCACGCTACATC
>JBAXFI010000177.1:0-5291 GCA_037139995.1 Comamonadaceae bacterium | reverse complement strand
CAAAGCTGACCGCCACATGGGACTGGGCGCCCAGGTTGTAGATTTCATCGGGCTGGGTTTCCTGGATGATGCGAATCAGGTTGCTGGTGTCGGTGAGATCGCCATAGTGCAACTTGAAATTGGCGTTTTCGATGTGCGGATCCTGGTAGATGTGATCGACCCGCTGGGTATTGAAAGAACTGGCGCGGCGTTTAATGCCATGCACCACGTAGCCTTTTTCCAGCAGAAATTCGGCCAGATAGGAGCCGTCCTGGCCGGTGATGCCGGTGATGAGTGCGGTTTTTTGCTGAGTCATGATGTCGATGTCAGTGTGGTCATCCCGAAACTGAGGAGCCTGCCCCGGACCCGGATCCGGGGGGATCCATGGATTGCGGGTCGGAGCCCGCAATGACAGCTTGGTAATGTTGAAGAAAATCCTGATACGCCAGAGGCAAGCCCTGTGTCAACTCGGTATGGGCGTGCCATCCCATGGCATTGAGACGGCCGCTGTCCATCAGCTTGCGTGGGGTGCCATCCGGTTTGCTGGGGTCAAAGTCAATGCGGCCGGAGAACCCGACGGCCCGGCCGACGGCCTGCGCCAGTTCGGCGATGGTGATGTCTGAGCCGTAACCGACGTTGATCTGGCTTTGCATCGGTTGGGTCTGTGCCTCATAGGTGGCTTTGGACAGATTCATCACAAACACGCTGGCTGCTGCCATGTCATCCACATAAAGGAATTCGCGCCTTGGCGTACCACTGCCCCAGATGGTGACGCTGGGCGCTTTGTTCATCTTGGCTTCATGGAAGCGCCGGATCAATGCCGGAATCACGTGGGAGTTTTCCGGATGGTAGTTGTCACCGGCGCCGTACAGGTTGGTTGGCATGACGCTGCGGTAATCCACACCATGGCTGGTTCCATATTGGCGGTTGTAGCTTTCGCACATCTTGATCCCAGCGATCTTGGCGATGGCGTAGGGCTCGTTGGTGGGCTCCAGCACTCCGGTGAGCAAGGCGGACTCGCTCATGGGTTGGGGGACGCTTTTGGGGTAGATGCAGCTTGAGCCCAGAAACAGGAGTCTCTTGACACCAGCGCACCAGGCCTGGTGGATGACATTGGCCTGCACCATCAGGTTCTGGTAGATGAATTCGGCCGGATAGGTGTTGTTGGCATGAATGCCTCCGACCTTGGCAGCAGCCATATAGACCTGATCCGGTCTTTCCGCTTCAAAGAATGTCCGCACGGCGGCCTGATCGCACAAATCGAGTTCGGCGTGGGTGCGGGTGATGATGGTTGCCTTCTCTTTGTCATTGCGGACCTGATCCGCAATCCATGGATCCCGGGTCAGAGCTTGCCCCGGGCTCGATCCGGGGTCCGGGATGACAGCATTCTTGCTTGATTGCAAAGCTCGAACAATGGCCGAGCCGACCATACCCTGGTGGCCGGCGACGTAAATTTTCGGTTGACCCACCATGAGTTGTTCAGCCCTCTTCAAACAGCGGTGCATCGGCCAGCGACAAACTGGCCTGATCCTTGGCCGATACCAGCGGAGAAGCACCCGTCAAAGGCCAGGCTACAGCCAACGTCGAGTCATCCCAGGCGATGCAACGCTCAAATTGCGGAGCATAGTAATCGGTCGTCTTGTAGAGAAAATCTGCCGATTCGCTCAGTGTCAAAAAGCCATGGGCAAAACCCGGCGGCACCCACATCTGCCGCTTGTTCTCTTCCGACAATTCAGCGCCAACCCATTTCCCAAAAGTTGCGGACGACTTGCGCAGATCGACTGCCACATCGAAGACCGCGCCACGCACGACCCGCACCAGTTTCCCCTGTGACTGCTCAATCTGGTAGTGCAGACCCCGCAATACGCCTTGGGCGGAGCGCGAATGATTGTCTTGTACAAAATTGACGCGCAGGCCTGTCGCCTTCTGAAAGGCATTCTGATTGAAACTCTCGAAGAAAAAGCCACGTGCGTCACCAAAGACCCGGGGCTCAATGATGAGGACGTCGGCGATTTCCGTAGGAATGATCTTCATGGCTGCTTCGGCAATCAGGGTTCGTGGCGATGGCGTTCGCTGAGCAATCGCAACAGGTATTGACCGTAACCATTCTTGGCCAGCGGTTGCGCCAGTTTTTCCAGTTGAGCATCGTCAATGAAACCGTTGCGCCAGGCAATCTCTTCCACGCAAGCCACCTTCAGACCCTGACGCCGCTCCAGGGTCGCAATGAACTGGCTGGCTTCGAGCAGGCTGTCGTGGGTCCCGGTATCGAGCCAGGCGTAGCCACGCTGCATGATTTGAACATTGAGCTTGCCTTGGTCCAGATAGGCTTGATTGACAGCCGTGATTTCCAGTTCGCCACGGGCGCTGGGCTTCACCGCTTTGGCAATGTCGACCACCTGGGTATCATAAAAATACAGGCCCGTGACGGCGTAATTGCTTTGCGGATGGAGGGGCTTTTCTTCAATGCTGCTGGCCCTGCCCTGCGCGTCAAAGGCCACAACGCCGTAGCGCTCCGGGTCCTGCACGTGGTACGCAAAGACCGTCGCACCATCCAGCTTTTTGTCAGCACCTGCCAGCAGGGGACCGAAGTCGTGACCATAGAAAATATTGTCCCCCAGCACCAGTGCGCTTGGCGCATTGCCCAGAAACTGGTCGCCAATGATGAAAGCCTGCGCCAGGCCGTCCGGACTGGGCTGCACGGCATACTGAAGATTCAGGCCCCACTGCGAACCGTCACCCAATAGCTGCTGAAAGCGCGGCGTGTCCTGCGGTGTGCTGATCACCAGAATGTCGCGTATGCCCGCAAGCATGAGGGTGCTCAAGGGGTAATAGATCATCGGTTTGTCGTAAACCGGCAGCAGTTGCTTGCTCATCGCCAAAGTGGCCGGGTGCAATCGCGTACCGGAGCCGCCTGCCAGGATGATGCCTTTGCGTTGTGTCATTTCTTGCCTTCGAATCAAAGCGTTTCGGCCAGCATGCGGTTCACACCCTCTTGCCAGGATGGCAAATGCACGCCAAAAGTGGTTTGCAACTTGCGCGTATCCAGACGCGAATTATGCGGCCGCCGGGCGGCGGTGGTGAAGGCGCTGCTCGGCACGGCCAGTACCTCTGAGGCTTTCAGACGAAGCTCGGGTTGCAGACCTTGGGCCTGCGCCAACACATGTTTTGCATAGCCCCACCAGCTGGTCTCGCCACTAGCCGCCAGATGGTACAGCCCGGCGTTGGCGGGCACACGCAATACCTGCCGCAGGGCATGCGCCGTCACGTCAGCCAACAGTTCAGCACCGGTGGGAGCGCCGATCTGATCATCGATGACGGTAAGACGGTCACGTTCCTGTGCCAGTCGCAACATGGTCCTGGCAAAGTTGCCGCCGCGCGCCGCGTAGACCCAACTGGTGCGAAACACAAGGTGTCGCTGGCAGCCCGCTTGAATCAGTTGCTCGCCCTCGAACTTGGTCTGACCGTAGACACTCAGCGGCGCGGGTGTGTCAGTCTCGCACCATGCGCGCTCGCCGCTACCATCAAACACATAGTCGGTGCTGTAGTGAACGAACCAGGCCCCAAGTCGCTGCGCCTCTTGCGCCAGCAATCCGGGCGCCGTCGCATTGAGTGTGCGAACCAGATCGGGTTCGCTCTCGGCTTTGTCCACAGCGGTGTGCGCCGCAGCGTTGACAATGATGTCGGGCTTGACGTCCCGCACGGTGTCGAGCAAGCCAGCGGGATTGCTGAAATTTCCGCAATAGTCGGTGCTGTCATGGTCCAGCGCGACGACCTCACCCAGGGGTGCCAGGCTGCGTTGCAGTTCCCAGCCGACCTGGCCGCCCTTGCCGAACAGAAGAATCTTCATGCGCGCCCAGCGTAGTTGGTTTGCACCCACTCGCGGTAGGCACCACTTTGCACATGCGCCACCCAGTCCGGGTTTTCAAGATACCACTGCACCGTCTTTCGAATGCCGGACTCAAAGGTTTCAGCCGGCTTCCAGCCCAGTTCACGCTCGATCTTGCTGGCATCAATCGCATAGCGCCGGTCGTGGCCCGGGCGGTCCTGCACATAGCTAATCTGTGTCTTGTAGCTGACCCCGTCGCTCCTGGGGCGCAGTTCATCCAGCAAAGCGCACACGGTGTGCACGATTTCGATGTTGGGCTTTTCGTTCCAGCCACCCACGTTATAGATTTCACCCACCTGGCCAGCCGCCAGTACCCGGCGAATGGCGCTGCAGTGGTCCTTGACGTAGAGCCAGTCCCGTACCTGGAGGCCATCACCGTAGACCGGCAACGGCTTGCCCGCCAGCGCATTGACGATCAGCAAGGGGATCAATTTTTCTGGAAAGTGCAGCGGCCCGTAGTTGTTGCTGCAATTGGTGGTCAACACCGGCAGTCCATAAGTGTGGAGCCAGGCACGCACCAGGTGATCACTCGCCGCCTTGCTGGCCGAGTACGGACTGTTGGGCTCGAGCTTGTTGGTCTCGGTGAAAGCGGCATCGGTGGGTGACAGGCTGCCGTACACCTCGTCGGTCGAAACATGCAGGAAGCGGAAGGCCGCACGTTCACTCTCGGGCAATCCCTGCCAGTAGGAACGCACACTTTGCAGCAGGCGCATGGTACCGACGACGTTGGTCTGGATGAAGTCCTCGGGGCCATGGATGGAACGGTCCACATGACTCTCTGCCGCGAAATTGATTACAGCGCGCGGCGCGTATTGCGCCAGCAACTTGTCCACCAGCGCCGAGTCACCAATATCGCCTTGCACAAACTGGTAACGGGAATCACCCTGCAGGCTGGCCAGATTTTCGGGGTTGCCAGCGTAGGTCAGTTTGTCCAGATTGAGCACAGGCTCATCCGTCTGCCCCAGCCAGTCGAGCACAAAGTTGGCACCAATAAAGCCTGCTCCGCCAGTAACCAGAATCATTGTTTCCCCCCGAATGGATCGGCAACCATCACAAAAGCCAAAAAAAGGGCGCTCAAGCGCCCCCGGATTATCGCCGCTGGCGGGCCAAGCTCAGAAGTGAATCCCCCGCATCATCTGCTGCAAAGCAATCGCCTCATGCGACAGCTGCTGCTTGACCGGCTTGTCCCCCGGTTTTGCGCCCTTCGCCGCGCCAGAGTCAGGGAACATACGAAAACTCGTATTCATGGCAATTTGCGCGACGCGCGGCAACAAGGCGTGCAGCAGCTGTCCGGTAATGCCGAGCCGGGTGGCAACACGCACCGGCTTGAAGATACAGGCCTGCGCGATCATGTCGGCCGCCTCTTCCGGAGCCAGCGTTGGCACGTTGTTGTACAGGCCGGTGGGTGCAATCATGGGCGTGCGCA
>JBAXFI010000176.1:0-5292 GCA_037139995.1 Comamonadaceae bacterium | reverse complement strand
ACGTAGTTGGTGAACTTCATCGCCTTGATTTCCGGCGGCACATAGGGGTTGGTGCTGGTGGCAAGCGCATTGGGAATCTCGCTGCCGGTGATCGCGCTGCCCATACCGCCGCCGTCGGACAGGTACTTCTTGCGATCCGGACCGACGAAGGGCGCCCTCGGCACACCGCCGGGCAGGTCACTCGACTGCAGGAACGGGCCGATGTCGCCCGACATCACGGCCGCGGGATTGCCCATGCCGGTGTCAGTGGTTTCAAACACCTTGCCGCGCGCTACGCCGGGAAAGGTTTGCGGCGAGCGGGTCGGGGTGTAGTAAGTGTGGTTGCCGGTGCAGGCCACGTTGCCATGGTTGACGCGCCAGCGCGTGAACCACAGCTGTTGACCCGGTGTCGGCACGCCGTTGGCGAAGGAGGCCTCGAGCGCGAAGTTGAAGGTAATGCGGCCGGCACCCGGTGTCGGCACCGCGACGTTGCCGAGGTTACCCTGGCCGGCCGGCGCAAGGCTCGCACTGGTGAGCGTGTAGAAGTGCTCGGTCGAGAAGTTGGTGGGGAATACCTCGGGTGCCACTGCCACGCCGTTGGGTGCGGGAACGTTCACGATGGCACACAAGCCGGCGTTGACGACGGCCAGACCGATGGCATCGGGGCTGTTGATCGAGCAGACCTCGAGCGCGACGCCGTTGCGATCCTGGAACCAGGCCGGGAAGCCGTTGACCGGATCCACCGGGCCCTGACGTTGCAGCACGGCCAGCGCAGGTTGCACCAGCACCATGGCCGCGACGCTCGCCACCATGGTTTTCTTGAATAGTTGCTTCACTTTTTGTCTCCTGAAATGTGGGTTGATGCAAGGACAAGCGGGGTTTCTTGCGTTGCAGGGGAAATAGCGGTGACGACAAAGTCAGCGCCCTCTTTTTCAATCGAAAACTGCACCTTGTCGGCGACCTTGAGGCCGTCCAGCAGAGACGCAGGGCGCACCTTGAACGCCATGGTCATGGCACCCATCTGCATGCCCTTCCATTCGCCGTGCTTGATCACCACGCGGCTGGCATCGGCGTCGAGTTTGCGGATCACGCCATCGGCGCTGGCCGACTGCGCTATGGCCGTACCAAGCAGCAGTGCCAGGGCGGCGCCGCCAGCAAGCTTGCCAAGGATTTTTCGGGTTCTATGTTTCATCACTTTGACTCCTGGTTTTTCAACGTTTCACGATCTGTATATGGACTGCACACAGCCTCTTTCGTCGTGGGCTTGAACAGTCTTCCTACGACACGCCTAGCGTAAATAAGCAAAGCGCTGGTGTCAGTTGCAACTGTGTTGGGGCTGTGTAACGGCACGTCAATTCCCTACAAGAAGTACGGTATGGGCAGGCTTGCCGGAGCGGGTGTTGGCGTTGGCCTCGACCAGCAACTCCGCAATCAGGCTGCGCAGGGGTTCAGCCTGGGCGTCGATGGCACCACGCACGACCCAGCGCGCGCGCAGGCGGGTATCGAAAACAACGGTGGCTGGCAATGAGGAAAAGCGGAAGTCCTGCGCATCGGAAGACAGCCGCAGCGAGGGCAAGTTGGCGGGCATCCGGCTGCGCATTTTTTCCATCGCAGTCGGCGCGTCGCCGGTGTTGACCAGCAGATACTCCACCGGCTGGCCCTGGGTGGACGTGGCCAGCTGCGACAGCAGCGGTAGCTCCTCGCGGCAGGGCGCGCACCAGACCGCCCAGAAATTGGCCACCACCACCTTGCCCATCAGACCCGCAGCATCGAAACGCCGACCATCCAGCGTGTCGAAGGCCAGCACCGGTGTATTGCCCGGACTCCAGCGCACGACCTGCGCCGCCTGCACCGAAGGCATGGCAGCCAACAGGCCCAGGGCCATCAAACTGGCATGCAGGCAGCGGGCCAACAGACCTGCGCCCGGCGCTCTCATGGAGTGCCCTTGGCGATATTGAACTCGGCCAGTGCCAACTGGCCGGCTTGAACGGTCAGACCTATCTCTACGCTGCCGCTGCGCGCTGCGCCACGGTACAGCGGCAGGCTCAGCGTCATGGTGCGCGGATCCGGCAACGCGTCCCGCGGCTGCACACGCACACTCAGGCCCGCAGGCAGACGCGCTTGCAACTGCTGCAACCAGGCCGTGCCATCGATCGGTATCCAGCGTTCTTGTGCATAGCGGAAATAGCGCCGCTGCTTTTGGCTTTTGCCTGGCAAGAGCACGGCCGTTGCCAGCACGTTTTCGGTCTCGCTGCCGATGAGCACCGGGCTCTCATAGCGCGTGCCGGGGGGGTCCAGGCGCGCCAGGTCCAGAAACGCCTCGGGACGGTAAGCACGGTTGCGAAACAGCACTTGAGCCTGCCTGGCGCAGACATCGCCTTGGCTGATCAGGCAGTAGTCGGCATAAAAGAAATCCTGCAAGCCAATGGTGGCAACAAAGCCGCTGTGTACCAGCTTGCAGGCGTGCCAGGGCTGTTGCGAGCCAAAGGAGGTGGCACTGGTTTGCATGCATTCGGTTTGCACCCGCGCAAACTCAACCTGGTCCGCTGGATTGGGCTGGGTTTGCTCCAGCGGCCGCTGTAGCCACTCCACTGCGGCCGGTGCAGGGGACGAAAAAAGTGTGGCCATGAGCAAAGCGGCGGCGAGCCGGCTCCAGCAGGTGGTGTGTTTCATAGCGAGTGTTCCTTTAAATAGCTGCTGGCTTCGGGCAGGCCGGCCTTGGCCAGTTGACGCAGCAGGCTCTGTCCCTGTGCCGGGTCTTGCGGCACGCCGCGCCCTTGCAGAAAGCACAGGGCCAGGTGAAATTGCGCCAGCGCATGGCCGGCTGTCGCGGCCTGGCGCAGCAGCTCAATGGCTTTGAGGGGATCGGTGCGCACTTGCTCACCATCGAGCAGCAACACAGCGAGTCGGGCCTGTCCGTCCAGGTTGCCGCGCTCGCCTGCGCGCTCGAACCAGTAAGCGGCCTCGTGTTCATTGCGTTCCACGCCCCAGCCTTCGGCAAACATGGCGCCGAGGCGACTTTGGGCTTGCGCATCGCCAGAGCGTGCGGCCTCGCTCAGCAGTTCAAGCGCCATAGCGCTGTGCTTTTGCACGCCCTTGCCATCGAGATACATCTGGCCCAGCAGGCTTTGCGCAGCCACTTCGCCGCGGCCCGATGCTTCATTGAGCAGACTGTAGGCAAGGTCCTCATCCTTGGGCACGCCCTTGCCGTGCAGATGCAGGTAGCCCAGTGCGTACTGTCCGTAAACGCTGCCGGCAGCCACGGACTGGCGGATCAGCGCCAGCCCGGTTTTGAGCTCGGCCGCCGTGCCATCGCGCACCAGCGCCAGCCCGAGATGGGCCTGGCCCTCAGCATCGCCCGTGGCGGCAGCTTTGCGGTACCAGAGCAGCGCCTCCCTCGCACTCTGCGCCACGCCCAGGCCCGACTGATACAGCTCACCCATGGCGCTCAGCGCGGCGCTGCTGCCCAGGGCGGCGGCTTTGCGGAACAACTGGAGCGACTGATCGAACAAGCCGCCGACCAGGGCGACCTGGCCCTGCTCAAACCATGGGACGGCGCTGGCTGGCGCCGGTTCCACCCACTCCGACTCCTTGCTGCTGGCATCTGTGGCCTGTGCGGTAGGCAAAGCCAGTGACAAAAGCAACGCGGCACACAGCTTTAGTACCGATTCAGAAAAACGCATGGCTTGCTCATATCAAAGCGTGTTGAGTACGGTGTACACATTGCGCGCCGAGGTGTTCAGCGGGACCATGGCCCAACGGTTGTGGTTATCGTCGATCAGACGTCCGGCGCTGCTGTGCAGGGTGACATCGCTGTCACGCTCCGGGTCGGGATCCACAAAGCCCTGCGCGCGGCGCAGGGTATCAATGTCGGACTGCTTGCCGGTCAGGAACAACCAGCCCGGCTTCACTTCAAACACGTCTTCGGCGTATTCCTTCAGAATGGGCACCGTGTCCAAGTCGGGCTGCAGGGTCACGGAGTAGAAAAACACGTCCTTGCCCATGCGCTCGCCAAACATGTCCTGCACCTTGCGCAGAGTGGCATTGGTGGTGGGGCAGCGCCCCTCGCTGCAGCCGACCACAAAGAAGTTGAGCAGGACAATGCGGTCGCGCACCAAATCGTCATAGAAATTGAAAGTCTCACCCGTGTGGGCCACCAGAGGCACATTGGGCAGCAAACCATAGCGTGCGGCATACGACAGCGGCCGCTCGGCCGCTGCCTGCGCAGCCGCTGCCTGCGGCGACCACAGCGTAGCGGCCAGGCCGAGGGTGGCCGTCACCGGGCCGAGCAGACCCGCGCCGAGAAATTTTCTGCGGTTCATTTCAATCCCCTTGAATGGTCAGCTGCGTGGGCCGGGCTTAAACAATCTTCCACATGGCCATCATTCCGTGGTCTTCGTGGACCACGTTATGGCAGTGCATCGGGTAGATGCCCTTGTAGTCACGGAAGCGCATCGCCGTGGTGACGGTGGCACTCGGGTCGAGCCGGTAAACGTCCTTGCGACCGGTCTGCAGCGCGGCCGACGGGTCAGGCTGCGCAGCACCCTTGTAGTCGAGAATGCGCCCTTCTTCGTAGTGCGGGTGAATCGGATGCGACCAGGAGCCACCGCCGTTTTTGTGTATCCAAACCTCGGAACTGCCTTCCTTGACTTCGTAGGGCGCGGCATAGCGATCGAAAACCTGGCCATTGGCATTCCAGATGTTGGACGAACTGTTCCAGGTCCACTGCTTGGTCTTGGACGTGGCGGTGTTCACTGCAGGAGGCAGGGGGCGCAGGGCCGTGCCGTTGACGATGGCGGTGCTGGCGTCGGTCAGGCCGGGGCGTGCTGCCTCGACGATGAACTTGAGGGCATCCTGGCCGGTCGTGAGCAGTTTGCCCGAGGGGCCGCGACCGCTGATCTGCTCGGCACGGTTGGTCATGAAGATTTCTGTGCCGGCCTTGAACTTCGAGAAATCGATGATGAGGTCAAAGCGCTCGGCCACACCCTGCTTGAAGTCGGTTTGCACCACGGCGCGCGGCAACAGGTTGCCGTCGTTGGCGATGATGGTCATGGGCAGGTAGGTGGAGCCGGTTGCGCCTTGGCGCATCCACCACCAGTAAAAGCGGGTCGGGCCACCGTTGTACATGCGGATGCGGTACTTGCGCGGCTGCACCTTGAAGTAGGGCTGAATCGTGCCGTTGACGGTGAGCTTGTCGCCGATGGCGCCGTCCAGGCAGGCCAGCGGGAAGAAGTCCACGCCGCGCGGGTCGAACTGGCGGTCATGGAAGAACATGGGCACGTCGAACTCGTAGGGAAAGCTGCGCGCATCCTG
>JBAXFI010000175.1:0-5316 GCA_037139995.1 Comamonadaceae bacterium | reverse complement strand
CTGGCGGCGAGTTGCAGGTTTTCTTCTGCCTCCTTGCGCAGGCTGATGTCGGCGTGCGTGCCTATCATGCGCATCGGCGTGCCGTCGGGGCCGCGGCTGACAATCATGCCGCGGCTCAGAATCCATTTGTAGCGTTCATCCTTGCAGCGCAGACGAAACTCGGCCTCGTAAATTTCTGATTGGCCATCCAGATAGGCCTGGTCGCGGCGCACGACTTCGGCGCGGTCGTCCGGATGAATCCGGTTCAGCCATTCGTTCTCGGCCGGCAAGTGGTCATGTTCTTCATAACCCAGCATCGCCTTCCAGCGCGGGCTGTAGCTCGACGTGCCGGTCTGGAAATTCTTGTCCCAGACACCCTCGGCGCTGCCTTCAAGCGCAAATTTCCAGCGGAATTCGTTCTCCTGCAAGACGGCTTGCTGCTTCTCCAGCGTGTCCATCAGCGCGCTCTTCTCGTCCACCAGGCGCGCCAGTTTGGCGTTGACACGGCGCTCCTGCACGGCCTCTTGCTCGATCTGGCTGGCTTGCGCTAACAGCTGGCGGCGTTCTTGATGCATGCTGCGCAGACGCACCGCCAACGCCGCCTGCATCGACAGAGTGACCAGGAGCAGCGTCCATTGTTGCGAGGACAGCATGTGTGCAAACAGTTCGCCCGGCATCAGGCCGAGCAGGAACATCACCGCGCTGACGCCGCTCACCAAGGTCAAGGCGGTGCCCAGCAACAGATAAGGAGATTCGTGTCGACCTTCGCGCCAGAGTTTGAAGGAGAGGTACAGAACCAGCGCGGCGGCCAGTCCTGAATATCCCATGGCAAAGCGCGCCGCCTCGGTGAAGTGCCCGGTGTAGAGCGTGACCAGCAGCAGGCAGGGCAGCACAACCATGACCCGAAAGACATTGAAATAGATTTTCTGATCGTGCTCTATGTGCAGCATGCGCCGGTAAAAAGGCGCTGTACCTGCCAGGAAAAGCAGCACGCCAGCGCCGACCGAAGCATCAGCCCATAACGGTGAGAGGGGCAGCAGGTACTGCGCTGCCAGACCGTTGAGGCTGACGTAAAGCAACAGATTGGCGCCAACAAACATGCTGAACCAGCCATACAGCGATTCGCCGATGCCCAGCCACAGGATCAGATTGAGCAGCAACACCAGAACGTAGAAGCCGACCAGCAGTCCCAGGCCAGCGTACTCCACATTCTTGGCGGCGTGAAATTGTTCAGGGCGCCAGAGCTGCAAGCTCAGGAACGAAGAGCTGGTGGTCTGCAAGCGCAGGTAGAAGGTGCGCGGCGCGCTGTCGGGCACGGCAAGTTTGAAGACAAAGCCGCGGTAGTTTTCTTCGCGGCTGGCAAAGGGCAGGCGGTCGCCGCTGCGGCGCTCGGCGTAGCCGCCAGCGGCGCTGGGCTCGTACAGGCGCAAGTCGTCCAGGAAGGGCGGTTCGATTTCCAGCCACCAGGCGCCTGCGCTGGGCGTCTGTACGGTAAAGCGAAGCCAGTGGACATGGCGCGTATAGCCGGCGCCGAGCACGGCGTCAAGTTGCTTGAAGTGGGTTTGTGCCTCTGGCGCGCTGACGCTGGAAATGGTTTGCGAGCCATCCGGATCGACCAGCACGGCAAGATCCCGCACGTCGAGCGGCTGGCTGCTCACTGCCAAGGGCAGGTAAAAAGTGAGCAGCAGCAGGATGCCGAGAATGTATCTAAAACCAGAACGCATATTTGATGTATCTTAAAGGCATACCTTGACCATACTGATTGATGCTCGACAACGACTTCACCCCACGCGACGCCGCCGACCATTTCGGCGCACGCCGCTACAACGCCTGGAACGAACATGTGAAGCAGCGCTACGGCGCCCGCGTGCAGAAGGTGTCGGTTGAAGCCGGCTTTACCTGCCCGAACCGTGACGGTTTGGTCGCCACCGGCGGTTGCACCTTTTGCAACAACGACGGCTTTACACCGCTCTACCTGGAGCGGCGCCAGAGTGTGACGCAGCAGATTGACGCCGGGTTGGACTTTCTGCAGCGCCGCTACCCCGGAACGAATCGCTTCATCGCCTATTTTCAGAGTTATAGCAACACCTATGGTGAGCTGGAGCGGCTGCGCTCGCTCTACCAGGAGGCGCTGGCGCATCCGCAGATCAGCGGCCTGGCTATAGGCACGCGGCCCGATTGTTTGGGCCAGCCGGTGCTGCAGTACCTGGCTGAACTCTCAAGTGAGCACATCATCGAACTGGAAATCGGCGTTGAGTCCTGCAACGACGAGGTATTGGCCAGCGTAAATCGGGGGCATGATTTTGCTGCCAGTGCCGACGCCATCAAGCGCGCCGCCGCGCTGGGGCTGGACGTGACGGCGCATATGCTGCTGGGCCTTCCCGGCGAGTCGCGTGACAGCATGCTCGACGGCGCGCGCAAGATGTCGGCGCTGCCGATCCGCGCGCTCAAACTGCATCAGTTGCAGTTGGTGCGTGGCACGGCATTGGCGCGCCAGTGGCAGAGCGACCCGGCCAGCGTGCCTTTGTTCGACGAGCAGGAATGCATTGACCTGTTGTGTGATTTCATCGAACGCCTGGCGCCACACATTCTGCTGCAGCGCGTGGGCAGCGAAGTGCCGCCGTCGATGAAGCTGGCCCCGGTGTGGAACGTGCGCCTTTCAGAGCTGGCGCCACGCATCTCAGCCGAACTGGCGCGGCGCGGTAGCTGGCAGGGTAGTCGTTATGAAACGTGACGCCTGATTTGTCATTGCTACCCAGTTCGTCATTGCCACTCAGTTCGTCATTGCGGGCTTGACCCGCAATCCAGTGCAAGCGTGGCACTGGATCCCGGATCGAGTCCGGGATGACAAATTGCGAGTCCAAGATGACAAACTGCGATTACGTGTTTGCCGGAGTCGGCAGCACAATCACCGGCGCAAAGCCGCCGCCCTGGGTTCTGAAGTTGGTGGTCTGGCCGGCGTACATGCGTGCTGCGAGCAACTGCACACGCCCGGCGTAGCTGTAAGCGCGCAGGTCGAATTTCAGGTCGGTCTGCACGCCGTCGACTTCAATCAGGCGCTCGGCAGGCGGCACCAGCGCTTGCGCCACAAAGTCGCCCGCCAGAATCTCGCTCCAAACCCGGCGTGTCAGCTTGTCGCCGCGGTAGGCCGCTTTGGCCCCATAGCCGGCCACCGGTTTGAAAAACAGCTGGCGCCGCTCGGCCCACAATTCGTCGGCGCGCTCGGTGGTGACGAGGCGTGTTCTGGGCACCGCGATGGAAAGCAGTTTTCGGTCCCGCGCCGAGGCGCCCCAACTGGCCAGCAAGGCCTCCTGGCTCAGCGCAATCAGGTTGCGTTTGTCGGCCTGCAGCGCGTGCGCGCGCGGATGCGGCGTCAGCACCACGGCACCACTTTCGTAGGCGTGGCGCAAGGCCTGGTGGGTGGGCTCTTCCAGATAGAAATCGGTGAGGCGGTTGTAAACCATGTCCACGGCCGCGTCCTGGTGCCACAGCTTGCCGTCGTGCCAACTCAAAGCAGACGGGTCAGCCACGGCTGCATGCACACCGAAGCGCTCGAACAACTGGCGGAACAGCTCGAATTCTGGCGCCAGATACTGCGCTTCAGGTTCGTCGTCAACAATCAGTACCGATTTCCAGGGCGCGTCGCCGCGCTGGTAGCACCACTCGGAGCGGAACATGTCGAACAGCGTTTGTTCCAGGTCGTCGGCAGAGGGCTTGGGCGCAAAAGCCCAGTCCATCTCTTTGCAGCACGACTGCTGGGCCCGTGCCAGTGCCAGATTGAGCAGAATGCCGCCGGCATTGGTGTTGACCTCGATCAGCCGTGGTCCGCTGGCACTCAGGTGAAAGTCATAGCCCATGCAGGCGCCGAGCGGGCCGAAGGCGTGTTGCGCGATCACCGGTGCGCGTGCCAGCGCCTGCGAGCGGTAACCCGGCAGGGCCATTACATTTTCGATGGCGCTGATGATCTCGCTGATGCTCTGCGCTACCTCCGGCGACAGGAAGACCACGGTGGACGAGAACAAATGCGGTCGCGCACGCACCATGTCGGGCAGCACCGCGCCGAGCCTCAGATCGCGTTCAAGTTGGCGGGCCAGTTGTTCCAAATTCAGGGTGCGACAAAAGGAGCCCCGGTTCAGCGCGTCAGCCGAAATTTGCGCCAGCCAGGGCGGAGGTGTCAGATCAGTGTTCATGGCCCACATGTTGCGGCGGGTCCGGCGCAACACAAGCCCGGCTGAAAGCCACTTTCATTACCTGCAGTGTCACGTGGGTGATGTCAAAGCGCTCATGCAGCAAGTGGTTGGCCTCTTGCAGAAAGGCGTCGTCGGCCTGACCCTGTGGCATCACCAGGTGTGCGGTCAGCGCGATTTGCGAAGTACCCATGGCCCAGATGTGCAGGTCGTGCACGCGCACAACCCCTGGCAGTGCCGCCAGGCAGGTCTGCACCGCGAGCGGGTCCACGCTGTCGGGTACGCCGTCAAACAGCAGGTGCAAGGACTGTTTGAAGAGTCCCCAGGTGCCCCACAGAATCACCGCCGCGATGCCCAGACTGACGACAGGATCAAGCCAGACCCAGCCCTGCCACAGCGTCAGCGCACCGGCAATCACCACACCGGCCGACACCAGCGCGTCGGCCGCCATGTGCAGGAAGGCGGCGCGAACGTTGAGGTCGCTCTCGCGCCCACGCATGAACAGCAGGGCGGTGGCGGTGTTGATGACGATGCCGACACCGGCTACCAGCATGATGGTGACGCCCTGATCGTGCACCGCCGCTTGCGTTGATAGCAGGCGCCCGATGGCTTCCCAGGCCAGCGCGCCTATGGCCATTAGCAGCAAAAGTGCGTTGGCAAAAGCGGCCAGGATGGTGGCGCGCTTCCAGCCGTAAGTGTGGCGCGCATCGGGCTTGACTTTGAGCGCCAGCGCGCCGCCCCAGGCCAGCACGAGTCCGGCCACGTCGCTCAGGTTGTGTCCGGCATCGGCCAGCAAGGCCAGTGAGTTGACGCGCCAGCCGTAAAAGGCTTCGATGGCCACAAAGACGGCGTTCAGCGCAATGCCGATGGCAAAAGCGCGGTTGAAGTCGGCCGGTGCGTGGTCGTGATGGTGCTCGTGGGTCATGCTGTTTCTATTGTCGCCCAGTGACCGCAAAGTTTGTTGCGCGCGCTGTACCCAAACTGCTGCCAGTGCAGAATGCTGCCAGGCCGATCCATCGGTGGGCAAAGAAAGTGAAATCCAGAGAATGAAAATTTTCGGTATCGCCGGACATTCCGGCATGGGCAAGACGACCTTGCTGGAGCGGCTGGTGCCTGAGCTCACCAAGAGCGGCCTGCGCGTGTCCCTGAT
>JBAXFI010000174.1:0-5319 GCA_037139995.1 Comamonadaceae bacterium | reverse complement strand
ATGTACACCTACCGCTGGGTCAGCCTGATGGTCTGGCTCTATTTCACCGAAGGCGTGGTGCGCGCCTACAGCGACAGGTCACCGGGCAACTTGCTGGCGCTGCTCGAAGTGCTGCTGTGCCTGAGCCTGTTTGCCGCCTGCTTGATGCACGTGCGTTTGCGCCTGAGGCCCCAAGTTGCAAGGAATTCATGACATGCAAACCCTGCTCGACACCCTGTGCCACGTCGTCGGCAGCGCCAACGTCCTTACCGACGGCGACCTGAGTGCCTGGACGCAGGACTGGCGCAAGCGCTCAAGCGGCAAGGCACTGGCCGTACTGCGCCCTGGGTCCACTGATGAAGTTGCGCAAATCGTCAAGAGCTGCGCAGCCTATCTCACCGAACACCCGGACTGCGGCCTGAGTCTGGTGCCACAAGGCGGCAACACCGGACTGGTGGTGGGCAGCACGCCCGACGAGTCGGGGCACCAGATTCTGCTCAGCCTGCAACGCATGAGCGCGGTGCTCAGCGTCGATGCAGCGAACCTGACGATGACCGTGCAGGCCGGCTGCATTTTGCAAAACCTGCAGCAGCGCGCCGAAGAAGCGGACCTGCTGTTGCCATTAAGTATGGCCTCCGAGGGCACCTGCACCATCGGCGGCAATCTGGCCTGCAATGCCGGCGGCACCCAGGTGCTGCGCTATGGCAACACACGCGATCTCTGCCTGGGGCTCGAAGTGGTGACAGCGCAGGGCGAGATCTGGCGCGGGCTGTCGGGCCTGCGCAAGGACAACACCGGCTACGACTTGCGCGACCTGCTGATTGGCTCCGAGGGCACGCTGGGCATCATCACTGCCGCCACGCTCAAGCTCTACCCGCTGCCAGCGGCCCGGCTGACCGCCTGGACCGCCGTGCCGTCGCTGGAGTACGCCACAGCGTTGCTGGCGCTGGCGCGGCGCCACTTTGATGCGGGTCTGACCGGCTTTGAAGTGATGGGCCGTTTTGCGCTGAGTCTGGTGGCCAAACACTTCTCGCATCTGCACATGCCACCGCACATGGACGCTCCCTACTGCGTGCTGCTGGAGATTTCGGACCATGTGTCCGAGACGCACGCCAGACAGCAGTTTGAGGTCCTGCTGGAAGCGGCGCTTGAGCAAGGCCTTGTCACCGATGCCGTTGTGGCCGAAAGCCTGTCACAAGTCAATCAGCTGTGGCACATCCGCGAGAGCATTCCGCTGGCGCAACCACTGGAAGGCCTGAACATCAAGCACGACATCTCCGTGCCGATTTCCAGCATCGCTGAATTCGTTCGAACCACCGACGCGCTGCTGCAGCAGGCCATACCCGGCGTGCGCATGGTCAACTTCGGCCACCTGGGCGACGGCAACCTGCACTACAACGTGCAGGCACCCGAGGGCATGGAGCCGGCGCGCTTTCTGACCGAGCACGAGGAGCAGGTCAACACCCTGGTGTATGACAGCGTGACAGCGTTCAAGGGATCGATTTCGGCAGAACACGGTGTCGGCAGCCTGAAAGTGGAACAACTGGAAGAGTACAAGTCCCCCGTCGCGCTGGACATGATGCGCGCCATCAAGCGCGCGCTGGATCCGCAGAACTTGCTGAACCCGGGTCGGGTGGTGCGGATTCAAGGCCTTGTCCGTCACTAGATAATCCCTGCCTATGACACAGCACCCCATTCGCTCTCAATACGAAGACTTTCTGCGCCATGTGGATGCGCTTGGCGTGTTCAAGCCCGACCGCACCGGCACCGGCACCAAGAGTGTGTTCGGCTACCAGATGCGCTTTGACCTGAACCAGGGCTTTCCTCTGGTCACCACCAAGAAGGTGCACGTGCGCTCCATCATTCAGGAACTGCTGTGGTTCCTGACCGGGTCCAGCAACAACAACTGGCTCAAAGAGCGCGGTGTTTCGATCTGGGACGAGTGGGCTGCACCCAACGGTGACCTGGGTCCGGTTTACGGCGTTCAGTGGCGCAGTTGGCCCACACCCGACGGCGGCCATATTGACCAGATCACCGAAGTGATCAAGACCCTCAAGACCAACCCGGATTCACGCCGCATCATCGTCAGCGCCTGGAACGTGGCCGAGCTCAGCAAGATGGCCTTGATGCCCTGCCACGCTTTCTTTCAGTTCTACGTCGCACCCGCTGCCGCCGCAGGGGAAAAAGGAAAGCTCAGCTGCCAGCTCTACCAGCGCAGTGCCGACATTTTTCTGGGTGTGCCTTTCAACATTGCCAGCTACGCCCTGCTGACACACATGCTGGCCCAGCAGTGCGATCTGGACGTGGGAGACTTCATCTGGACCGGCGGTGATTGCCACATCTACAGCAACCACGCCGAGCAGGTGACACTGCAACTGAGTCGCGCGCCCTTTGCCTATCCAAGCCTCCATATCAAGCGCCGGCCCGCCACGCTGTTCGACTACGAATACGAGGACTTCGAGATCGTGGGCTATGAATGCCATCCCGCCATCAAGGCACCGGTGGCAGTGTGATCAAACGAGCGCACCTTATGGCGCTGGTGGCGCTCACGCTGATGTGGGGTGTGAACTGGCCGATGATGAAACTCTCACTGCGCGAACTCACGCCCTTTTATTTCCGCGCCGTCACGATGAGCTGTGGCGCAGTCTGGCTTTATCTTTTTTATCTGTCACGTGGCGTACGCATGCTGCCGCGTGGCACCGAGTGGGGCTCCGTCGTCAAGCTCGGGCTGCCCAATATGCTCGGCTGGCACACGGTCTCTATCTTGGGCGTCAAGGAACTCGCTTCCGGGCGCGCTGCCATTCTGGGCTTCACGATGCCGATCTGGACGGTGCTGATCAGCGTGCTGTTTCTGGGCGAGAAGCTGACACGCCGCGTCGCCTTTGCCGTGGTCTCGGTCGCCATCACCATCGCGCTGCTGAGTTCGGTTGAGTTCACCACCATCTCGGGGCATCCGATCGGCATTGTCTGGATGGAAATCGCCGCACTCCTTTGGGCCATCGGCACGCTGATGATGCGCCGCGCCCATCTAACGCTGCCGGTGGAGGCGCTGACGGTCTGGATGATGGTGCTCGCCAGCCTCTGCCTCTGGGTCATCGCCTGGGGCAGTGAGCCTGCGCCGCTCTGGCAGTTTTCTCGCACTACGTGGTTGAGCCTGGTTTACAGCGTTTTCATCAACTACGGTTTTGCCCAAATCTTCTGGACCGTGCTGGCACGCAACCTGCCACCCGCAACCAGTGCCATGGGCATCATGGCCGTGCCCATGGTCGGTACCCTGAGCGCAACGCTGCTCATCGGTGAATGGCCGCACTGGCAGGATCTGGCCGCCCTACTGTTCGTGGCAGCCGCAATCGCTGCCGTGTTGCTGCCCAAGCAGAAAGCACCGCAGGCCGCATGAAACTGCATCTGATCTTCGCCCGCGCCGCCAACGGCATCATCGGCAACAACAACGCCCTGCCCTGGCATCTGCCCGAAGACATGGCGCACTTCAAGCGCCTCACGCTGGGCTGCCCGGTCATCATGGGTCGCAAGACCTGGGACTCACTGCCGGTGAAATTTCGTCCGCTGCCCGGTCGCCTCAATGTGGTGCTGACGCGCGACCAGGACTGGAGTGCGCCGGGGGCCCTGTGCGCCCATTCGTTCGCTGAAGCTTGCGCCTTGTGTCCCCCCGCGAGCGACGCCTGGGTCATCGGCGGCGCCGAGATTTATGCGCAGGCTTTGCCGCTGGCCAGCAGTGCGGTGGTCACAGAAATTGACGCGATCTTCGAGGGCGACGCTTTTGCGCCACAATTCGGACCAGAATGGACTGAAACGGCGCGCGAAAACCAGATCTCGGCCGGTGGTTTGAGTTTCAGTTTTGTCACCTATAGCAGCAACACGGGAGTTTGAAATGTCAGGACATGGTTTTCACGTGCATGGCCCGCACGACCACGAATTGGAACATGCGCAGCAAGGTGGTCATGGCGGCGACCACGGAGAACATGGCGGCATGATCAACCAGATTGCCATGTTTACCGCCATCATCGCCACCGTCGGTGCCATCTTCGGCTACATGGGCGGTGCGACACAGGCCAACGCCGGCCTCTTCAAGAACAATGCCGCCATCAAGAAGACCGAAGCCTCCAACCAGTGGAATTACTTCCAGTCCAAGAGCACCAAGCAGTCGCTGGCTGAACTGGCGCGCGATCTGTCAAGCGACGACAAGAAACCCAAATACCAGGACAAGATCGACCGCTACGAAAAGGAGAAAAACGATATCAAGGTGGTAGCCGACAAACTGGAAGCCGAGGCCACGCAGTGGGACAAGCAAAGCGACCAGCAGATGCACCAGCATCACCGCTGGGCACAGTCGACCACGGTGCTGCAGGTTTGCATTGCGCTGGCGGCGATTGCCCTCTTGACCAAGAAGAAATGGCTGGAATACGCCATGTTTGGCGCAGGCGCCCTCGGCATCCTGGTCGGCGCGCTGGCTGCGCTGCACATTTAGCAAGCCGCCCCCAAACTCCGAGCTCCGTGTGAAGCCCCCGCCGCAAAGCGCACACTTTTCCGGCCTTTGGCGCGGCGCAGCGTTGTTGGCGCTGGTTCATCTGATCGGCACGCTGGGCTACATGTACATCGGCCGCCCTGGTGCGACCTGGATCGACAGCTTCTACATGACCTTTATTACCGTAGCCTCGATTGGCTTCAGTGAAGTCGTGGATTTGAGTCAGCATCCCATGGGTCGGCTGTTTACCGTCTTCATTGCCGTGATCGGCATTGGGACGATGAGCTACCTGTTTTCCACCTTCGTCGCGCTGTTGCTTGAATCCGATCTGAATGCCACGCTAAGAAAGAAACGCATGAAAAAGGAAATTGCCCGACTGTCCGGTCATTACATCGTCTGCGGTATTGGACGCGTTGGCAGCAACGTCGCCAACGAGCTGGTGCAGACGCACCGCGCGCTGGTCATCGTCGAAAACGACAGTGAGGCGCTTGACCGCTGGCTCGAAGAGCATCCCGGCACACCGCATCTGCATGCCGATGCGGCTGATGATGAAGCCCTGCGCGCTGCCGGCGTGATGGCAGCTGCCGGTGTCTTTGCCGTGACCGGCGACGACAGCCACAACCTGATGGTTTCGCTGTCGGTCAAATTGCTCAACTCCAAGGCGCGCGTGGTGGCACGTCTGCACGACATCCGCAATGCTGACAAGGCGCGGCGCGCGGGTGCTGACGAGATCGTTTCGCCCGACTTTACCGGTGGCATGCGCATCGCGTCTGCCATGGTGCGACCCCACGTGGTCAATTTCATGGACCAGATGCTGCGTACCGATGACCAGTTGCGGGTCGAGGAAGTGCTGGTTC
>JBAXFI010000173.1:0-5335 GCA_037139995.1 Comamonadaceae bacterium | reverse complement strand
TCGGCCAGCGATTATTCCTTTCACATGGCCATCACCTGGTGGGACGAGACGGTGAAGCGCGACATGGGCACGCTGGTGCAGCAGGAAGGCATCAACAGCTTCAAGCATTTCATGGCCTACAAGAACGCCATGATGTGCAGCGACGAGACCCTGATCCAGAGCTTCAAGCGCGCGCTCGAACTCGGCGCCATGCCAACCGTACACGCAGAAAACGGTGAGCTGGTGTTCCAGCTGCAGCAGGACGTCGCGGCGCAGGGCATCAAAGGCCCGGAAGGGCACCCGCTGTCCAGACCGCCGATGGTCGAAGGCGAAGCGGTGAACCGCGCCATTGCGATTGCCGACGTGCTGGGCGTGCCGATCTATGTGGTGCATGTGTCATGCATCGAAGCGGCTGAGGCGATTGCCCGGGCCCGCGCGCGCGGCCAGCGCGTTTACGGCGAAGTGCTGGCCGGCCACCTGATCGTGGACGACAGCGTGTACCGCCATCCCGACTTTGCGACAGCCGCTGCGCACGTGATGAGCCCGCCGTTTCGGCCCAAGGTGCACCAGGACTTTCTCTGGCGCGGCCTGCAGGCCGGCAGTCTGCACACCACGGCCACCGACCACTGCACCTTCTGCGCTGCGCAGAAAGCCGTCGGCAAGGACGACTTTGCCAAGATCCCGAACGGTTGCGGTGGTGTCGAGGAGCGCATGACGGTGATCTGGGACGCCGGCGTCAACACCGGACGTCTGACGCCCAGCGAGTTTGTTGCCATCACCTCGGCCAACACCGCCAAGCTGTTCAACATCTATCCGCAAAAAGGCAGTATCTCGGTGGGCGCCGATGCCGACCTGGTGCTGTGGGATCCGCAAGCTACCAAGACCCTGTCGGCCAAAACGCAGCACAGCAAGGGTGACTTCAACGTGTTCGAAGGTCGCCATGTGCGCGGCTTGCCAAGTCACACCGTGAGCCAGGGCAAGCTGGTTTATGTGCAGGGCGATTTGCGCGCAGAGCGGGGCGTGGGGCGTTACATCAAGCGGCCGGCGTTTGGGTCCAACTTTGCGGCGGCGAAATTGCGGACCGAAACGTTGGCGTCAACTCCTGTGGTGCGTTAAATGTCTACTGCGGCCTGCCGGCTGAATGTATGCCGCGCGCCTCATGCTGTGGGTACACAGAAATCGGCTCGCGGCACACACCCAGCCGGCGACAAGTTGGATCGTGATTCGCGCACCGCAGACTGCCGGAGAGGGTCATACCGCGGGACCGATTTCTGGGCATTTGACAGTATGAGGGCCCCCGGTGTAATCCTCTCTGGCGAACTTTGAGACCGACTCCCGTGACTTTTTCAGGAAGACATCATGACCACTGACACCGCAATCGACATCAGCACCCTGCGCATCAACGGCCAGCGCCTTTGGGACTCCTTGATGGAACTGGCCAAGATTGGCGCCACGCCCAAGGGCGGGGTCTGCCGCCTGACCCTGACCACACTCGACGGCCAGGGACGCGACCTGGTGACCCGCTGGGGGCGTGAAGCCGGTCTTGAGGTGACCATCGACAAGATCGGCAACGGCTTCATGCGCCGCCCGGGCCGCAACAATGCGCTGCCACCGATCATGGCGGGCAGCCACATCGACACGCAACCCACTGGCGGCAAGTTTGACGGCAACTACGGCGTGCTTTCGGCACTCGAAGTCGTGCGCACGCTCAACGACCACGGCATTGAGACCGAGGCGCCGATTGAAGTCGCGTTCTGGACCAACGAAGAGGGCTCGCGCTTTGTGCCGGTGATGATGGGCTCCGGCGTGTTTGCCAAGGTCTTCACGCTGGAGCATGCGTATGCTGCCACTGACACCGAGGGCAAGTCGGTGAAGGACGAACTCACGCGCATTGGCTACGTCGGACCGCAGGAGCCGGGCGACCATCCGATCGGCACCTACTTCGAAGCCCATATCGAGCAGGGCCCGGTGCTCGAAGATGCCGATGTGACCATCGGCGTGGTGCAGGGCGTGCTGGGCATTCGCTGGTTCGACTGCACCGTGACTGGCATGGAAGCGCACGCCGGACCCACACCGATGGCGCTTCGCAAGGATGCGATGCAGGTGGCGGCGCGCATCATGCAGGAGGTGGTGGCCTGTGCGCTGCGGCACCAGCCGCATGGCCGCGGCACGGTCGGCATGGTGCAGGTGCACCCGAACAGTCGCAACGTGATTCCGGGTCGCGTCAAGTTCAGTATCGACCTGCGCAACAGCACCGATGCATTGGTGGACACCATGGCCGACGAGGTCAAGGCTTTTGCGGCCAAGGCGGCCAGCGAGAGCGGTCTGGATGTCAAGATCGAGATGGTGTCGAGCTATCCGGCGCAGGCTTTTCACGAGGACTGCAAGGGCGCCGTGGCGCGGGCCGCGCAAAAGCTCGGCTACTCCAACATGCCCGCCGTCTCGGGCGCCGGCCACGACGCGGTTTACATGGCAAGACTGGCGCCGAGCGGCATGATTTTCATCCCCTGCAAGGACGGCATCAGCCACAACGAGATCGAGAGCGCGACACCCGAGCACATCACCGCTGGCGCCAATGTGCTGTTGCATGCGATGCTGGAACGCGCTGGCACCTGAGTGCAGCATCAACTGGAGAATTGACCGTGGCTACAGGTACCGTCCGACTGCATCGCGTGCTGCGCGCACCACCGGAGCGCATTTATCGTGCGTTTCTGACTGCCGACGCCATGGCCAAGTGGATACCGCCCTATGGTTTCACGTGCAAGGTTCACCACATGGACGCCAGGGTCGGTGGCAGCTTCAGGATGTCGTTCACCAATTTCGGTACAGGCGGCGAACACGCCTTTGGGGGCGAATATCTCGAACTGATTCCTAACGAGCGACTCCGCTACACCGACAAATTCGATGACCCGAACCTGCCCGGTGAAATACAGGTGACGGTGGCGTTAAAGAAAGTGCTCTGTGGCACGGAAGTCAGCATCGTGCAGGAAGGTCTGCCTGAAGTTATTCCCGTCGAGATGTGCTACCTCGGCTGGCAGGAGTCTCTGGCGCAACTTGCGACACTTGTCGAACCCGAGATTCCGGGCTGACGGGGCGACGCGCAGTGCGTTCAGGGAAACAGCAGTGCGATGTCGACAAAGCCAACCGGCAAGCACAAAGAGCAATAGCAATGGCACTGACCAGAGATTTCAAAGAAACCGTGATCCAGCGTGTGCAAGGCGATCCCACTTTTGCGCAGGCAGCGCGTGTGGGTTGCAAGGTAGAGCTTGCGTCGACTTTGCTTCCATGAAATTCGAACATAGCATATTGGATTTTCATGGCGAATTTGGTAGTATTGCGATATGTTCAACCGCCCGCAACTTGAAGCGTCCATTAAAAAAGCACTGACTCGTTCGCGTGGCGTGGTACTCAGTGGGCCACGTCAGTCCGGCAAGAGTACCTTGGCCCAAAAGTTCCTGAGTCGGCAGTCGCCCAACTACTTTGACCTGGAATACCCGCCGCACGCTGGGCGGCTCGAACAGGCAGCGCACACCCTGGAGAATTTAAACGGGCTGATCGTCATTGACGAGGTTCAGCTCAAGCCGGATTTGTTCCCACTGCTTCGGGTCTTGATGGATCGCAGCAATGCGCCAGGGCAGTTTTTGCTGCTTGGCAGTGCATCACCTGCTTTGTTGCGGCAGGCCGGTGAGTCACTGCTAGGCCGGGTCGAGACGGTCGAAGTGGGTGGTTTTGACCTGCTTGAGATCAACCGCGGGCCTGACACTTACAGCGACGAGCTTGCGCTGCAGCTGTGGCTGCGCGGCGGTTTCCCACGCTCTTATCTGGCTGCGTCGGATGAGGACAGCATGGTGTGGCGCCAGCAGGCCATTGCCAACCATGTGCGCTTTGATTTGCCGCAGTTTGGCATCAATATCGCCGCGCCCGCCATGTTGCGCTTCTGGACCATGCTGGCGCACTACCACGGTCAAATCTGGTCGGCAGCACCGCCGGCGCAGTCCATGGGGGTGGCCGAGCCCACTATTCGCCGCTATCTCGACACCCTGACGCAAACCCTGATGGTCCGCCAGTTGCAGCCGTGGCATCAGAACCTGGGCAAGCGGCAAGTTAAAGCGCCCAAGATTTATTTTCGCGACTCGGGTTTCCTGCACGCCTTGATGGGCGTGCAGACCCTGCCGACCTTGTTGACGCACCCCCAGTGTGGCGCCAGTTGGGAAGGGTTTGCGCTGGAGCAGGTGCTGCGCATCGCACAGCCTGATCAGGCCTATTTTTGGGCCACGCATCAGGGTGCGGAGCTCGACTTGCTGTTGTTCAAGGGCAGTCAGCGCATTGGTGTGGAATTCAAACGCGCCGATGCGCCGCGCATCACACCGAGCATGCGCATTGCCATCGACGACCTGAAGCTCGATGCCCTGTATGTGGTCTATCCTGGCCTGCACCGCTATGCGCTGACGCCGGGTGTTGAAGTGGTGCCCTTGTGGGCCTTGCTGCCCAAATGACAAAGCCCGTCGCCCTCATCACCAATGCGCTCGCATTTGCCGGTCCGCCTGCAGTCGATTCCCTGTTCAAGGCAGGATTTCAGGTCGTGGTGCACGACCTCGCATTCATTTCCTCCGCAGTGCAGGAGAGCTATCGAAACGCCCATCCAGGCGTCGTTGTACTCCCTGATCAGGCTCCGGCACAGATCGTCGAATCCGCCTGGGCCGTGAGTCATCGTCTGGACGTATTGGTCAGCAACGATGCCTATCGACCGATCCACGGACCTGTCGAGGACGCCGAGATTGAAAGCCTTCAATCCACCCTGGATCGCCTGGTCGTGTTTCCGTTTGGGATGGCAAGAGCCGCTATTCCATGGCTGAAAGCCCAGGCGAAGGCGCGCATTGTTTTTATTTCATCGAATCGCAACCGGCTTCCATTGCGTGGGGGCTCCATTCCGGACATAGCGCGCGCCGGGGCCAATGCGCTCGTCAAGTCGCTGAGCATAGAGCTCGCACCTCACAACATCCCGGTCAACGCCATCGCACCGAACTACCTGTACAGCGAAACCTACTATCCGAAAGCACGTTTCGTTGATGACGCCGCTGGTCGCGCCTACATTGAGCGAACAGTGCCTGTTGGACGTCTGGCGAAGCCTGAAGAGATAGGCGAGCTCATTGCTTATCTGGCGACCATGCAGGGAACGTTCATGACCGGAGCGATCATCGATTTCTCTGGCGGCTGGCCGGTTGCGACGCCAGCGCCAGATTGACCGCAGGTCAACTGGCACGCAAGCTGCTAGCTTTCCGGTGTCAAAATAGACACTGGCCAGCGCTTGAAACAAATAGACTGGCAGCTGTTGTTCCGTCGTGTCATTAACCTG
>JBAXFI010000172.1:0-5337 GCA_037139995.1 Comamonadaceae bacterium | reverse complement strand
TCTTGTTGGGGAACCCCTGAACCAGCATAGTACTCCTGCCAAGGGTTGGATCTGAAATGTTTTGGTGCTTGCTGGGGGCGCAGCCAACGTCACACGTCACACTATTGCCAACCCATAGCCTACAGCCGCCAGTGGCAGGTTTCGAGCAGGCAGATCGTAAATCTCCGCAGCCGCTTTGGTCCCCTTTGCAGTCATTCACGTGGTTATTTTCTAAGGCAGGCATTTCGCGGATTCCGGCCATTCGCGGCCAAGTCCAAAACCGGATTAGTTTCTCCACAGCAGTCATTGGCGGTGCTGGTTCAATTTCGTGATTTGAGTATCTCCAAATCTCGTAACCGGACCTTCGTAGGAGAAAATCAGCTTTTGAAGTTGGCGGGCAACAATGCCGCGGCGGCTTGCGATTTGCCTGCTCCAAAGCGGATGGATGGCTGCCCCCGATGCCACGGGTGCAACAAAGCTTGCACCACTGCAATAAACCCTGACTGCGCAAGCCCTTCAGGGCAGGGCGATCTGGGCCCGACCACCCACGTACACCCCCAGCGGGCGCAGCTGGTCGAGTTGGGCAACCGGCGTTTCGTAGGGATTGCGGTCGACGATCTGCAAGTCAGCCCATTTGCCGGTTTCCAGTGAACCCGTCTTGTCGGCCATGCGCAGTTGGTACGCACCGTGGATGGTCATGGCCCGCAGCGCCTGCCGGGCACTAATGGCTTCGGGGGCATTGAGCAGCAGCCCCATGCCGGTGGCGCGATTCATGGCGGTCTGCATCAGCGCAAAGCCATTGGGAGGAAACATGGGGCTGTCGGCATGCAGTGTGGGCTGCAGGCGCGCGGCAAAGGCCGCCCGCACGGGCAGGGTCTGCTGCGCGGCGGCCAAACCCACGATGCTGTTGGCCAGCGCGTCGCCGTAGTACTTGATATGGTGGATGTGGAACGAGGGCGTGACTCCCAGCCGTGCCAGTTCCGGCATGGCATCTGCTTGCAAAAAAACGCCGTGCTCTACACGCACCACGGGGGCCGCTCCGGGGAGCGACCCGGCCTTTTCCACCGCCTGCAAAACGGCGCGGTTGGAAGCATCGCCCTGGCTGTGGATGGCCACTTGCCAGCCCTGGCCTGTGTACTGCTGCAGTTTTTGCACCAGCGCATCCTGCTCGATCATGGCGCTGCCATGACTGCCGCCCTGTATGCCCAGGGTGCGGCCCAGCGGGCTGTCCATGTACGGCACACTGGTGTACATGCTTCCGGTGTAGGGCGAGCCGTCGTGCCAGAGTTTTATACCCAGCACGCGGAAGTAGTCGTTGCCGTTGTCCGGCTTGGACGGCAAGTATTGAAGCTCGTCCTCCACCAGGTAGAAGTACTGTCGGATGCTTGGCGACAGCTGCTTGGAGGCCGCGACCCGCGCCAACAGCGGTGGCACGTTGTATCCCAACGAGGCCACGGTGGTAAAGCCGTTGGCCAGCAAGCCGTCCAGCACACTGGTGTAGCGCTGGTACAGCTTCCACGGTGACTTGAGTTCCTTCATAAGGGGTTGGGCGGCACGGGTTTCGGCGATGAAGCCTGTGAACTGCCCCTGCGCGTCGCGTTCGTAATAGGACCCGGTGCCGGGGTCGGGCGTGTTGTGGGTGATGCCTGCCTCCGAAAAGGCGCGTGAGTTGGCCCAGAATGAGTGCAGAGTTTGCGAGACCAGTACCAGTGGGTTGTCCGGTGCAATGGCGTCCAGTTCGGTCCGGGTTGGCATCTTCAGGTCCGGGGTGAGGATGGCGTCCAGGCCGCCGGCGTAGATCCACTGGCCCTTGGGGACACCTGACACTTCACGGCGCAGGGCAGTCCATACCTCCGCATTGGTCTTGTGCTGGAAACCCGAGAGGTTGATGGCGCCGTTGAACACGGCCGTCAGGGTGGGGTGCTCGTGGGCGCCCACGAAGCCCGGCATCAAAGTCTTACCTTGCAGGTCGATCACCTGGGTGTTGGTAGTCCTGGTGGCCATAACCTCGGCCTCGGTTCCCACGGCGGTGATGACGCCATCGCGCATGGCCAATGCCTGCACTACGTCGTCCTTGTCATTGACCGTGAGGACAGGGCCGCCGCGGAAGATGACATCAGGAGCGGATCCGCTGCAGCCAGGCAGCAGCAGGGTCAACGCGGCCAGTGCAAGCCAGGCCGTTGGGTGTTGGATGTGTTGTTTGTACATGGGTGAGCCTGTGTGGTTGTCTTGGTTCAAATGCAGGTCAAACGGGAAGCACGGGGCGGGTTGGTCGGGCGTAACGATGCCATCACCTCAGCCCCCACAGGTTGCCTGCGAGGCCGACCCCGTTGAGCGTCAAACCGCCCCAGTGCCACCAGGGGGAAGGCCACTGCGCAGCGTCCAGCACCAAGGCACCCGTGATCGGGGCCAAAAGCGCCAAACCCATTGCAGCGCTGGCGACTGCATACCAGCGCGGGTGTGATCGTGCCCCCAGATTATCGTCAGACAGCTATAAACCCCGGCAACTTGGAAGCCTTCATATCGAAGGTCGCGGTCGCTCGACATCCAAGCCGTCGGTTCTTGGCCCCGATAAGACAATCGGCGAAATCGGCGGCTGAATCTTTCCAGATGAAAAGAGCCTCCTCGACGGCTGGCTCATCCTCGAATCGAACATCGCTCGCATCGAGCAAGCCGGAGATGGCTTGAATGATCAGATTCTTTGCCAGGCTAAATCGGCTGCGTAACACCCATTCGGTTTCCAAGAGAACCAATTGATTGACAAGAACGGTGCTGCCTGCCGCGACTTCACGCTTAATCAGCTTGCGCGCCTTCTCAAACTGTGCTTCCTCGTCCCGAACCAGAAAGCGAACGAGCACATTGGTATCGATCCCCAGCATCACCGCGACAACTGCTCAATCGGCACAGCCTGGCGACCCTTCTGATGCAATGAGCCTGCTAATTCAGTGATGCTCTTGGACTTCACCCGCATGACTACTGTGGAATCAGGCATCAGCGTGAACGTCATTCGGTCTCCGGTCTTCATGGAAAGACTATCCCGAATATCCTTAGGGATAGTTGTTTGCCCCTTACTGGTAAGCGTAGCATCGTTTGACATTTCAATCTCCTTTTTCCTTACGAAGTTAATTATAGTAAGGAGGTTGAATGCTGGCAATACTTACTTTGTTTTTTTGTTGATTTGTATCTGGACAACGGTTATCCGGTGACAGCTCTGACGGTCTGCTGATTGGTTGGGACCGGGCATTCCCAGTTTTCAGATGTCCGACCGGTTACGTCGGCGTACTTGACTTACGAAATTTCTCCGTGACCGGCAGCAATGTGTCTTAAAGAGCCCTTCGACCGTGTCCGTTTGAGCAGCCGCGAGGTCAAGAAGATTGGCGGCTTCCGGTTATCGACAACAACGACCCGAAGGGCATGCGGCAATCCATGGGTGAGGGCCAGTATGGACGTCATGCATCGCCGTGTCCTGCGAACCCACAGGGGCTCATCCAACAGCGGCGAAGTCGGGTGCGCGCCTCTCGCCAAAGGCCGCGATGCCTTCACGGGCAGCCGCTGTGCAGGCGCTGTCGCCAAAGGCGAGGTAGCCGATCTCCAGCGCCGCCGCCAGGCTTGGCGCTTGCGCCGCCTGCTCGACGGCACGCTCGAGCAGGGCGAGCGTGGTAGGACTCAAAGTCATGCCACTTGCCGCCTTGCCATCCATGGGCTCGAAAGCGGGCAGGGCGACGGGCACATCGGCGATACGTGCATGTCCTTGCGCCAGAGCCTGCACGCGCGCTACGGCCAGAGTGATCAACTCCGACGAATCTTTCGCCAGAGCATCCACGACACCGAGCGCCAGGGCCTGTTTGGCCTTGAGTTTTTCGCAGCGTCGCAACATGGCGTGGAAGGTGCCGGCGGCCTGCGGCCAGCGACGGTAGGGCACGACCATGGCACCGATGCCAGGCAGGATGCCCAGACTGACCTCGGGCAACTGCATCCAGCTGTGCTCGACGGCAACCAGCGCGTGGCAACGCATCGCCAACTCAAAACCGCCACCGAGGGCCATGCCGTTGAGGGCAGCCACGACGGGCTTGTGCATGCCATCCAGATGCACCAGCAGGCGTGAGCAGTCGCGTGAATACTGCGCGGCGGCGTCCTTGTCACCGAGCATCGACGGGAAACGGCCGATGTCGGCACCCGCACAAAAAGCCTTGTTGCCATAACCGGTGATGACAAACCCGGCGACACCGGGCTCGTCCTCGAAGCGGCGGATCACAGCCAGAATTTCATCCGTCATTTCATCATGCAAGGCATTCAAGGCCTCGGGGCGGCGCAGGGTGATGACCTTGACGCCGTCCAGATCGTCGACCAGCACGTGGCGCTCGAAACGCAGGTAGTCTGCCAGCGGTTTGCGCGGCATGGGCATGCCGGCTCGCTCCAGCGCCAGTCGGTCAAATATGCGTTGCGCCTCGGCCAGCGGGGTCTGACGCAGCAGGGCCAGCGGCCCGCTCTTGAAGCCGAGTGCCGTGCAGCAACCCAGGTCAAGATCGGCCGGCGTACCGATGGCGCGGTCCAGGATGTCGACCGATTGCGACCACAGGATGCCCAGCAGGCGATCCCGGATGCCTTGCGCCACGGCCGCCGGCACATCAACGCGCTTGCCGGGTGCGACGGTGAGCCAGTTCTGTACGGATTTGAAGACCGGTGCCGGGCGGTAATGCTCGCCTTCTTCATCGGCCTGCAAGGTATTGGTCTCGGTGATGATCGGGTTGCCGCGCGCCAGATTCAGTACAAAGAAGGGCCCGGCATGGACGAACTCCGTGGCCACGCTGTCAATTTCAGCGGCACTGGCCTGGTTGAGCAGCAGCGCGGCCTCGTTGCACCAGTTGTCAAAGATGCGGTCCAGCATGAAGCAGGGAACGTCGGTGGTGGTCAATGGCACTTTGCCGGTGTTGCAGAAGATCCAGCGCAACCAGACCACCAGGTCCGGTGCTGCGCCGGCCCAGGCTATCACCTCCACCGCCGGGTTGCGCCACGCCGGCGCAAAGAAGTGGGTGACAGTGGCGCGCTCCTTGTGCTGGAGCTCGGAAAAAATGCGCTCGGCGGGTAGGGAGCTGGTATTGGAAGTGATGACGGCGTCACTGGCCACACGGGCTTCAATCTCGGCAAAGATGCGTCGCTTGAGTTTGATGTTTTCAGTGGCGGCTTCGATCACCCAGTCACAACCCTTGATGGCGTCGTAGTCGGTGCTGCCGTGGACGTTGTGCTGCACCGCTGCCGCCTGCTGTGCGTTCATCTTGCCCTTGGCCAGTGCCTTGTTGGCATAGTCGGCAAAGCGGGCCAGGGCGCCGTCGATGGCGGCTTGCGAAATGTCGATCA
>JBAXFI010000171.1:0-5340 GCA_037139995.1 Comamonadaceae bacterium | reverse complement strand
CAGCGCTATCGACACCGCACCGCAGCGCACCCCGCCCCGTTGCCCATGCAGCACCGCGGCTAGCCGCCAAACCGACAAGGGCTCCCCAGCCAGCGGCGCAAACAGCCAAGGCCGCTCCAGCTGGCAGCAGCGAGGAGCAGTGGGAAGAATTTTAGGCAGAGGGCAACCGGGAGTACCGGCGCCTCACTCAAGTTTGCCGCCAACATGTCGTAAATAGACGTATCGATCAAATCCGCTGTGCGGCGTGGACGTCACACAGTGGCTTGGTGGTGACTTGGTCAATGGACCATCCAAGGAATTGCTATGAGTGAGCATCGCCAGGCCTCTGGGCCGTACTACGCCAGTGAAGTTTGGCTAAGGCTGGCAGGATGAACTCACGCTTCTCTTTGAGTCGCTCGCTCAAGACAAGAGTGACGCTGTTCACACTGACGATTTTCGTTGTTAGCATCTGGGCAATGGCGTTCTATGCCAGCCGAATGCTGCGCGAAGACATGCAGATCGTGTTGGGCGAGCAACAGTTCTCTACTGTCACGGGGATCGCTCAAGAAATTGATGGTCGCCTGAGCGAACGCATGCGCGCACTCGAAACCATTGCCAAAGAAGCCACCCCCGCAGTTTTGACCAATTCAGCGGCTTTGCAAACCTTGCTCGAACAACGCCCCCTCTTGCAGCTGCTGTTCAATGGCGGCGTCTTCGTCACTCGGTCAGATGGCATCGCCATAGCCGACGTACCGGCTTCAACGGGCCGTGTTGGTATCAATTACATTGACAGGGAATCCGTTTCAATTCCGCTGAAGGAGGGCAAGACGGTGATCGGGCGCCCCGCCATGGGGAAGAAGTTGGGGACGCCAATATTCAGCATTACCGCCCCCATTTTTGACAGCACGGCCCATGTAAGCGGCGTCATTGTGGGCACGATCAACCTGGACAAACCCAATTTTCTTGATCAGATTGCGCAAACTCGTTACGGCAAGAGTGGCGGCTATCTGCTGTTCGCTCCGCAGCATCAGCTGATTGTCACGGCATCCGACAAGACCCGTGTCATGCAGCCAGCACCCGCACCGGGTGTCAACCCGATCTACGATCGTTATAGACAAGGTTACGAGGGTTTTGGCACAGCCGTCAGTTCGCGTGGCGTTATGGAACTGTCAGCGGCAAAGGGAATTCCTTCAGCGGGCTGGCTGATCGTAGCCGCGCTGCCAGTCAAAGAGGCCTTTGCCCCAGTAGACAGCATGCTGCAGCGTCTGTTCGTCAGCGCCTTCATTTTTACGCTGCTAGCGGGCGTACTGACATGGTGGCTGATCAGCCGCATGTTGCGCAAGCAATTCGCACCGATGCTGGCCGCCAGCCGAGCAATTGCAGTCCGGTCTAGCACCGATCACCCGATCCAGGCCTTGCCGGTATCCCGTGATGACGAAATTGGCGAACTGATTGGCGGCTTCAACATCTTGCTGGAGAACTATGCCCAAAGGGAAGAATTGCTGAAAGCAAGCGAGGCTTTCAAGGACGTTGTGCTGAATTCGATGGATGCCGAAATTGCTGTTGTCGATCGCGACGGCGTGATTCGGGCAGTCAATGAGCACTGGCTTGAGTTTGCCATGGAAAATAGTTCCGAGCCTGGCAGGTCAACTCCTCACACGGGCATTGGCGTCAACTACCTGGCTGTTTGCCGCGCTGGTTGCGGTGTCGACATGGAGGATGCGCACAGCGGGCTTCAATCGGTTTTGCAGGGGCGGTTGTCGAGCTTTAACCTCGAATACCGTTGCGATTCGCCGCAGCAGGAGCGCTGGTTCTCCATGACCGCCATGCCCCTGGGTCGAGAAGCCAACGGTGGGGCGGTCATAACGCACCGGGATATGACCCGGCGCAAGCAAGCCGAGAACGCCTTGCAACGCATCAAGACCATGATGGAGCGCACGGAAAGCATGGTGCGTCTGGCCAGTTTTGAGTGGAACGTCGATGCGAACATTGTGAGCTGGTCGCCCGAGATGTATCGAATTTTCGGGCGCGACCCGGCGCTGGGCATTCCGAATCTGCAGGGGCAAGCCGAGCTGTACACGCCGCAATCCACGCAAGAACTGTTTGCTGCGGTTGGCACGGCAGTGTCGGTCGGCACGCCCTACGAGCTCGAACTGATGACGGTGCAGCCTGACGGCGAGCAGCGCCCCTGCTTTGTTCAGGGCTTCCCGGAGCGCGACGCCAGCGGTCGGGTGATTCGGCTGGCCGGCCTGGTGCAAGACATCACGCAGCGCAAACGGGCCGAGGCCAAACTCCAGCTCGCCGCCAAGGTCTTCAGCCACGCCCGCGAGGGCATCATCATCACCGACGCCCGCGGCACCATCATTGATGTCAATGAAGCGTTTGCCCGCATCACCGGCTATGGTCGCGACGAAGCGCTGGGGCAGAATCCGCGCATGCTCAAGTCTGACCGGCAGGACCAGACCTTCTATGAAGCCATGTGGCACGACCTGATCGACCAGGGCCACTGGAGTGGGGAGATCTGGAACCGGCACAAGGACGACGAGGTCTATGCTGAATTGCTCACGATCAGCGCCGTGCGTGACGCTTCGGGCGCGGTGCAGCAATATGTGGGATTGTTCTCCGACATCTCGGCGATGAAGGAACATCAAATCCAGCTTGAGCACATCGCCCACTTTGACGCGCTGACCAACCTGCCCAACCGCGTGCTGCTGGCCGACCGGCTCCAGCAGGCCATGGCGCAGGCGCAGCGCCGTCGCCAGCAGCTCGCGGTGGTCTATCTTGACCTCGATGGCTTCAAGGCCATCAACGACCAGCACGGCCATGACGCTGGCGACCAGGTCCTGATCACCCTGGCCCAGCGCATGAAGCATGCGCTGCGAGAAGGTGACAGCCTGGCGCGACTCGGCGGTGACGAGTTTGTTGCTGTACTGATTGACCTGGAAGACCTGGCAGCCAGCCGCCCTCTGCTCAGTCGGCTGCTGGAGGCCTGCTCGCAGCCAGTGCGGGTGGGAGACCTCAACCTGCAAGTCTCGGCCAGCCTGGGCGTCACAGTTTTTCCTCAGAAGCAGGAAATCGACGCCGATCAGCTGCTGCGCCAGGCCGACCAGGCCATGTACCAGGCCAAGTTGTCTGGGAAGAACCGCTATCACTTCTTCGACGCCGAGCAAGACCGCAGCATCCGGGGCCGTCACGAAAGCGTGGAACGCATCCGCCTGGCGCTCGACAACCAGGAGTTCGTCCTGTATTTCCAGCCCAAGGTCAATATGCGAAGCGGGCAGATCATTGGTGCCGAAGCCCTGATCCGCTGGCAGCATCCAGAGAAGGGGCTGCTGGACCCTGCCTCATTCTTGCCAGTGATCGAGGAGCATCCACTGGCCGTCTCCATTGGCGAGTGGGTGATTGACACCACTTTGACCCAGGTCGAGCGCTGGCACGTGGCGGGCCTGGACATGAGGGTCAGTGTGAACATCGGCGCACGCCAGTTGCAGCAAGGCGACTTCGTGGACAGGCTCAAATTCATATTGGCAAAGCATCCGCAAGTCAGGCCCAGCAGCCTTGAACTCGAAGTACTGGAGACCAGCGCGCTCGAAGATATTGCTCAGGTGTCCGACGTGATCGAAGCCTGTGCCCAGCTCGGAGTGAAGTTTGCGCTGGACGACTTTGGAACGGGTTATTCCTCGCTTGCCTATCTCAAGCGTCTTCGGGTTGCCATGCTCAAGATCGACCAGAGTTTTGTGCGGGACATGCTCGAAGACCCGGGTGACTGGGCTATCTTGCAAGGCATCATCGGCATGGCAGCAGCCTTCAAGCGAGATGTCATTGCCGAAGGGGTGGAGACCATTGAACACGGCTCCCTGCTGCTGCAACTGGGCTGCATGCTGGCACAGGGTTACGGCATTGCCCGGCCCATGCCAGCGGCGCAAATGCCGCGCTGGGCGGCAAAGTGGCGACCCGATGCGGCCTGGTGCAAAGTGCAGGGCAGCCTGCAAACGGGCCAGGGCTTAATGTACTAAGCCAGCAGGCGCTGGCGGCGCGCTGCCTCTTCGGACCGGGCGTCGTCGATCTCGCGCAGGACACCGCCCAAATCGACGGCAGCGGTTTTTCGATCAAAATGACCAGTGAGAACCAACTCGGTGGAGAGCAGACCCGACTGGTACAGGGTCCAGATTTCAGGGCCGTAGTCCGTGCTTAGCAATTCCGGGGCAAACTTGCCAAAGAAGTCGCGCAGGTTGGCGACATCGCGCAATAACATTCGCTGGGCATGGTTGTTGCCCGCTGCGTCCACGGCTTGTGGCAAGTCGATGATCACGGGGCCATCCCCAGCCATCAGTATGTTGAACTCTGACAGGTCGCCGTGGATCAAGCCGGCGCACAACATGCGCACCACCTCGGCAATCAGTGTGGCATGGTGGGCTGTAGCCTGCTCTGGGGTAAAGACGAGATCGTTCAGACGCGGGGCCGCGTCGCCCTGTGCATCCACGACCAGTTCCATCAGCAGTACGCCATCATGGAAATTGAAGGGCTGCGGTACACGCACGCCCGCCGCAGCCAGGCGGTAGAGCGCGTCGACCTCGGCACTTTGCCATGCAGCCTCCTGCGCCTGGCGCCCGAATCTGGTTCCCTTGGCCATGGCACGGGCTTGCCGCGTATTCTTGACTTTGCGGTTTTCGGTGTAGTCCACGGCCTGTCGAAAGCTGCGCTGCGTGGCTTCCTTGTAGATCTTGGCGCAACGCGTTTCATCGCCACAGCGCACGACGTAGACGGTGGCTTCCTTGCCACTCATGAGTTGGCGAACGACCATGTCGATCAGGCCCTCGTCAATGAGCGATTGCAATCTGCGGGGTGGTTTCATATTGGTTTATGCCGCTGGCCGGCGCTGAGAGAAGTGCCAGATCGCCAGCACCAGTGCTGTGATCTGAATCAGACTTCCTGCAAACAGGGGGAGTCCCAAGCGCAGGTCGCCTGGCGGTGCATCCGATACCAGTGCCAGCAAGCCGGCCCCAGCCAAAGGTGCCAGTACAGCGACCATGCTGTTGAGCGAAGAGACGGCGCCCAGTGTTCGGCCCTGGATGCTGGCAGGGGCCGCGCCCGACACGATGCTTTGCAATGCGGAACCGGTAGCGGCCGACGGCATGTTCAACACGATGATGACAAATACCATCCAACTCTGGGGCACCAGCCCAAAAGCGCAGAAGGCCACGGCCGAGGTAGCCAGTCCGATCACGGCCAGCCTTTGAGGAGAAATGCGCTTCAGCACATGTTTGAGCAAGACGCCCTGCATCAGCACGTTGACAGCGCCAACCGCCATGAGTGACAAACCGGTTTCATGTGGCCCCCAGCCAAACTTGAAGGTCGTAA
>JBAXFI010000170.1:0-5373 GCA_037139995.1 Comamonadaceae bacterium | reverse complement strand
TCAGCGAAAACTCGGTCGAGAAAATGCAGGTGTTCTGGCCCTGGTCCTCTTTCAGAATGTCGGCCTGCACGGTGCCGCGCACGTTTTCCTGCACCCACTCCCTGATCTTGGCCAGTTCGGTGTCGGTCGGCTCGCGACCGTTCTCGGCCTTGAATTTGTCGATGTTCTGGTCGATCGCCGTGTTCATGAACATCGCCAGAATGGTCGGTGCCGGGCCATTGATGGTCATGGAGACCGAGGTCGTCGGGCTGCACAGGTCAAAGCCGCCGTAGAGCACCTTCAGGTCATCGATCGTGGCAATGCTGACGCCGCTATTGCCGACCTTGCCGTAGATGTCGGGGCGCGGATCGGGGTCGTTCCCGTACAGCGTGACCGAATCAAAAGCGGTGGAAAGGCGTTTGGCCGCCATGCCGGAGCTGAGCAGCTTGAAGCGCGTGTTGGTACGAAACGCGTCGCCCTCGCCAGCGAACATGCGCGTCGGGTCTTCGCCTTCGCGCTTGAAGGCAAAAGTGCCAGCCGTGTAGGGGTAGCTGCCGGGAACGTTGTCCAGCGTCAGCCACTTCAGGATTTCGCCGTGGTCTTCATACTGGGGCAGCGCCACCTTGCGGATGGTGGTGCCACTCAGGCTTTTGCTGGTCAGCGCTGTACGTAGTTCCTTGTCGCGGATCTTGACCACGTACTCGTCGCCCGCATAGGCTGTCTGCATCGTCGGCCACTGCGCCAGCAGTTTGCGCTCAGCGCTGCCCAGCAGTTCCTCACGCTGGGTGGCCAGCTTGGTCAGTGTCTCGTACGCATCGCCCTGGTTGGCGTCAGCGAGTTTGAGCATGCGAGCACTTTCACGCAACTGCTGCACTTCGCGCGCCAGTTTGGCCTGAGAGCGAGCGCGCTTCTTGTAGCCGCGCACGGTGTCACTGATTTCGGCCAGGTAACGGGTACGCCCGGCTGGTACCACCGGCGTCTGGTTGGTGCTGTGCCGCACGGCCACCGCCGGCAGGTGGCTGCCGGGTGAGAGCTTCAGCCCGAGTTCAGCCAGGCGCGGTTTGAGTGCCTGGTACAGAGCCGTCACACCGTCATCATTGAAGCGCGCCGCCATCGTGCCAAACACCGGCATCTGCTCGGCCGGTGTGGTGAAGGCTTCGCGGTTACGCTGCACCTGCTTGGCCACGTCGCGCAGGGCGTCCAGCGCGCCCTTGCGGTCAAACTTGTTGATGGCAACGAACTCGGCAAAGTCCAGCATGTCGATTTTTTCAAGCTGGCTGGCCGCGCCAAATTCAGGCGTCATCACGTACATCGGCACATCCACATGCGGCACGATGGCTGCGTCGCCCTGGCCAATGCCCGAGGTCTCGACCAGCACCAGGTCAAAACCCGCCACCTTGCAGGCGGCAATCACGTCCGGCAGCGCCGGGCTGATCTCCGAGCCGTAGTCACGCGTAGCCAGACTGCGCATGAAGACACGCTGTCCCTGGCTCCAGGGCGAGATCGCGTTCATGCGGATGCGATCTCCCAGCAGCGCGCCACCGGTCTTGCGGCGTGACGGGTCGATGCTGATCAGCGCGATGCGCAAGCTGTCGTTCTGGTCCAGCCTTAGACGGCGAATGAGTTCATCAGTGAGCGAAGACTTGCCGGCACCACCGGTGCCGGTGATACCCAGCACGGGCACCTTTTTGCCAACAGCCGTCTTTCGTATTTGTTCAACCAGAGCGCTGAGTGAGGCGCTGGTGGCGCCCTTGCCCTGGCCGTCGGCTTTTTCGTTTTCGAGTGCCGTGATCAGTTGCGCCAGCGCACGCCAGGCCATCTCCCCGTGGCCCTGGATGGCAGTCAGCTCTTTGGGCGCATAGCTGGTGAGGTCCTTGTCGCAGCGCATCACCATCTCGCCGATCATGCCAGCCAGCCCCATGCGCTGTCCGTCTTCCGGGCTGTAGATGCGCGAGACGCCATAGGCCTGCAGTTCGCGGATTTCGGGCGGCACGATGACGCCACCGCCACCACCAAACACCTGAATGTGCGAACCGCCGCGCTCCTTGAGCAGGTCCACCATGTACTTGAAGTACTCGACGTGCCCGCCCTGGTAGGAACTGATGGCAATGCCCTGCGCGTCTTCCTGCAGGGCCGCTGTCACAACTTCGTTAACGCTGCGGTTGTGCCCCAGGTGAATCACCTCGGCACCCATGCTCATCAGGATGCGGCGCATGATGTTGATGGCCGCGTCGTGCCCGTCAAACAGGCTGGCGGCCGTCACAAAACGCACCTTGTTGACAGGGCGATAGCTGGCGAGTGCCTTGAAATCGGCGGACAGATCGGTCATGGTGAAACTCCGGAGACTTGACGTTTACGTAAACGTCAATCTTAGCGGTTTTCGGGCCTGCACTGTGCTATTGATGAAAACTTTGTATCGCTCCCCATTGAAAAGTCATTTTCAATCCGTCACGGCGTGGCTATCGATCAAAAAGATGCACGACGAGCCGCAAGAAGGCGCTGAACCAGCAGATGCTGCACCTTGCGTTCGGTACCAATCGCGAAGAAATTCTCTTCCACCTCATCGCAAGGCCCGAGACTCCTTACCCCATCGCGCGTCAGCAGGTCTTCACGAACCCATTCCACTGCCGGAAAGACGCCCATGCCGCCGGTGCCAAAGGTCTTGAGCAACGCACTGTCCTCGAACTCGCCAACAACGCGGGGCCGGATGCCGCGCTGTTCAAACCAGTGGTCGATCCGGGCGCGAACGTCGTTGTGGCTGGTAGGCAGCAGGACAGGCAGCTCCGCAAGGGAATGCGGAAAATCCTTCTTTGCTGACTTGTAGAGTTCGGCACTTGCGTACCAGGAGATGGGCGAAGAACCCATGGAGTGCGAGTAGAGTTTGATGTTCGGATTGGCAGGGGCAGGACGATCGGCCAAGACAATGTCCAGGCGGTGCAGGGCCAAATCTCCCAATAGATCATCGAACTCGCCTTCGTTGCACAACAGGCGCAAATGGGGCTCCGTCAGGATGGGTTGCAACAAGCCATGCACCACCAACTTGGGCAAAGCATCCGATATGCCCACAGCCAGTCTGACGGCAGGAGTGCTCATGGCATCTCGCACCACGGTAGGCAGATTCTCGCCGAGTTGAAATATCAGATCAGCCTGCTGCATGGCTGCTATACCGGCGTCGGTCAGCACCAGGCCCCTGCCTGCCGGCTTGAGCAAAGCGTAGCCCAGCGAACGCTCCAGTTCCCTCACTTGCGCACTGATGGTCTGCACCGCCATATCGAGTTTGTTTGCGGCACGGGAAATGCCGCCCTCCTTGGCTACCACCCAGAAATAGTACAGATGCTTGTAATTGAAGTCGGCGCGCATAGTTCGTCTTTTAGGGATTGTTAATACGCAATTATCTGCTTTTTTGATATTGTTCAAGCAACTACTCTTGGCCCCAGAAACCTTTCATCAACGGAGACTTCAATGAAACTTCTTCTTTCAATTTTGGCAGTTGTGCTGACGCTGGGGCTGTTCCTTGGCGTCGGAGATGCCGAAGCGGCAAAACGGCTGGGCGGTGGCAAGTCATCGGGGATGCAACGTCAGTCGGCCCCCGCGAACAAGGCGCCAGAGGTCAAGCCAGCGCAAACGCCCACCGCACCTGCGGCGGCCGCGGCACAACCGAAGCGCTCCTGGATGGGACCACTGGCTGGCCTGGCCGCCGGTCTTGGCCTGGCTGCCTTGGCTTCCCACTTCGGATTCGGTGAGGAACTGGCGTCCATGATGATGATGGGACTGGCAATCATGGCCGTCCTCGCGGTGGTCGGTTTGATCATGCGCAAGCGCGCTACTGCCCAGCAACCACGGGCAGTGCAAATCGGGGGCATGCAATACGCCGGCGCTGGCCTTGATCGCGCCGAGATGGCACAAAAAAGCTATGAGGTCTCCATGCCAGGCTCCAGCATCGGTTCAAAGCTGCTTGCTACCAGCAGCATTCCAGCGGATTTTGATGTGGCCGGCTTCGAGCGCAATGCCACGATTCAGTTCATTCGCTTGCAGGCTGCCAATGACAAGGGAAATCTGGACGACATCGGCGAGTTCACGACGCCCGAGATGCTCGCCGATTTGAAACTGGACCTGGCGGCGCGCGGTGGTGCCGCCCAGGAAACCGAAGTTGTGGACGTCCAAGCCAAGGTGATTGATGTGCTTGACGAGGGCGATCGCTACGTGGTCAGCGTGCGCTTTACCGGAACGATCCGCGAGAACAAAGGCTCTGTGCCCGAGTCATTCGACGAGACATGGCATCTGGTCAAAGCCAGCGAAGGCAGGGGTGGCTGGGTTCTCTCAGGAATTCAGCAGATGCAACCCACCTGAGCGGAGCCGCCACCTGTGGCCTGGGTGCGGATGACGGCGAACCTGAGAAATGTGAAATATGGACATCTTTACCATTGAATTTGCGACCGCACTGGCAGCGATCGTTGCCATTGATCTGGTCCTGGCCGGTGACAATGCGATTGTGATTGCACTGGCGGCGCGCAATGTGCCGCGTCACCTCCAACGCCGGGCAATGATTGTCGGGGCGGCTGGTGCGGTCATTGTCCGCAGCCTGTTGACGCTGGTCGTTGTCTGGCTGCTGCAGTTTCCGGGGCTGCTCTTCGCGGGCGGTGCGATGCTGATCTGGATCGCCTACAAGCTACTCATACCCGAGCACGAAAATGGGGAAGCAGCACATATCAAGGGTGCCCCCACGTTCTGGGCCGCCATCCGAACCATTGTGGTGGCCGACATGGTCATGGGAATGGACAACGTCCTCGGCGTGGCCGGGGCAGCCCACGGGAGTTTCCTGCTGGTAATTCTGGGTCTGCTGATCAGCATCCCGATCCTGATTTGGGGCAGCAGCATGCTGTTGAAGTACGTTGAGCGCTACCCCGCACTCGTGTATCTGGGCGCCGGTGTGCTTGCTTTCACGGCAGCCAAGATGATGACCTCGGAGCCCGCCCTCAAGGATGCCCTCAGCACTTACGCCCTGACGGTGCCGATGGTCTACCTTGTCACCGTCTTTGGTGTCTTGTGGAAGGGGTTTGTAGAAAACCACCACCGCCTGGAATCACGGATCAGTGTCAGGTTGGCGGATTTGAAGAGGCAAAGGGCAGCGGTATTGGAAACGTCGAATAACTTTGAAGGAGAGAGCGTCATGGAAAAAGTACTTGTTCCGGTAGATGGCTCGCGCAACGCACAGCATGCGGTGCGGCATGTCATCGGTGAGTTCCGCAAGAATGGGCTGATGGAGGTTCACTTGTTGAACGTTCAGACCCCTTTCTCAAAGCACGTTGCGCAGTTCGTCAGTCGCAAGACTCGGGAGGGTTACCACCGTGACGAAGCGGCCAAGGCGCTCAAGCCGATTCGCCGGATGCTCGA
>JBAXFI010000169.1:0-5379 GCA_037139995.1 Comamonadaceae bacterium | reverse complement strand
TGAATAACTGTTTAACCGTTAACTCTCGCTTTGGCGGGGGTTGTGCAGACCATCCTTAGCTCTGTCCCCGACTGATCAAAGGCTTCCATGCATCTACTACAACTCGACCGTCAAACACGCCGCGCCTTCCTGAAGCGCTCTGGCCAACTGGCGCTCAGCGGCACCGCGCTGCCACTGGCCCTGAACCTGGCCGCCATGGGCGAGGCAGCGGCTTTTGAAGCGACCGACTACAAGGCACTGGTGTGCGTGTTTCTGTACGGTGGCAACGATTACGCCAACACGGTGGTGACTTACGACGACCCGAGCTACAACCTGTACAACAGCATTCGCGGTGGCGGCGTCGGCCAGAGCGCAGGCGGCATTGCACTGGCCAAGGCCGATCTGGCAGCCACGCTGCTGACCCCCACAACGGCGCCGATCGATGTGACGGGCAAGACGCGCCAGTACGCGCTGCATCCAGCGATGAGCGGCTTGACCAGCTTGTTCAACAGGGGGCATGGCGCTGTGCAACTCAATGTCGGCCCGCTGGTGGTGCCGCTGACGCGCGCCCAGTACAGCGGCACGAACCGCAAGCTGTATCCGCTGCCACCGCAACTTTTTTCGCACAACGACCAGCAGTCGATCTGGCAGTCGTCCTCGCCCGAGGGTTCGACAGTGGGCTGGGGCGGCAACATCGGCGACCTGGCCCTGGCCGGCAACGGCAATGCCACCTTCACCTGCATGTCGGTGACGGGCAACGCAGTGTTCCTGTCAGGAGATGCGGCGCTGCAGTACCAGGTTAGTACCAGCGGCGCCATCAGGATTACAGCCGCCACGGCCGCCACGGTGTATGGCTCCAGTGCCGTCAGCGCGGCAATGAGCAGCCTGATTCAGCAAACACGCAGCCACAAACTGGAGAACGAATACAACCGCGTAACTCGTCGCGCCATCAGCGCCGAGACAGCGGTCACGGCGGCGCTGGCGCTGCCGCCACCGGCAACCGCTTTTGGAACCGACGGTCTGGCGCAGCAACTCAAGATGGTGGCGCGTCTGATCAAGGGGCAGTCCGTGCTGGGCGCCAAACGCCAGGTCTTTCTGGTCTCGATGGGCGGCTTTGATCTGCACGACAACCTGATCACACAGCAGCCCACGCTGATGGGGCAGGTCAGCGCCGCGATGACCGCTTTTTATGACGCGACGGTGGAGATGGGCGTTGCCAGCAAGGTGACAGCCTTCACCGCCTCCGACTTTGGCCGCACGCTGGCCTCCAACGGCGACGGCTCGGATCACGGCTGGGGCAGCCACCACCTGGTGGTTGGTGGCGCGGTCAAGGGCCAGGCGTTTTACGGCAGCGCGCCGCCTGTGAGCGTGAGCAGCACCGCGGCGCCGGAAGACCAGTGGCATGTCGGGCAGGGCCGCCTGCTGCCCAGCACCTCGGTTGACCAGTACGCAGCCACGCTGGCAAAGTGGTTTGGCGTAGCGGACAGCGAACTCGCCGGTATCCTGCCCAACATCGGGCATTTTGGAGGGGCCGGCTATCCGGTGAATCTGGGCTTCATGCTTTGACGCCGGAGGGTTTGAGCAGCCCACCCAGCATCACGCAAGCCAGCGCCGCCACCAGCAAGGCAATGCCGGCCCATTGCCAGGCCGTGATGACTTCGCCCAGCACCAGCGTGCCGGCGGCCAGACCAACAATCGGCACACCCAGGCTGAACGGCGCCACGCGGTTTGCCGGGTGGCGCTTGAGCAAGCCAGTCCAAAGACTGTAGCCAACGATGGTCGCGATCCATCCCAGGTAGGCGGCGGCCAGCCAACTCGAAGTGCGCGCCTGCGCCCATTGCCAGCGTGTCGCCTCCGGATCGAAAAAATACGACATGGCAACAAAGGGCAGCACTGGCACCAGGCTGCTCCAGACAATGAAGGCAATCGTCGAATAGTTTTTGCTGCCTTGCTGCACGCGCCGTGCCACGATGTTGGACATCGCCCACATGAAGGCGGCGCACAGCGTCAGCGCAAAGCCCAGAAGTGTTGTGGCGGCGCCCAGGCCCACCCCAGGATTCAGGTAGTTGAGGGCAAAGCACGACAGTCCGGCAGCCGCCAGCAGCAAACCCAGCTGCAGGGGTCGGCTGGCACGCTCATTCAGCAGGAAAAAACCGAACAGGGCGGTAAAGAATACCTGCGTCTGCACCAGCACCGATGCCAGGGCCGCCGTCATGCCAAGCTGCAGGGCGGTGAACAGAATGCCGAATTGCCCGACACCCTGAAACAGACCGTACAGCAGCACCCATTTCCAGGGAACCTTGGGGGGCCGGATGAAGAAGACCAGTGGCAACACCGCAAACAGGTAACGCGCCGCGCCCAGCTGAAACGGCGTGAAGTCGCGCAGTGCAAACTTCATGGCGACGAAGTTCAGACCCCAGATCACGATCACGCCAAGGGCCGCCGCCAGATCCCGTCCCGTGAGACTATTTGGCGTCATTGCGGCGAGCACTTTGTCATTGCGGCGAAACCATTGTCATTGCGACGAAACCATTGTCATTGCGGACTCGATCCGCAATCCAGGGTCCGCGTTGCACTGGATCCCGGATCAGGTCCGGGATGACCACCAGCGGGTCCGGGATGACCACCAGCGGGTCCGGGATGACCACCAGCGGGTTCGGGATGACTACCGGCGGGTTCGGGATGACAATCCGGCGCGGGCAGCAGACGCTTCAGGTACAGACCGGTGTGGCTCAGCGGATTCGCCGCGATGTCTTCTGGTGTGCCGACGCCCACCACCTGACCGCCGCCGGCGCCACCTTCGACGCCCATGTCGATCAGCCAGTCGGCGGTCTTGATGACGTCCAGATTGTGCTCGATTACAACGATGGTGTTGCCGGCGTCGCGCAACTGGTGCAGCACTTTGAGCAGCAGGTCAATGTCGGCAAAGTGCAAACCGGTGGTGGGCTCGTCCAGAATGTAGAGCGTGCGTCCGGTGTCGCGCTTGGAGAGTTCGAGCGCCAGCTTGACGCGTTGCGCTTCGCCGCCCGACAGGGTGGTGGCGGCCTGACCGAGACGGATGTAGGACAGACCGACGTCAAGCAGGGTGTGCAGCTTGCGCGCAATCGTTGGTTGTGCCTTGAAAAACTCATGAGCCGCTTCCACCGTCAGGTCCAGAATCTGCGCGATGTTCTTGCCCTTGTAGAGAACCTCCAGCGTTTCACGGTTGTAGCGTTTGCCGGCGCAGACGTCGCAGGGCACATAGACGTCGGGCAGAAAGTGCATCTCCACCTTGACCATGCCGTCGCCCTGGCAGGCCTCGCAGCGCCCGCCGGCCACGTTGAAGGAGAAGCGCCCGGCGCCATACCCGCGCTCGCGTGCCACCGGGACCTCGGCCATCAGTTCGCGGATCGGCGTGAACAAGCCGGTATAGGTGGCCGGATTGGAGCGCGGTGTGCGCCCGATGGGCGACTGGTCCACGTTGATGACCTTGTCGAAGTGCTCTATGCCCTCAATCGATTCATGCGCCGCCGGCTCATCGTGGGCGCGGTACAGCGAGCGTGCCACGGCCTTGTACAGCGTGTCGTTGACCAGCGTTGATTTGCCCGATCCCGAGACGCCGGTGACGCAGGTAAAGAGCCCCACTGGAAACTCGACGCTGACGCCGCGCAGGTTGTTGCCGCTGGCATTGATGACGCGGATCGCTTGCAGCTCACCCTGTGTGGCCAGGTGTTCCGCTTGGCGGGTGGCCCAGGCCAGTGAAGCTTTGCTCGGTGGCGACTTGGAACTCGGCTTCTTCTCCGCCGCGGCCTTGGTGACAACCGGAAGCCAGGCCGTGCGGTGTTTCGGCACCTCGATTCTCAAGACCTGCGCCAGGTACTTGCCGGTCAGTGAATCGGGATTGGCTTTGACGTCGTCAAAGCTTCCCTGCGCAATGACACGGCCACCGTGAACGCCGGCACCCAGGCCCATGTCGATCACATGGTCGGCGGCGCGCATCATGTCCTCGTCGTGTTCCACCACCAGCACCGAGTTGCCGATGTCGCGCAGGTGTTTGAGGGTGTCGATCAGGCGCTCGTTGTCGCGCTGGTGCAGACCGATGCTGGGCTCGTCGAGCACGTACATGACGCCCGTCAGGCCGGAACCAATCTGCGAGGCCAAGCGGATGCGCTGCGACTCGCCACCGCTCAAGGTTTCTGCGCTGCGGTCCAGGCTCAGGTAATTCAGGCCAACGTCGTTGAGGAACTTCAGGCGCAGGCCGATCTCGCGCACCACCTTGGCCGCGATCTCGCCCTTGGCACCGACCATCTGCAGCGTGCTGAAGTAGGCCAGGCATTCCCGCAGCGTCAGGTGGCTGACTTCCATGATGGCGCGCGCCTGCTCGCCCTCGCCAATCTTGACGTGACGGGCCTCCTGGCGCAGTCGGCTGCCGCCGCAATCCTTGCAGGGTTGGGTGCTGCGGTAACGCGCCAGGTCTTCGCGCACCAGCACCGAGTCGGTCTCGCGGTAACGCCGCGCCATGTTCGGAATCACACCTTCAAACGGATGCTTCTTGTTGATCTTCTTGCCGGCGAAGTTGCCGGAATCCATGACGTAGCTGAACTTGATTTCTTCTTCGCCCGATCCGTGCAGCACGGCGTGCTGGACCTGGGGACTCAGCTTCTCGAACGGCTGCTCGATGTCGAACCTGTAGTGCCTGGCCAGACTCTCCAGCAGGGCAAAGTAGTAACCGTTGCGTCGGTCCCAGGCCTTGATGGCGCCGCTGGCCAGACTCAGGGACGGGAAGGCCACCACCCGGCCCGGGTCGAAGAAGTCCTGCGCTCCCAGGCCGTCGCAGCTCGGGCAGGCGCCCATCGGAGAGTTGAAGGAAAACAGGCGCGGCTCCAACTCGGCAATGGAGTAGCTGCAGACCGGGCAGGAGAACTTGGCGTTGAACAGGTGCTCCTGCTGCGTGTCCATCTCCAGCGCAATGGCGCGGCCACCGGCCAGACGCAGCGCGGCTTCGAAACTCTCGGCCAGGCGCTGCTTCAGGTCGGAGCGCACCTTGACGCGGTCAATCACCACGTCGATGTCGTGCTTCTCCGTTTTCTTGAGTTGCGGCAGCTCGTCAAATTCAAAGGCCTGTCCGTTGATGCGAAAGCGCACATAACCCTGCGCCTGCATGTCGGCAAAGACGTCCAGAAACTCGCCCTTCTTCTCGCGCGCCAGCGGCGCCAATATCATCAGCCGGGTCTCGGCCGGCAGTGCCAGCACGGTGTCCACCATCTGGCTCACGGTCTGCGCCTGCAGCGGCAGCTTGTGCTCCGGGCAGAAGGGTGTGCCGGCGCGCGCAAACAGCAGTCGCAGGTAGTCGTGGATCTCGGTCACGGTGCCGACCGTGGAGCGCGGGTTGTGCGAGGTGGCCTTCTGCTCGATCGAGAT
>JBAXFI010000168.1:0-5388 GCA_037139995.1 Comamonadaceae bacterium | reverse complement strand
AGCGTGGTGGTGATCGAGCACGATCTGGACGTGATCGCCGAAGCTGACTGGGTGATCGACCTCGGTCCGGATGGCGGCAAGGCAGGTGGCCGCGTTGTTGCTGCGGCCACGCCCGAGAACGTGGTGGTGCTGGGCACGCATACCGGAGTCGCATTGCGGCATGTGCTGGCACGGATTTGACGCAGGGGGCGGGCGATGATCACCTTCCACAACCATCTGCACACCCTGCACCAAGGCAAGCTCGAAATGTTTCGAGGCCAGTTGGTGCCATGCTTTGAGGTGCCGGCGCGCGTTGAGCATGTGCTGGCCGAAGTCGAGCGGCGTCAGCTGGGTCCGGTGCGCCAGCCCACCGTATTTGACGACAGGGTCTTGCAGGCCATCCACACGCCGCGTTATCTCGACTTTCTGGCCCATGCCTGGGACGAGTGGGTGGCGCTGGACCCGGCGAATGCGGCGCGCGATGCCTTGCCGTCGCTGTGGCCGGTCCGAGGTTTTCGCAGCGATGTGCTGCCGGCCAACTTCTCTGCGCGCATGGGTTTGTTTTCGTTCGATGCGGGCACACCCTTGATGGCGGGTACATGGAAGGCAGCGCGCTCCGGCGCCGATTGCGCGCTGAGCGCGGCGCAGTTGGTGGCAGACGGTGCGCGCGCCGCCTTTGCGCTGACGCGCCCGCCCGGCCACCACGCCGGCCCAGACTTCTTTGGCGGTTACTGCTTTCTGAACCATGCCGCGCTGGCTGCGCAACATCTGCGCGATCAGGGCGCGGCGCGAGTGGCGGTGCTTGACATTGATTACCACCACGGCAACGGCACGCAGGCTATCTTCTATTCGCGACCGGACGTGCTCTTCACCAGCATTCACGGCGACCCGCATACCGAGTATCCGTTCTACCTGGGCTATGCGGACGAATGCGGAGCAGGTGTCGGTCTGGGCTGCAATTGCAATTTGCCGCTAGCGCGTGGCACCGATTTTTTGGTCTGGCGCGAGGCTTTGCGGCAGGCGCTGCAGATTGTTACGCGCTTCAAGGTCGATGCGCTGGTGGTGTCATTGGGGCTGGACACCTTCGATGGCGACCCGGTGGCGGGCTTCAAGTTGCAAAGCGACGACTATCTGCGCGTTGGGGCCGACATTGCAGCGGCCGGCTTACCCACGGTGTTTGTGTTCGAGGGAGGCTACGCGGTGGCTGAGGTGGGTGTCAACGCGGTCAATGTGCTGGCAGGTTTCGAGCAGCAACAGGCTTAGGCTGGTGTCCGCTCGCGGCTGTAGCGGGGGTGACAGATCGCAGGGTATTGCCACTTGTTTTTGTTTTCTGCGGCATGTCCAATCGGTGGCATCAGTCACTCATGCGGGAGCAATATTCATGAAACGTCGTCAACTTGTCCAACTTGCGGGTGCAGCCCTGGCTACCAGTGCATTAAGCAGCTACGCCCAAAGCTTCCCGGCCAAACCGATCCGGCTCATCATCGCATTTCCCGCCGGCGGCCCGACCGATATCACGATGCGCTCGCTGGCTGATGGCGCCTCCAAAATCCTCGGCCAACCGGTCATCATCGACAACAAGCCGGGGGCCGGCGGCACGCTGCCGGCGCAGACCCTGCAAACCTCGGCTGCCGACGGTTACACGCTGGCGCAGATTCCGCTGGGCGTGTTTCGCCTGCCCTACACCACCAAGATCAACTGGGATCCGGTGAAAGACATCAGCTATGTACTCAATGTCACCGGCTACGCGTTCGGGCTGGTGGTGCCAGCCGATTCAGCACTCAAGACCTGGACACACTATGTGGGTTGGGCCAAGGCCAACCCGGGCAAGCTGACCTTTGGCTCTACCGGGACGCTGACAAGTCCCCACCTGACGATGGAGCTGATTGCACAGAAGCTGGGCCTGCAATTGCTGCATGTGCCTTACAAGGGCAGCGCCGATCTGATGCAGGCCTTGATGGGCGGTCACATCATGTCGGCGGCTGACTCGACCGGATTTGCTCCCCTGGTCGAATCGGGCAAGTTGCGCGTGCTCAATACCTGGGGTGCCGAGCGTTTGACCAAGTTCCCGGAGGCACCCACGCTCAAGGAGTTGGGTCTGGATCTGGTGCAGAACTCGCCCTTCGGTATTGGCGCACCCAGGGGTACGCCGGCGGATGTGGTCAAGCGCCTGCATGACGCTTTCAAGCAGGTGCTGGAGCAGGACGCCTACAAGGCTGCGCTGGCACGCTACGACATGGTACCGATGTACATGAGCTCAGCGACCTACAGCAAGTTTGCCGCAGAGACTTTCGCCCAGGAGAAGGCGCTGGTCGACAAACTGGGTTTGGCCAAGGCGCCCTGACGGTTCAGGAGCTTCTGGAACGGCCGAAATTCAGAATCCGGGTTGCCAGCAGGGTTTCGGTCAGAAAGCACAGCAGGGCCAGCAGAAAGCAGACCACACCGGTTAGAAAGAACAGCGTTGCAACGCGGAAGATCTGCAGTTCGGTGGTCTCGCCGAGAAATAGCGCGACGATGGTCAGCCCGATAAAGATGGCGCAGAAGGTCAGCAGGGCGATACACAGGTTGGCCAGGCGTCCACGCTGACGCAGCCCGGCGAGTTCCTTGAAGGCGGCGGTCATCGGATCGGTTGTCGGTGCCGCGTCGATCCGCTCTTCCACGACACGGGCACGGTCAATGATGCGCCCGAGCCGGCCGGCGACGGTGCCTATCATGGCGGAGACCGCAGTCAGAACGAAAACCGGCGCCACGGCAAGCTGGATGCCATGACTGACGGCACTGAGGTCGGTAGCGAAGAACATGGGTTTTCTTTCGTGTTGGGGAGCAAGAGGTTTGTCATCCAGGACGTCCAGTTTGTCATCCCGTCCCCGGATCAGGTCCGGGGGACCCGGGATCCAGTGCTACGGGCACACTGGATTGCGGGTCACGCCCGCAATGACAAGCCTGCATCCATTTTCGCGCTGATCAGCGCTTGTGCCAATTCAGCAAAGCCGGCACCACCACGCGATGATGTCACATAGGCCGGCAGTGCCTTCATGCGCTGCGCAAAATCCATCACATTGGCCACACCGACCGCGTGCGGCAGGTAGGAAAACATGGGTGCGTCGTTCGGTGAATCACCGGCAAACATGCAGCGCTCGCGCTCCTGAGCCAGTTCCAGACCGTAGCGCTCACGCATCAGCAAATGCGCCATGCTGAGCTTGTCGTACTCGCCGAACCAGCCGTTGACGTGAATGGAGCTGACCTTGGCCGTCATGCCTGCCCCTTCCATCAAAGTCACGATGCGGTCCACGGCGCTTTGCGGCAAGGCCGGCACGTCCTCACAGAAGTCGATGGCGAGGTCGTAGAGGCGGCAGAACTGGTCCGAGGCGACGGCGCAACCTGGCACCTCTTGCAGGATGGTCTCGCGCACGGCAGCCAGTTTGTTGGTGTTGGCGGCGCGCTCGGCTTCGCCCAGCAGATGACGGTGTTTCAGCTTGTGCGCTGCGTGGTCGTTCCAGTAATAGAACGCGCCGTTTTCTCCAATCACGGCGTCCACCGGCCACATGCGCGCGATGTGGTCGCACCAGCCTGCGGGTCGACCGGTGATCAGGATCACGCGCAGACCGGCGCGGCGCAGATCGTCCAGCGCGGCGTAGGCGGGCGGTGTGAGCTGGCCTTCCGTGGTGAGCGTGTCGTCGATGTCACTGAAGACCGTGTGCATGCCCGAAGCCACAGTGCTGGGCAGCTCGGACAGAGGACGCAGGCTCATCGCTCAACCCGCGCTCTGCAGTGCCAGCCCGGCGTGTTCACGCAAGGGGTGGAAGTGAATTTTTGGGAAACGCTCTTGTGCTAGCCGCACGTCGTACGGTGAGGTGCACAGGAAGGCAAGCGTGTTGGCGGCGTCGCGCGCCATGCGCATCGGGTAGGCATCGCAAAAGGCCTTCAGCTCGGCAGGCGTATCGGCCGTGATCCAGCGTGCGCCGGTGTACTGGCTACCCTCAAGCCGGATGTCGGCGTCGTACTCACCTTTCAGGCGGTGCTGCACCACTTCGAACTGCAACTGGCCGACAGCGCCGAGCAGCATATTGCCGCCGACTTCGGGCCGGAACACCTGGATCGCGCCTTCTTCGCCAAGCTGCGCCAGACCCTGCTGCAGTTGCTTGGTGCGCAATGGATTTTTCAGCACCACGGTGGTGAACAGTTCTGGCGCAAAGAAGGGCAGGCCAGTGAACTGAAGATTGACCGTGCCATCGGTGATGGTGTCGCCGAGCTGCACGCCGCCGTGCGTCGTAAAGCCAACGATGTCGCCGGCATAGGCCTCGTTCACCGCCTCCCGTCTTTGGCTCATGAAGGTGACAACGCTGGTTGGCCGCAGTTCTTTTGCAGTGCGCATGACCTTGAGCTTCATGCCCGGCGTGTACTTGCCCGAAGCCATGCGCACGAAGGCAATGCGGTCACGGTGATTCGCGTCCATGTTGGCCTGCACTTTGAACACGACACCCGAGAAGGCTTCGTCCTCGGGCTGCATGACCTGAATCACCGGCTGCTTGTTGACGACAAGCGAACTGGTGCGTGGTCCTGGCGAGGGCGCCAGATCAACCAGCGCCTCCAGCACTTCCATCACACCAAAATTGTTGACGCCGGACCCAAAGAAGACGGGGGTCTGCCTGCCGGCCAGAAAGGCCTCGCGGTCCCAGTTGGGTGAGGCACCGGTGGCCAGCTCCATGCTTTCCATGGCGGTTTCAAACTCGTGGCCAAAGCGTTTGATCAAGGCCTGTGGATTCGACAGGGGCATGGCGTCGAAGTCCTGCGGCAGGCGTTCGCTGCCGGACTCAAACACCGTCATCACCTGGGTGCGCAGATTCACGATGCCGCCGAAGGTCTTGCCCTGGCCGACTGGCCAGGTCATGGGCACGCAGGGCATGCCGAGTTCCCGCTCAATCTCGTCGAGGATGTCGAGCGGTTCGCGCACTTCGCGGTCCATCTTGTTGACGAAGGTGATGATGGGCGTGTTGCGCTGGCGGCAGACTTCGATCAGGCGCCGGGTCTGCGCTTCCACACCATTGGCGGCGTCGATCACCATCAGGGCGGAGTCGACGGCAGTCAGCACACGATACGTGTCTTCCGAAAAATCCTTGTGACCGGGCGTGTCGAGCAGGTTGATCACATGGTCGCGGTACAGCATCTGCATGACGCTGGAAGCCACCGAGATGCCGCGCTGCTTCTCGATTTCCATCCAGTCGCTGGTGGCGTGGCGCGTCGCCTTGCGCGCCTTGACGGAACCGGCGATCTGGATCGCGCCCGAGAACAGCAGCAGCTTTTCCGTGAGCGTGGTCTTGCCCGCGTCCGGGTGAGAGATGATGGCAAAAGTGCGGCGGCGGCGGGTTTCGTTGGCAAAAGACACAGATAAATTCCGATGCAGATCAG
>JBAXFI010000167.1:0-5399 GCA_037139995.1 Comamonadaceae bacterium | reverse complement strand
GCTTCGGCGCCTACCACCTGGTGCATAGCATCGACCTGGGGCTGGTAATAAAGCGCGAACTGTTTGAGTTGCAGTGCGTGGCGCAACTCAGCTTCGAGTGAGCGCAGGTGTTCCGCCTTTGTCTGCATCTCGGGCTGAAAGACGCTGGACTGGCTCGATCCCTCCTGCGAGGATTGAGCCAATGCCAGACCGGCGCGGACCATAATTTCGTCGACCTTGTCCGGGTAACGGAACAGGCTGATCCCTGCGCTCAGCCGGCAATGGTGCAGGATACCTTCAACGGTGAAAGGGCTGCTGACGATCTGGCGCAAGCGATGATCTATTTGCCCAGCCATGGCAAGCGCCTGGTTCTCGTCTGGATCCAGACGCGGCGCGATGATTGCAAAGTTGCAGGCGTCGCGCCGTGCCACGGTATCCCCGGAGCGCACTGCTGCACGCAGGCGAACTGCAATCTGCTCGGCCAGCAAGTCGCTGCAACGCTGACCCCGTGTGTCGCTGAGCAAGTTGAAATTGGCAAAGCGGACGAAGAAAACCGCGCCGTAGAAGCGGCCACCAACGGCAGCGGCGAGTTCGCGGCCAAGGGTGTTTTCAAACAGTTGGGTATTGGGTAAATTGGTGCGCTGATCGTAGTAGGCGAGGTGGTGAATCCGGGCTTCAGCCTCACGCAGCGGTGACAGGTCGGTATGCGTGCCAATCATGCGCAGCGGCTTGCCATCGGTGCTTCGGCTGACGATCATGCCGCGACTCAAAATCTGCCTGTAGCTACCATTCTTGCAGCGCATACGAAATTCAACGTGGTAGCGGTCTGTGTCGCCGGCTTCGTAGGCTTGTGCTGCTTTGAGGACACGCAAACGATCCTCCGGATGCAGAAGTGTTCCCCAGGTATCGGAACGTGGCGGTATGTCCGCTCTTGCATAGCCCATGATTTCCAGCCAGCGATCCGAGAAAGAGGACTCGCCGGTTTGAAGGTTGCTATCCCAAACGCCGTCACCCGAGCCTTCTATGGCAAAGCGCCACAGAAATTCACTCTTTTCGAGTTCGACCTTCTTTTGCTCCAGGGTTTCCAGTAGGGTAATCTTCTGGCTCAGCATCTCCATGAGTTCAGCGCGCGACTGGCTGTCTTTGGTATGCAGCTCGTCCTGCAAACGCGAATGGTTGGCTTCGAGTTGCTGATGTTCGTCATCGAGTCGGCGCAGGCGCAGGGCCAAGGCCACCTGAAATACAAGAATCACCAGACAGTAGGCAGCTTGCTGCGTACCGTAGGCCGTTGACGCGCTCGGCATCAGGCCTAGCAATGCAAGCCCGGCATTCAACCCGCCCAGCACCAGCAGGAAGGTCCCCAGCACAATGAGAAGGTCTTCTGCATCGCCGAAGCGCCGGTGACGGATCATTTGACTCAAAGGGACGAACGAGCTCAATAGCGAACAGGTGACGGCAATGTTCATGGCTTCCGGATAAAAGTCCAGGAAAACTGAAGGCATCAGCAACCACGGCAATAGCAGTTGCGCTCGATAGATGGCTTGAAAGAATTTCTGTTCGCGGCTGAAGCCGACGATGTTCCAGAAGAATGGAACGCTGGCCGAAAGGAAAAACAGCAGAGATACGCCGACGATGCCATCGGCCAGCAGCGGTGCCGTGGGCAGCAAATATTGAGCAAGCAAGCCATCCCTGGAAAGGTTGGATAAGGTGTTGGCAAAGACGAAGAGTGCAAACCAACCGAAGATTGACTTGCGCAGCACCAGCCACACAATGATGTTGGTCAGGAACGCAAGCAGGCTGAACCCGTAAAAAACCCCCGCCGTCAAGTAGTCTGTGGTGATGGCGGTGCCGAAGGCTTGCGGTTGCCATAACTTCAGAATTGCGAGCGAACTGCTGGTGGTTTGAATCCGTAGAAAGTAGCTCGCACCGGCCTGATCAGCGTGCTTCAGCTTGAAGATGAATTCATGGTATGCCAGGTCGCGACTGCCAAAGGGGAGCCGATCCCCGGCGCGATGCTCAATAAAACCCGTGGCGCTGGGTTCAAACAGGCGCAGGTCGTCCAGGAAGGCAGGTTCGACCTCCAGCCACCAGGGGCTGCTGGTTGGCGGTGCAGTAAAGCGAAGCCAGTGTACTTTGCGTGTGTAACCGGCGTTTAACGCGCCCGCCAGCGGAACAAAGCGTTGCTGCGTTGCGGCCGCACTCACGCTGGCAATGGTTTCGGTGCCAGCCTCATCGACCAGCACCGCCAAGTCGCGCACCGGGGTCCACTGTGCGCTGGCGACCAGCGGCTGACCCCACACAAACAGCAGCAGGGCGCTTGCGCCAATCCGGATTGCCAGATTTTTGCATGCTTTCCAAGGTGACAATGGTGCTGGCATGTAAACCCTATTGGCTGCTTTTGCAGCGCTGTATTTCTACCGCTTGTTCGGTGTGTGTGTCTTCAGCCCAACCGACTAAAGGTCTCAGTGCAAGGCGCAAAAAATGTGAAAAGATATTGATAAATATCAAAAACTGCCACTAATATAGCGTAAATTGCCATCGCTATCCAGTCCTTTCGAAGAAGTGGCCTGGCGCTGGCACCGAAACCTTAGCAACCGGAGACAGACATGGACGCCCTGGAAACAACTGAACTGATTGAGAGCAGCAGTGACAAACAGAAGAACCGGACTGCCCTGACGATCTCGATCTTGGCCATGGTTTTGGCCATTGCCAGTTTGGGCGGCTCCAACGCGGCCAAGGAAGCGACGCAGGAAAACATACTTGCAGCCAATGCCTACGCCTTCTACCAGGCCAAGACGATTCGCCAGACAGCGCTGAAGATTGCTGCAACCGATCTGGAACTGCAGCTGGCACGTGAACCGGCCATGGTCGCTACTGCCAAAGAATTGTTCCAGAAAAAGATCGACGAATACAAGAAAACGATTGATCGCTACGAGTCGGAACCCGACACCAAGCAGGGAAAGAAGGAACTGCTGATCCAAGCTCGGGAACATGAAGCTGCACGCGACCATGCGCTGCGCCAGGATCCCTGGTTCGACTACGCAGAGGGCATGCTCCAGATTGCCATTGTGTTGCTCTCGGTATCGATTGTGGGCTCGATTCCGGTTCTTTTTCTGGTTGGTGCTGGGCTCGGCGGCTTGGGCTTGCTGTCCATGCTCAACGGATTTCTGCTGATCGTTTGACGCTTATTGTTTGCCTGCTTTTCTCTTGGTCAATTCGGCAAACAGCAGCTTGGCAGCGGCAACCGAGTTGCTCAAGGGATCGTCCTTGCAGTGCTTGTCGATCCACAGCGCCATGGAGGGCATGTCGGTGTCTTTCAAGGCATTGATTCTCGTCGCTACAGCTTGGCCTGACATAAAGCCGGCCAGCCAGTACTCGTTGGTCATTTTTCCGGTCGGGTAGCTCGCTCGCTGCACCCATTCGCCGCAGGAAAGCGTGCTGAACAAGTGAATGTTTTCGTTGCCAGGCGCGGGAGTGGCGGCATGGGCAAAGGAAATCAACCCGACGGCAACCGTTGCGCAGATACATTGGCTCAGCTGTCTTGGCATATTCAACTCCAGGGTTATGTTGAACGGATTTCGTCAGCGCTCAAAGTTCAATGTGCCCGCCAATCTCAATGGCATGGTCAAACGGAATCTTGAAGTATTCGGTGGCGCCCTGCATCGCTCGGTGCATGAAAATGAACGGTGCCAGGAAGATCGGCGAGGAATGCTTTGCCACGACTTTTTCTTTGCCGACGAAGAAGGAAATTTCCATCAGGCTGAAGTGAAACTCTCGAGCCCGCAGCAAGGCGACTGCGCGCATGACCTGAGGTTCTTCCATAAAGCCATAGCGCACATGGACAGCATGAAAGTTGTGCGCCAGGTGCTTTGTCTGCACGCGGTCCTCGTCCTTGACGTGCGGAATATTGACGATTTCAAGATTCATCAGGATCACACGTTCATGCAGGACCTTGTTGTGTTTCAGGTTGTGCAGGAGAGCCAGTGGCGCGATGTTTTCGTGCGGCACCATGAAGATGGCGGTGCCAGCTACACGATGGGGCGATGTTTCAGCAAGACTTTCCAGGAAGCCGTCCAGTGGCACCGCGCCGGTCCAGCGTGCCTTGAGCAGGCGCTCGCGACCATTGACCCAACTGATCATCAATAGCAGGCAGAACACGGCTACCGCAATCGGCAGCCAGCCACCTTCGAAAAACTTGAACAGGTTGGTGCCGAGGAATACCAGATCAACCAGGAACAGGAGGCCGAAGATGGGAAGGAAGATGTATTTGTTCCAGCCTTTGATGAACACCATGACATAGGCTGCCAGCAAGGTGTCGATGGCCATCGCACCCGTCACCGAAATGCCGTAGGCGGAGGCCAGGTTTTCAGAAGTCTTAAAGCCAACGACCAGACCGATAACACCAAGGAACAAGAAGATGTTTATCTTGGAGACGTAGACCTGACCAATTTCATCGGCCGAAGTGTGTTTGATGCGCAGCCTTGGGATATAGCCCAGTTGCACCGCTTGATTGGCGATGGAAAAGGCACCGGAAATCACCGCCTGCGATGCAATGACAGTGGCCATAAAGGCCAGCAACAGCAGCGGAATCAGGGCCCAGGAGGGCGCCAACCGGTAGAACGGGTTATCCAGGGCAGAAGGGTCGCTGATCAGCAGTGCACCCTGGCCGAAGTAGTTGAGCAGCAAGGCTGGAAAGACGATGAGCAACCAGGCGCGCTGGATCGGCTTGAGTCCAAAGTGACCCATGTCGGCGTACAAGGCTTCGCCGCCGGTGACCGCGAGCACCACGGAACCCAAAATCGCAATAGAGACTGCGCTGTGGTGCAACAGAAAGCTCAGCCCGGTAAGCGGGTTGAGTGCGTACAGAATGCTTGGATGGTTCGCGATCTGTACCAGGCCCAGCAGACCCAGGACGAAAAACCAGACGACCATCACCGGGCCAAACACCTTGCCGATTCGGGCAGTACCGAAACGCTCGACGGCAAACAGCCCGGTAATCAGGGCGATCGCGATGTAAACAATGTAAGGCTTTAGATCGGCCGACAGAACATTGAGCCCTTCTACTGCACTGAGCACCGAGATCGCTGGCGTGATCATGCTGTCGCCGAAAAACAGGGCAGCGCCCAGAGCGCCAGCCACCATGGTCGCCCAGCGTGCGCGCGTTCGATTCGAGGTTCGCTGTGACACCAGGGCCGTCAGGGCAAAGACGCCGCCCTCGCCATGGTTGTCGGCACGCATGATGATCAGCACATATTTGATGGTCACGACGAAGATGAGAGACCAGGCGATCAGCGAAAGAATGCCGTAAACCGCCTGCGCGATCTCGTTGCCCTGTTTGGCACCGGTCGCCTCAATCGAAACTTTCAATGCATACAGGGGTGAGGTTCCGATGTCGCCAAAAACAACGCCAATGGCGCCCA
>JBAXFI010000166.1:0-5403 GCA_037139995.1 Comamonadaceae bacterium | reverse complement strand
TCCCTGGGTTATTGAACTGGTGCTTGCGCCTGATTTGTTGCATGATGCAAATTCCTTTTTTTGGAGATGGAATCACATGAAAGTGGGATCTACCCGTTTGTCAGGACTGTTCTCACGAATGGTCCTGCTCTCCTTGGCCTGCGTCGCTGCCACCGTCTGGGCGGCACCAACAGGTTTCAAAGCCGAGTTGCCTTTTGCGATTTCGTCGTGCGGCCAGAGTCTGGATGCCGAGACCGTGAGCCTGCTGGCCAAGCGCAACAAGTTGGAGCACACCTTCAACAATGTGCTCAAGGCCAGCGAGCTTAAGGGCATCAAGACACTGGTGATTGCCATGGGCGGCAGCGCCAAAGGACTGGGCGAAGCCGGTATCGACGAAAAAGGCGAGATTGCACGAGTGGCAGCACTGCTGGATGCGGCAAAGAAGAGCAACATCAAGGTGGTCGCAGTTCATGTCGGGGGCGATTCAAGAAAGGGCGCACTCTCAGACAAGTTCATCGATCCTGTGGTCGCAAAGGCTGACTACTTGATCGTGACCGAGGACAGCGACAAAAGCGGATCATTTTCCAAGTCTGCCCAAGCCAGAAAGATCCCGATCGCGGTCGTGAAGAAGGCGACTGACGTCGGCACCGCCTTGAAAGACGCTTTCACGAAGTGATGGCCTGACGCTTTGTACGGGTTGATGTGTCCCCTGGTCTGAGAGGCGTTTTTGTCGTATCTGCCCCTGTGCTTCATCGCCATCGTTGGCTATCTGCTGCTTGAACGGATCCGACACCAGCAGCGCCTGAGGCGGATCCGGATTCGCATCCATGTCAACGGAACCCGGGGCAAGTCGTCGGTCACCCGATTGATCGCAGCGGCATTGCGCCGCTGTGGGATCCGCACGCTGGCCAAGACCACGGGCGTTGACCCCCAATTGGTGCTGCCCGACGGCAGCAGCGAATCCATTCGTCGCTGGGCTCCAGCCAACATACTTGAACAGTTGCAGGTGATCCGGCGCGCAGACAAACTGAAAGTCGATGCCGTCGTGATTGAATGCATGGCGCTCGATCCCGTGCTGCAGTTTGTTTCCGAAACGCAACTGATCCAGTCCACCATCAGCGTCATCACCAATGTCCGCCCCGACCACTTCGAGGTGATGGGTGAAAACCTGGATCAGATTGCCAGCGCCCTAGCCCAGACGATTCCGGTACACGGCACCCTGATCACGACCGATGCGGCCTACTTTCCCTTCTTTGCTTCGTTGGCTCGCACCGTGCAGACCGATCCGGTTCTGGCCGACGCAGCAACCATCTGCATCCCGCACGCAGCGCAAGACCATCTGGTGTTCAAGGAAAACCTGGCGCTTGCCAGGCAGGTTTGTACGCAGTTGGGACTAGACCCTGACCTGGTGGATTGCGTTCTGGCTGACGAGTGTTCCCAAGCGGAGAGCAGCGTCGTGATGAGGCGGTCTACCGATTCAGGAAAGGTCTGCTTCATCGATGCTTTTTCGGCCAATGACATCGAATCAACCCGGATCATTCAGGACTGGGCGTCCGCCCGGACACACTGCCCCAAGCCTTGGGTCGCGCTCTACAACAACCGGGATGACCGTCCGCTGCGGATGCGTTCATTTGCGGGGTTTCTGGGTCAGGCCTCGTGTTACGACTACGTAAGCGTCGTTGGCGACAGTCTTGGTCTGACCACCCGATACTTCAGCGAATCCTTACCGCGCAACAGTGTGTTGCCACTGCGCGACTGCACACCAGAGCTCATCATTGCGGAATTGTTCAAGCACTTGTCTTGCCCTGAATTCACCCTCATTGGCATGGGAAATGAAAAAGGCGTCGGGCAACGGGTGTCCCGCTTCTTTCGGGGAAGTGTGAGCGCATGAATCTGGTTGAGTCGATCACCATCGGCCTGATTTTCGGGTTCGTTTTCTACGAGTGGATCGGCTTGTCAGCGGGGGGGTTTGTCGTCCCTGGATACATTGCGCTGCAACTCACCAACCTCCCGGTATTGGTCGGTACATTGACCATCAGTCTGCTGACCTTTGCCTCGGTAAAGCTCGTTTCGCGCCACACCATTCTGTTTGGCCGGCGGCGCTTCATATTGATGGTCCTGATCGGTTTTAGCTGGCAGTGGGTTTTCAAACTGCTGCTTGTCCAGCCCTTCAATCTGACACCCGAAACCGACAGCCTGGGCTTCATTGTTCCTGGACTGATCGCCAATGAAATGGACCGCCAGCGGATTTTGCCCACCTTGCTGGCCTTGCTGATCATCTCGGTGCTGGTCAGACTGGCCCTGATCGGATTGGGCCAGCTTCGATGAGAACGTCACCCATGAAACGACTCCTCTTGTTGCTGGTGCTGATGTATGCATGCTTCGTTGCCCTGGCAGATTCGAGCCATGCCGAGTTCAAGATCGGCCCAGGAAGTTTTACCTTTACCGATCAGAAGGGTGATCCGGAAAAGCCGATCAGTGTCTGGTATTTCAAGCCGCCCCAATACAGCGGCTCAAGTCCTGTCCTGTTTGTCATGCATGGAATGCAGAGAAACGCCCAGGAGTACCGTGATCAGTGGATCAGTTACGCCCGACAGTATGGTGTCCTGCTGGTGGTGCCGGAGTTTTCCGAAAAGGCCTATCCTGACGAAGGCTATGCGCAGGGAAACATGTTCGATTCCCGTGCGCGATCGATTCCAGAAAACCGATCCGGCTTCGCCCTGGTCGAACACCTTTTTGACTACGTGCGCGCGCAAAACAACAATCACAGCAGTGACTATTACCTCTACGGGCACTCCGCCGGCGGCCAGTTCGTCCACCGCATGCTGCTGTTCAGACCGGAAGCTCGCATCAGGCGTGCTGTTGCTGCCAACCCGGGCTTTTACACACTGCCGCGTTTCGTCGAGACCTTCCCCTACGGACTGGAACAAACCGGGCTGGCGAGTGAAATGCTCCAGCGCGCTTTCGGCAAGGAGTTGACCCTTCTCCTGGGAGAAAGGGACACGCTGGAAAACCAGAAAAATCTGAACAAATCTGTCGGTGCGATGAAGCAGGGTAGCCAGCGGTTTTCCCGCGGCATGAACTTCTTCAGGGTCGCTCAGGAGGAGTCGGCCCGAAGAGGGCTTTCGCTCGAGTGGAAATTGCAGACTGTGCCCGCTGCGGGGCATTCGAACAGTCAGATGGCTGCAGCAGCCGCTCAGGCACTTTTTGAAAACAACAGGAAGTAGCGGATCTGCGCTCGGCCTGTCTCGGAACCATTGAAGTTATGAGGAGTGATTGTTGATGTCTCAAACCATGCAGGCAAGCCTGCTTTTTGTGGAGATGGCGGTCGTCTTTGCGGCAGCCCAGCAGTTTTTCAAATTGACCACTGTCCTGTCCCTGCTACTGGCTGCCATCGTCGGCTCTCTGTCGTCAGGCTTTGACGTTCCCACCTCGCTACACCACATCATCGAGGGTTCCTTCACATTTTTCTACATCGCGCTGATCATCATCACTGGCACACTGTTCGTGGAAGTGCAGAAAGAGTCCGGCGCCTTTGACGCGATGGTGCGAAGCCTGATCGTGCGGTTTTATCGTTACCCCAGGGTACTGCTGGTTCTCCTCATGTTTCTCATCATCTTGCCGGGCGCGCTCACCGGTCCCGGGGCGGCCGGTGTCATTGCCCTTGGCGGAATCGTTTCGCCAGTGTTGCTGAGCATGGGCATACCCTTGTCCCGGATCGTGGCGTTTCTGGCCATTGGCGGTGTGTTGGGCGATTTCGCCCCACCCATCAATATCCCGGCCATGATCATTTCCTCCGGAATCAACATGCCTTACGTCGGATTTTTCATCCCTCTGCTGGCGCTGACCGTGCTGCTGGCCGTCGCTGCGTCCCTCTATGTCGGTGCAAAGCACGTCAAGGCGCATCTCGATCTGGATGAAATGCTCAAGCCGCTGCCGGCCGTCCCTGAAGAAATGAAGGGCTTGAGAATCATCGCGCCGCTTCTCGTCTTCGCGCTGCTGATGGTGGTGGCCAGGGTCTTGCCCCATCAGTTTCCACCGATGGGGGTACCACTGATGTTCCTGGTTGGAACCGCCTTGGCCCTGCTGCTGTCCAGAAAGATGAACTTTCTCAAGATATCAAGCGACGTTGTCAAACGTACCCTCCCAGTCACTGGCATTCTTGTCGCGGTGGGTCCCCTGGTGCAGGTGATGTCGGCCACCGGGGTCAAGGGTTTGTTCGTGATTACCGCCATCACGGTTCCAACGCTGGTGCTGTATGCCGCTCTGTTCATTGGCCTGCCGCTGTCCGGGAGCGTGCTCGGGACGCTGGGCGCAGCGTCGATTCTGGGGGTGCCGTTCATGCTGGCTCTGCTGGGCAGGGATCCCATCATTGCAACCATAGGCATCAGCCTGATTGCTGCTCTGGCCACGCTGACGCCACCGACAGCCATTACCGGCAAAGCCGCCATCATGGTGACCGATTTCAAGGGAAGTTATTCCACCGTTCTGAGGCATTGCGTGGTGCCTCTGCTGATCATCGATGTGATCGGGATACTGACCGTTATCTTTGCGGATAGCCTGAGTTTTCTGATCAATTGAACTTTATATGAGGTGCATGCCGTGATACTTGTCACTTATAGATTGCTCTGCGTTTTCATCGCCGCGATCATCGTCTGGAACATGTTCAAGTCAGACAAGAGCCAGGAGAAGATCGTCTATTGTTTCCTGATCATTCCCTTGCTGTTGCGTGTGTTTCTTGTCAAATAGGGAGATCTTGATGTTCCCGAAATTGCCTTTGTCACTGATCCTTCTGGCCACAACGCTGCTCTTGACCGGCGTATTCGGAAGGGATTTCCAGAAACTGCATGAGCGTGAACCGGTGGTTCAAGGTCCGGGTGTCACCCGGGTCGGCAAATTGAGCGCTTACCTTCCCGCACTGAAGGACACCGCCGGCGATACCGACGTCTATTACCTTGAAGGCAGGGAAGCCGGCGCTACCGTGTTTGTGATGGGCGGTGTTCATGCCAACGAATCGGCTGGCATGTTGTCAGCGGTGCTTCTTGTCGAAAACGCCATAGTCAAGGCCGGCCGACTGATCGTGGTTCCTCATGCCAACGAAAGCAGCTTTACCAACACTGCACCCTCCGAGGGTGTCCCTACGCGCTTTGAAATAAAGACAGCCAGTGGAACGAGGTGGTTCCGTTACGGCGACCGCTTGACCAATCCGATTGACCAGTGGCCCGACCCGGAGGTCTATGTCCATTACCCCAGCGGGCAACTTCTTTCTGATTTCGAGGTGCGCAATCTGGACCGATCTTTTCCAGGTCGGGCAGACGGCAACTTGACCGAGCGCGTCGCATTCGCCTTGACCGAGCTTGTTCGAAAGGAAAATGCCGATCTGAGCATTGATCTTCATGAAGCCAGGCCAATGAACCCGATCGT
>JBAXFI010000165.1:0-5408 GCA_037139995.1 Comamonadaceae bacterium | reverse complement strand
TGAAGAAGATTGGCGAAGAAGCGACTGAAGTTGTGATGGCGGCCAAAGACGCCGATGCTGGTGGCGACAGGAGCAGAATAGTCAACGAGGTCGCCGACCTCTGGTTTCACTGCATGATTGCACTGGTTCATTACGGGCTGGCTCCGGCCGATGTGGTGGCTGAGCTGGAACGCCGCGTTGGCACCAGTGGCATTGAGGAAAAGGCGCTGCGCAAGGCGCGCGCGCGCGACGGAGAAAGCTCGTGACGCTGGAGAACACTGCTGCGAGTCATGATCCCAACTGTCTGTTCTGCAAGATCGCGGCGGGGGTGATCCCCTCGCGTCTGGTCTATCAGGACGAAGAGCTATTTGCCTTTCATGACATCCATCCCTGGGCGCCGGTGCATTTCTTGATCATTCCAAAAATTCACATTCCATCCCTGGCGCAGCTCGGCCCTGAACACGCGCCCTTGATGGGGCGCCTATTGGTGCTGGCGCCCCAATTGGCCCTGGAACAAGGCTGTAATCCGTATCCGCAGGGAGGCTTTCGCCTGCTGTGCAATACCGGAGCCGAAGGACGCCAGGAAGTGCAGCATCTGCACATTCACGTGATGGGTGGTCCGCGTCCCTGGCTCCGTGGTTGATTTGCCGACTAAAATCGGCGCAATTCCTTAGGAGAAGCTGATGGGACTTTCCACAACACACCTGATTATTTTTCTCGTCATCATCGTGGTGATTTTCGGCACCAAGAAGCTGCGCAATATTGGCTCTGATCTGGGGGGCGCGGTCAAAGGTTTCAAGGACGGCATGAAAGACGGTGCCGACAAGGCATCCGAAGCGCCGGTCGCGACCGCTCCGGTGCAGCAGGTCAGCGCAACTGCTGCCACTGCCAAAGAAACCATTGACGTTGAAGCCAAGACCAAAGCCTGATAGTGATTGATATTGGGGTCACCAAGCTCGCCATCATCGGCGGTATTGCACTAATTGTCATCGGTCCTGAAAAGCTGCCTGGCCTGGCCAAGACCTTCGGGACGTTGCTGGGACGCGCACGACGCTACGTCGCAGACGTCAAGAATGAGGTGAGCCGATCGATGGAGCTTGATGAACTCAAGAAGATGAAAGATACGGTGGAAAACGCGGCGCGTGACGTCGAGAGTTCGATTCAAACCAACGCGGCAGATTTCGAAAAGAGCTGGGCCGAAACCACAGAATTGGCCTCCAGTGCGAGTACCACCGAGCCATGCACAAGCTTCCCAGAATACAAGCACCCGCGCAAGAAGTGGCGGGTCAAGCAAGGCGCTACACCACGCTGGTACAAAGCGCGTAGTGGTGTGCGTACCAATGCCTTGTCTGGCGCGGCGCGAGTGGCGCGGTTTCGACCTACCAGATTGAGCTGATGACGGACGCTGAAAAAAAAGACGACGAACTGGCCGGAACCGAGCAGCCGTTTGTTCAGCATCTGATTGAACTGCGCGATCGCCTGTTGCATGCGCTTTATGGCATTGCTGCGATTCTGGCGGTCTTGCTGTTCTATCCCGGACCGTCCAGGCTTTATGACCTGCTTGCCATGCCTTTGGTCAAGGCCTTGCCGGAAGGCTCCCGCATGATCGCCGTTGGAGTCGTGTCGCCGTTTCTGGTGCCGATCAAAGTTTCCGTGATGGCAGCCGTTGCACTTTCACTGCCCTGGATTCTGTACCAGATCTGGGCCTTTGTCGCGCCGGGCCTGTACAAGCATGAAAGGAAACTGGTGTTGCCGCTTGTTGCCGCCAGTACCATTTTGTTCTACATGGGTGCGTCGTTTTGCTATTTCTTTGTCTTTGGGCAGGCGTTTCCAGCGATCCAGAAAATGGCGCCGATGTCGGTGGCCGTCAGCCCGGATATTGAGGCCTATCTTGATTTTGTCATCACGATGTTCATCGCCTTTGGCGTCGCCTTTGAGGTTCCCATTGCTGTGGTTATCCTGGCCCGCATGGGCATCGTGACAATTGCGCAACTCAAAGCGTTTCGAACCTACTTTGTGGTTGGTGCGGCGGCGGTGGCCGGGTTGGTCACGCCGCCTGATCCGGTGTCCATGATTGCCTTGCTGATTCCCATGGTTCTCTTGTACGAATTGGGCATTCTGGCAGCCAGATTGTTTATCAAGCACACGGCAGCACCTGAAGAAGGGGTGTGATGCAGATGCTCAGACAGGTGCTAGATTGGCCGCGCCCCGCCAAGCGCCTGTTTGTGGTGGCGGTCGACATCATCATGGCTGTGCTGGCGACCTGGGTCGCCTATTCCCTGCGCTACGAGACATTGCATTGGCCCAGCGACGACCAGTGGTGGGTCTATCTGCTGGCTCCCGTACTGGCAGTTCCCATCTTCACCCGTTTTGGCCTGTATCGCGCCATTTTTCGCTACACCGGCATGGACGTGCTGTTTGTTACCGGGCAGGCCATTGCGCTCTATGCACTGATCCGCGTTCTGTTGCTGTACTGGGTCAAGTGGCCCGTATTTCCGTTGACGCTAGGGGTCTTGCAGCCCATCATCTTCTTCGTGCTGATTGGCAGCAGCCGTGTTCTGGCGCGCTATGTGCTCGCCGGTATCGGTCTGGGCAAGGAACATTACCACGGCCGCATGCTGATCTTCGGTGCTGGTGCTGCCGGCGTGCAAACGTCCTCGGCCATGGCGATCACCGGGCATGTCAAGCTGCTTGGATTTGTGGATGAAGATCCGGCCAAGATCGGCCAGACCATCAATGGGGTTCCGGTTTTTTCGGCACTGCAGGTTCCGGTGCTGGTGAGAGAGCTTGGCATTACCGATATCCTGCTGGCCATACCGAGCGCAAGTCGGGACCGACGCAACAAGATCATCCAGAGTCTGCGCACCCTGCCGGTACACACCCGAACGCTGCCAGGTCTGGCTGATCTGACCAGCGGACGCGTCACCGTAAGAGACTTTCGCGAGCTGGATGTCGAAGACTTGCTCGGCCGAGCGGCGGTGGCGCCGCAGGCTGATTTGTTGGCCTGCAGCCTGTTCAATCAAACCATTCTGGTAACGGGTGCTGGTGGCAGCATTGGCAGCGAGTTGTGCCGGCAAATTTTGCTGGAGCGCCCACGTCGACTGCTGCTGCTCGATCACAACGAGTTTGGTTTGTACACCTTGCATCGGGAACTGCAGGCTTGGTGCCACGCGCAGACCTCTGACATTGAACTGGTGCCTCTGTTGGCCAGTGTTGCGAATCGGCAGCGCCTGGACTGGATCTGCGCACAATACCGGCCCGACACTGTTTACCATGCGGCTGCCTACAAGCATGTGCCGATGGTCGAATGCAACCCGTCAGAAGGCATTTTCAACAATGTCTTTGGCACTTTGAACATGGCGCAGGCGGCGCAGGAGGCCAGAGTTGCCAGCTTCGTACTGGTGTCGACTGACAAGGCAGTGCGACCTACCAATCTGATGGGAGCCAGCAAACGCATGGCCGAACTGATATTGCAGGCCATGGCAGATCGGGCAGGCACCCATGACACGCGTTTTTGCCTGGTCCGCTTTGGCAATGTGCTGGGTTCCAGCGGCAGCGTGGTGCCGATGTTTCGTGAACAATTGGCGCAGGGGGGGCCCTTGACCATCACGCACCCCGAGGTCACGCGCTATTTCATGACCATTCCTGAAGCGGCGCAATTGGTCCTGCAGGCAGCTGCGATGGCTACAGGGGGTGAAGTGTTTGTGCTTGACATGGGGGAGCCCGTCAAGATCCTGGATCTGGCGCGACGGCTGGTTGGCTTGTCTGGGTTGCAGGTCCGTGACGCAACGCAACCCGATGGCGACATCGAGTTTTCCTTCATAGGTCTGCGCCCCGGAGAAAAACTCTACGAGGAATTGCTGATTGGCGACAATCCGACCGCCACGGCGCATCCTCGTATCATGAAAGCACATGAGGACTTCATGGCCTGGCCTGAATTGATGATCCAGCTTGAGCAGTTGCAGCAGGCAGCCCGTGCCGAAAACGTGGTCGCGATCCGCCAGGTGCTGCGCGCCTGTGTTCACGGCTTTCACGACACTGCCCTTGGTCAACTAACGTGACAAAGAAAGTATTCATCAAAACGTTTGGCTGCCAGATGAACGAGTACGACTCGGGCAAGATGGTGGACGTGCTGCGCGCCGCGCAGGGATTTGAGCGGACGGACAAGGTGGAAGAGGCGGACCTGATTCTGTTCAACACCTGCTCGGTACGTGAAAAGGCGCAAGAGAAAGTTTTTTCAGATCTGGGGCGTGTCAAGCACCTCAAGAAGAGAGGGGCATTGATTGGTGTGGGGGGCTGCGTGGCAAGCCAGGAAGGCGCTGCCATTATTGAGCGTGCCCCCTATGTGGATGTGGTGTTTGGGCCGCAGACGCTGCATCGGTTGCCGCAGATGCTGGCAGATCGCGCGCTGCAGAGCCGCTCGCAAGTGGACATCAGTTTTCCGGAAATTGAAAAGTTTGACCACTTAGCACCAGCGCGGGTTGAAGGGGCGAGCGCCTTTGTCAGCATCATGGAAGGCTGCTCCAAGTACTGCAGCTACTGCGTCGTTCCCTATACGCGGGGCGAGGAGGTATCGAGGCCGTTTGAGGATGTGCTGGTGGAGGTGGCGGGGCTGGCCGGGCAAGGCGTGAAAGAGATTACCTTGCTTGGGCAGAATGTGAACGCCTACCGGGGCGCGATGGGTAGCACAGGCGCGTTGGCTGACTTTGCGACACTGCTTGAGTACGTGGCCGAAATTCCTGGTATTGAACGTATACGGTACGTTACCAGCCACCCCAATGAATTCACACCAGCGCTGATTGCGGCTTACGACAAAATTCCCAAGCTGGTGAGCCACCTGCACTTGCCGGTGCAACACGGCTCGGACCGCATTCTGGCGGCGATGAAGCGCGGCTATAGCGCCGTGGAATACAAGTCAACCGTGCGCAAGCTGCGTGCGATCCGCCCCGACATGGCGCTGAGCAGCGATTTCATTGTCGGCTTTCCGGGCGAGACCGAAGACGATTTCAGCAAGATGATGAAGCTGATTGACGATGTTGGCTTTGACAACTCATTCAGCTTTATCTTCAGCCCCCGCCCCGGCACGCCGGCCGCCAATCTGCTGGACGACACGCCGCATGAGGTGAAGCTGCGCCGGCTGCAGCATTTGCAGGGCGTGATCAATGCGAATAGCAAGCGCATCAGCGAAAGCCGGCTGGGTACGGTGCAGCGAATTCTCGTGGAGGGTCACGCCAAGCGTGATGCCAGTGAGTTGATGGGCCGCACCGAGTGCAATCGGGTAGTCAACTTCTGCGGTGGCGCAGAATTGATCGGGCAGTTGGTTGACGTGAGGATTACCGAAACCCGCTCGTTTACCTTGCGCGGGGAACTGGAGCTGGATCCCGGATCGAGTCCCATAAGCGCTAACTTAGACACTTACTTTTGATGTA
>JBAXFI010000164.1:0-5422 GCA_037139995.1 Comamonadaceae bacterium | reverse complement strand
ACACCCGGCGCAGTGAGGTCGGCCATTTTTGGCATCGGTTTGCCGCCGAACGGGTCAATCGACCCTTCTGCGGTGGTGCGGATCGGAAACTTGAAGCGCTTCAAGGTTCCGTTGCGGAACTTGATGGTCCACATGATGGAGTCCGAGCCACGCAGCGGTTGCACCGAGCCGCCGAGCGGCACGATGTCAGCGTAGTGCCGTACTTCAATCGCATTTTGTGGGCAGATCTTGACGCAGGAATAGCACTCCCAGCATTGCTCAGGCTCCTGGTTCCATGCCTTCATCGCATGGCCGGTTTGCGAACCATCCTTGTCCAGCGCCATCAAATCGTGGGGGCAAATGTACATGCAAGCTGTCTTGTCCTGTCCTTTGCATCCATCGCACTTATCGGTTCTCACATAGGTGGGCATTTAACTTCTCCTTCTTTCGGGTTGGGGTTTACGGGAATCATTGACTGTCAAGACCAGCGTAATACTCGCGCAGGATTGCCAGCACTTCGGGGCGACTGAATTCCGGCGCAATCGGTGCGCCTTCGGACAGTGACTTACGCAACTGCGTGCCTGACACCTGAAGCCGGTCGGCGTCGGTGTGCGGGCAGGTGCGTCCGGATGCCATGCCGCCGCATTTGTAGCACCAGAATGAGATGTCGATCTTGAGTGGCTGTGTCTGCAGCGCGTCCTGGGGAATCGTGTCGAAAATGTGATGCGCGTCGAACGGACCGTAGTAGCTGCCAACGCCGGCGTGGTCGCGGCCCACAATCTGGTGCGAGCAGCCGTAGTTCTGCCGGAACAGCGCGTGCAGCAAGGCTTCACGCGGACCTGCATAACGCATATCCAGCGGGTAGCCGGCTTGAATCACGGTCTTCTTGACAAAGTAGTTCTCTGTCAGCGTGGCAATCGCCTCGGCCCGTACTTCGGCTGGAATATCACCTGGCTTGAGGTTGCCAAGCAGGGAATGAATCAGTACACCGTCGCAGGTCTCGATCGCAATCTTGGCCAGGTACTCGTGCGACCGGTGCATCGGGTTGCGGGTCTGAAAGGCAGCAACCTTGTTCCATCCCATGGCCGCGAACTGCGCGCGCGTCTGCTTGGGCGACATGAACAGGGCACCGTATTTCTCCGGAAAGTCGCCCTGTGACAGAACTTTCAGCGGACCAGCGAGATTGACATCGCCCTGATCCATCACCAACTTGACGCCAGGATGCTTGGGATCGGTGGTCTTGAATACGGTGGCACATTCGTGCGCCTTGTCGATGGCATATTTCTCGGTCACGCGCATGGTCGCCAGGACGCTGCCGTTGTCCGGATCGGTCAGCGCAATTTCACCGCCGATCTGGATGCCGGCAGCAGTTGCCGGGTCGGTCGAGAGAGTGATCGGGATGGGCCAGAACAAGCCACTCGCCATCTTCATGCCATCGCAGATGCCAATCCAGTCGGCATGCGTCATGAAGCCCTCCAGCGGAGTAAAGCCGCCAATACCGAGCATGATGATGTCGCCCTTTTCGCGCGAACTGACGCGCACCTTGGGCAAGCTGTCAGCACGCGCCAGCTCGGCGGCGAGTTGATCGCCCTCGAGCAGCAATTCAAGCAGGCCGCGCCCGCCATGGGGTTCAACTAAAGACATAGTAATGTTTCCTCAAAGTATGGATGTTTCAAAACTCAACAAACCGCCTGGTAATAGAGACTCTGCGGATGGTTCGCCTGGGCAAAAAAGAACCAGCGCTCGGCAAGCAGTCCAAGGTACTGCACGGCAAAGGCCAATGGCAGCAGCTTGCTGCTATTGGCCCAAAGTCCGGCAGCCAGCAGCAACACCGGAGCAACAAAGACCGCCGCCAGAAAGATCCATTTGACTGAGCGCAAGCAGGCAGCTGAGCAGCCGTGAACAAACTCCCGGTTGCTGAACGAGCCACCCAAAAATCCGGTCGACTTCTGGATGATTCGAGGATGTTTGATGCCGATGGCGGTTTGCAGCGTCGACTTCGGCCGCAGTCGGTTGTTGCGAAGCAGCGATGCAGCACGACTGGCAAAGGCAAGCACGGTGATGATCAGAGCCCAGCCTGCAAAAAAACCAGTGAGTTCAGGTGCGTTGCTGGCCGCGAAGGCCGCCGCCAGCGTGAAGCCAGAGGCACCGCCGAGCAGAATGTAGTTCAGCACCGTCAGCGGACTGTGCCATTCAGGCAGGAACGCCAGGCAGGCGTAAATCATCGCCGTGCTGACAAATAGCGCAAACGCAAGGAGCGTCCCCAGGATACCCAGCAGCACCGTGACATCGATCACAACGCCATCGGGTAGTGTGGCCACGGTCGGCTTCCAGCCGATGAAGTGGACAATGCCGTAGAGCAGCACCACACCCATGAAGCTAGGCAGCATGATGATTTCGCGCGACAGCCACGAGGTACGCCACATGGCGGCCGAGCGCCAGGCGCGCTCGGGCCTGCCAAGGTGAAAGAAGGAGCTGATCAATCCGAGAACGCCAAGTGCCAGCACCAGCAGCGTGCCAATAGCGTAGAACGACTGGCTGTCCTGCTGCGGCAGCAGATTGAACAGCGCATAGGACTGTGCTGTGAACAACGCCAGAAACAAGCCCTGGGCAGCGCCTATCAGCGTGGTCAGAAAGATGACGGAGAAGGCTGGTTTCATGATGGCTTTGTTACCAGGCCGCCATATCGTCGAGCGACGGTTCAGTCTTGGCTGGCTTGGGCAGCAGACCGTCGATCTTGAGGGGGTTGTCGATTCGGACCAGTTCGTCCCGATGCATGCGCATGGCTGCCTTGCGGCGCGGCAGGTAGTGGTTCGAGGGATGGGTGCCCCACTCCGGCATCAGCGCGTAGCCCGCCCGCTCACGAATGGCGAGCGAAACGGCTGATTCCGAATCGTGGATGTCACCGAACAAACGCGCACTGGTCGGGCAAGCCAGCACGCAAGCCGGCTGGCGTTCGCGCTCAGGCAGGGCGGCATTGTGGATCCGGTCGACACACAGCGTGCACTTGGTCATGACCTTGCGCTCGTCATCGAGTTCACGTGCGCCGTAAGGGCAAGCCCAGGTACAGTATTTGCAACCAATGCATTTGTTGAAGTCGACCAGCACCACACCGTCATCTGCGCGCTTGTAGCTGGCACCGGTCGGACAAACCGGGACGCACGGTGGGTCTTCGCAGTGGAGACAGGATTTTGGAAAGTGAACCGTCTGCGTGTTGGGGTACTCACCAACTTCGAAGGTCTGCACACGATTGAAAAACGTGCCGCCTGGATCGGCATCGTAGGGGTTGAAGTCTGCCAGCGGCCCGGCTGCGCCGGACGTGTTCCATTGCTTGCAACTGGTAACGCAGGCGTGGCAACCAACGCAGACGTTGAGATCGATGACCAGCGCCAGTTGGGTCATTTCCAGTCCCCGCGACCGGCAAAAAAGGCTTGAAGGCGGTGCTTGCTCTGGCGGCTACCGGGCACGGCCGGGACAGCCTTGAATTGCGGCCAACTGGTCTTGGGCTCAGCGGGATCAGCTGGATAGATGCGAACCCGCACGTCGTACCAGGCTGCCTGACCCGTGACCGGATCGGAATTGGACAGAACACCTTCACCCGACTTGCCGGCCAGTTCTTCACTGATCAGGTGGTTCAGCAGGAAACCGCGCTGCGACTCGTTGGCATCGCTCGCAAGCTGCCAGGCGCCGGCGGCCTTGCCAATGGCGTTCCAGGTCCAGACGGTGCCCGGCTCCACGGCTTCGGAATAGCTGGCCATGCAGCGCACCTTGCCCCACTCCGACTCGACCCACATCCAGCCGCCGTCTTCAACGCCGGCCGAACGGGCGACACGCGGATTGACAAACAGATGGTTGTGCGTATGAATCTGGCGCAGCCAGGCGTTTTGCGAATCCCACGAGTGGTACATTGCCATCGGCCGCTGGGTCACCGCGTTGAGCGGATATTTCACCAGATCGGATCGCTGTGCTTCGATCGGCTCATAGTAGAACGGCAAGGGGTCAAAGTAGGTCTCGATGCGCTTCTTGAGATGCGCTGGCGGTTTGCGCGACATGCCCCGACCCTGCGCCGCCAGACGAAATTTTTGCAGCACCTCGGAGTACACATGAATCAGGATTGGTTCGGCGTAGCGCTGGATACGGTTGCGCTGTGACCACTCAAGGTAGCCCTTGTTCCAGTTGCGCATGTACTGGTAAGAAGGAGGCAGCTTGTGCTGGTGCACGCAGTTGTTCTGCGCATACATTTCCCACTGGCGCGGATTGGGTTCGCCGCGCATGAATTTCTCGCCACCCTTGCCACGCCAGCCCGACAGAAAGCCGATGCCGGAGCCAGGTTCGGTCTCATAGTTGACGATGAAATCGGGGTAGTCACGGAACTTGCGTTCGCCGTCGGGGCGCACAAAGGCCGGAAATTGGAGACGACCGGCGAGTTCTATCAGCACTTCCTGAAACGGCTTGCATTGACCGCTGGGTGGCAGCACCGGAATGCGTACCGCATCAATCAGCGCATCAAACTCGGAAATCGGCCGATCCAACATCGACATCACATCGTGACGTTCGAGGTAGCTGGTATCTGGCAGCACCAGATCTGCGAACGCGACAGTCTCTGACTGAAAAGCGTCACAGACAACCAGGAACGGGATTTTGTACTCGCCATCCTCACGCTTGTCGTTGAGCATTTGACGCACCTGCGTCGTGTTCATGGTCGAATTCCATGCCATGTTCGACATAAACAGCATCAGCGTGTCGATCGGGTACGGGTCACCGCGCCAGGCGTTGGTGATGACGTTGTGCATCATTCCGTGCACCGAGAGCGGGTATTCCCAGGAGAACGCCTTGTCGATGCGGACTGGTTTACCGTCGTCATCGACAAACAGGTCATCGGGCTCGGCCGGCCAACCCAGGCCCATGCCGTCGAGCGGCGAGTTGGGTCGTATCGCCAGTGGCGTGTTAGGCGTCTTGGCGCACGGTGGAATTGGGCGCGGGAATGGAGCCTTGTGGCGAAAACCGCCAGGTCGGTCGATGGTTCCGAGCAAGGTCATCAGAATAGCCAGCGAGCGGGTCGTGTGAAAGCCGTTGGAATGGGCGGCCAGACCTCGCATAGCGTGGAAGGCGACCGGATTTCCGGTCACGCTGTCGTGCTCCTTGCCCCAACTGTCGGTCCAGGGGATAGGCAACTCAATTTTCTGGTCGCGTGCGGTGACGCCCATCTCATGTGCCAGGCGACGAATCGCCTCGGCCGGGATGCCGGTAATGCCCGCGGCCCATTCGGGCGTGTATTCGTCCACCCGCTCTTTCAAAAGCTGAAATGCCGGCTTGACCAGCGTGCCGTCAGGCAGCGCAAACTCGCCCAGCAGAAACGGGTCGCAGCCCTCGGTGTGCGTCACAACAGCCCGGTTGCTCGCCCGATCCCACCAAAGCTTGTTTTGCGGATCAAAGCAGCCTT
>JBAXFI010000163.1:0-5521 GCA_037139995.1 Comamonadaceae bacterium | reverse complement strand
CTTGCTGATGGGTGATGAAATGCTGGCGTTCTGTTCCATGACTTGGCTCTCTTTAACGTGAAAGACCGGTTTTGTCATACCGGGCTTGACCCGGTATCCATGAATTCGGACTGCATGGATTGCGGATCAAGTCTGCAATGACAGACTTCTTTCATTTTTCGGGGTGGCTGAATTGCCATGAAAGTTAGGGACGGCGCGCGCCTAAGCGCGACCGCAACTTTGTTTGGTCTCGACCACGGCTTCTACCGCGTCCAGCACCTTGGTGTAGCCGGTGCAACGGCAAAGGTTCCCCTCAAGGCCCCGTTGCGCTTCTTCCCGCGTCAGCTTCGGATTGTTTTCGACCAGGTAGTCGGCTTGCATGATCATGCCCGGCATGCAAAAGCCGCACTGAATGGCACCATGATCGACGAAGGCCTGCTGCATCGGGTGCAGGCCCTGCGGCGTATGGAGTCCCTCGATGGTCACCAGCTCACGTCCATCACAATCAACCGCATACATCAGGCAACTGTTGACCGTCTGGCCGTCAACCTTGACCGTGCAGGCACCACATTCGCCCTCGCCGCAGGCATACTTGGTTCCGGTCATGCCGAGCTTGTCGCGCAGCATGGTCAGGGTCTTCATGGTGACCGGCACCTTCAGGCCAACCTCCCGGCCATTGAGCTTGAAGCGGATTTCAGTTTCCACGGACATCATTGAGCACCTCTTCAACGAACACACGAACGAGATGACCGCGATACCAGGCACTGGCACGCACGTCATCAATGGGTTTGGCATCGTCCAGCGTCGCGGCGACAGCCGCAGCGATGGTCGGGGCGTCGAGCGGCTTGCCCTCGAGCGCAGCCTCGACATGGCGTGCCCGCAGGGGAGTCGGCGCAACCGAGCCCATGGCCACTCGCACCTCGCTGACCCTGCCGTCGGCGACGCGAGCGCCGATGGCCACCGATACGGTGGAGATTTCAAGCGCGGGGCGCGGGCCTGACTTGCGAAACCGGCCGACAAAGTCGGCCGCAGGCCGGTCGAACAGCACCGCGGTCAGCAACTCCTGCGGCAGCTTGACGGTCTTGCCGGGACTGAGGAAGAACTGATCCAGCGGCACGCACCGCGTCTGCACGGCACCGCCCCGCCAGCAGGCCAGTTCGACCGATGCACCAAGCACCAACAGGGGCAGGCTCATGTCGCCGGCCGGCGAAGCGTTGCAGAGGTTGCCGCCGACCGAAGCCGCATTGCGAATCTGGTCGCTGGCAAAATGCTCCGCCGCCTCGACCAGCACCGGTGCGATTTCCGCGAGCGCTGGGTTACGGCGGATTTCGCTGATGGTCGTGATGGCACCAATGCGAACCTGGGCACCCTGGGCCGCGATCCCGCCCAGCCCTTCGATGCGACGAATGTTCAGTAGTTTCGCTGTGTATTGGCGCGCGCCGGATTCGGTCTGCGGCGCCAGATCGGTACCGCCGCAGAATACCGTGGTATCGCCGTCGGCCATCGCCTGCAATGCCTCGTCCAGGCCGCGCGGCGCCAGGTAGGTTTTTATCTCCTGCATGGTCCGCTCTCGATTCTCAAGTAGTGTTGCAATTCTTTCATTATCTGTCCAAGCCTTCAAAAGCGGATCGGTTCCTGATAGCGACCGAACACATTGACAAGTTCCTTCGTCATCTCACCGACGCTGGCGTAAGCCTTGACCGCTTCGACCAGCGCCGGCATCACATTTCGGCAAGCGGCGGCATCAGCGCGCAGCCGGCTCAGCGCCGCATCGACAGCCGTGTTGTCTCGCTCGGCCCGGATGCGATTGAGGGCGTCGATCTGCACCTGCGCGTCCCGCTCGTTGTAAGCGTGAAACTCGACCGGATGATCATCTTCCTGCTCGTTGCGGTAGCAGTTGACGCCGACCTTGGGGAATTCGCCCGACTCGATCTTGCGCAGCATGCCATAGGCCTGGGCCGAGACCTTGGACTGGATGCTGCCTTCGGAGACCATCTTGACGATGCCGCCCTGGGCATCGACCTCGGCCATGATCTCCTCCATCTTCTTGCGCATTTCGTTGGTCATGGTCTCGACGTAGAACGAACCCGCCAGCGGATCCACGGTTTCGGTCAGACCCATCTCCTCGACCAGCAACTGCATGGTGCGCAGCGAGATGCGGGCGGAATACTCCGTCGGTATGGTGTAAGCCTCGTCGTAGGAACACAGCGCCATGGTCTGTGTGCCCGAGAGCGCCGAGATCAGCGCGTAGTAGGCGCCGCGCACGATGTTGACCTCGGGCTGCTCGAAGGTGAGGCCGCCACCGCCGCCAGCGGCGATCATGCGCAGCCACATCGAGCCGGGCTTCTCCGCACCGTATTGTTCCTTCATGATCTTGGCCCACAGTCCGCGCCCGGCGCGGAACTTGCACACCTGCTCGAAGATGTTGCCGAAGATATTGAAGTTGTAGGAAAGCCGCCCGGCGAACTCGTCCACCGACAAGCCGCGCTTGATGGCGTCGTCGGCGTAGGCCTTGGCAATGCAGAAGGCGTAGGCAATTTCCTGCGCCGGCGTCGCGCCGGACTCGCGGATGTGGTAGCCGCAGACCGACACCGGCGTGTATTTCGGTGCGTGCGTGGCGCAGTATTCGATGGTGTCGCCGACCAGACGGATCGACGGCTCGACCGGAAAAATCCAGGTGCCGCGGCCAATGAATTCTTTCAGGATGTCGTTCTGCGCTGTGCCGCGCAATTCCTTGATGTCATAGCCGCGTTTTTCGGCCATCGCCAGGTACATCGCGATCAGGATCGCCGCCGCACCATTGATGGTGAGCGAGACGGTGATCTTTTTGAGGTCGATCCCGTCGAACGCGATTTCGAAGTCGCGCAGGGTGTCGATCGACATGCCGACGCGTCCGATCTCACCCTCGGCCAGCGGATCGTCGGAATCAAGTCCGATCTGGGTCGGCAGATCAAAGGCCACGTTGAGGCCGGTCTGGCCATTGGCGATCAGGTACTTGAAGCGCTTGTTGGTTTCAGCCGGATTGCCGAAGCCGGCGTACTGACGCATGGTCCAGGGCTGCTTGCGGTACATCTCGCGGTGGATGCCCCGGGTGAAAGGAAACTGACCGGGCTCGCCGACCATCTCCATGCCGCCACTGGCTTCGACGTCCTGCGCTGTGTAGAGGGGCTTGACCTCGATGCCCGACTCGTTGATCACCTTCTTCATGGCCGGTTTCTGCGGGAGATTCATTTCACTTCTTTCTTGATGTAGTCGCAGATGTCGTCGAGTTTGGAGCCGGACGGGAAGATACCCTTGAAGCCCAACTCCCGCAGCGCCTGGTGATCCTGCGCCGGCAGATTGCCGCCGATCACCCAGAGTTTGTCGTCCAGGCCATCCGCCTCCAGCAGGGGCTTGAGTCTGCGGCAGAACGGCAGGTGCGAGCCAGCCATGGAAGACAGGGCAATGACGTCGACATCTTCTTCCAGTGCGATGCGCGCAATCTGCTGCGGCGTTTGGCGCAGGCCGGTGTAGATCACCTCGAAGCCGGCGTCCATCATTGCGCGCACCACCACCTTGGCGCCCTGGTCGTGGCCGTCCAGCCCGGGTTTGCCGAGCACGACCTTGATGGGACGTTGCGATGCGGTCATACAGACACCTCCTTGGCGATGATCATTTTTAAAATCTCACTGGTGCCGCCACCAATCAGGGTAAAGCGTACGTCGCGCAAATAGCGCTGTACCGGGTACTCCATGGCGTAGCCGTAGGAAGCCAGCACGCGCGCCGCCTTGTCGCATACGGTGGCGGCAGCCTCGCTGGCGAACAGTTTGGCCATCGCGGCCTCCTTGTGATAGGGCTTGCCGGCATCGCGCCGCCAGGCCGCGTAATAGACCAGATGGTCAGCGGCTTCGAGTTCGGTTGCCATCTCGGCCAGTTTGTGACCGATCGCCTGAAAACGGTTGATCGGCTTGCCGAACTGACTGCGCTCGCCAGCGTAACGCACCGCCTCGGCCAGCGCCGCCTGCCCGCAGCCCAGCGCCATGGCGCCGGTGATGATGCGAATCTCGCCCAAGGTCTTGCGCAAATGGCCTTCGCCATCGCCCTCTTCCCTGCTCAAACGGTGGCTGTCGGGCACAAAGCATTCATCGAACGCGACCTCGGAGGTCGGCAAGGCCCAGACACCCATTTTGTGAATCTCGCGGCCTACCGTCAGCCCTTTGAAGCCTTTTTCGACCAGGAAAATGGTGAGCTTCTTTTCCTCACCCGCCTTGGCAAAGACGGTGAAGAAGTCGGCCATGGGGGCGGACGTGATCCAGGTCTTCTGGCCGTTGATCACGTAGCCGCCATCGACCTTGCGGGCGCTCGTGGCAATCGACCCCAGGTCCGAGCCAGCATTCGGCTCGGTCATGCAGATCGCACCAATCTTCTCGCCACGCAGCGCCGGCTTGAAAAGACGGTCCAGGATATCCGCGTTGCCCAGCATGTGCAGGAACTTGGTGCCCATCAGCGACTGCATCGCCACGGCGCCAGCCAGCGACATGGAACCGCGCGCCACTTCCTGCAACGCCAGGCAGAACTCGGTCAGCGCCATGCCGCTGCCACCTACCTCTTCAGGGTAGCGCATGCCGAAAAAGCCGAGGTCGGCCAATTCCTGAAACAAAGCGCGCGGAAAAGCCCTGGCCTCGTCCAGCGCGGCCGCTTGCGGTGCGATGCGCTCGTCGCAAAAGCGCGCAAAATTGTCGCGCACCGCGCGCTGCTCGGCGCTGAGATCAAAGTCCATAATCGCGCGCCGCCGCCTCCGGTGTGATCACCCCATCGCGCACTTCCTGCGCCAGCAGTGCACGGTCACGCAACAGCGGGTCGCCGTAGCCGCCACCGCCGCTGGCCACCTGATGGTAAAGCGTGCCCAGCGGGACACCGGTAATCAGGTCCTTGTTCCTGGGTACCACCGTGCTGCCGTCGGGGTAAGTCAGTCGGATGAAATTGAGGCCTGCATCCTTGCCGCCAAACAGACCAAAAGCCGGCTCGAAGTCGCCGTCGCCAAAGGTCACCAGTTGCGTGTCGGGTGAACCGATGCGAAAGACAGTCTCCACACCCAGGCCGCCGCGCCATTGGCCCGCACCGGCAGAATCGACCAGCAACTCGTGCTTGATCAGGGTATGCGGCGTTTGCTGCTCGAACATCTCGTAATCCTGGTCCAGCACACCACCGGAGGCGTCAATCATGCCTATGTGGTCGTAGCCGTCCGTGCCCTTCATGGCGCCGGAGCCACCCTTCAAGCCCATGAAGCCGATGTCCACGTACTTCTCGTTGCTGCGCGGGTCGATGCCGGTGGTCAGCGAGGCCAGCAGGTTGTTCCAGCCGGCGGTCACACGCTCCGGCATGACCGGTGCCAGCGCGCGCTGGATCGCGTCTGCGTTGGGTGGACACAGGTGATTGCCAAAGGTGGTGGCCTTGGGATAGGCGGCGTTGAGGATGGTGCCTTCGGGGATGATGATCTCGATCGGCTGCACCATGCCTTCGTTGTGCGGAATGTCCGGATTCACCATCTGCAGCAGCGTCA
>JBAXFI010000162.1:0-5542 GCA_037139995.1 Comamonadaceae bacterium | reverse complement strand
GGCAATGGCGTTAATCCAACGCCGAACCGGCTGATCCGGGTCTCCCTGCTGGACGCCAACGACCATCAAATCCTGCCGGTCTGCGGCCTGGCTGGCGGCAGCATCACCAACCCGCCGCTGATCGATCTGCAGCGGCAAATCGTGATCGGCTACGACTCGGCGAACCGCCATTTGCAGGCCTGGCGGTTTGACGCTTTGGCAAGAGCCCTGACGCCGCTGTGGCACAAGAGCGCTTTTGGCTGCGCCAGCCACATGATTCTTTACCCTCAGAGCGGTGAGCTGGTGATCAACGACTACCGCCGTGCCGGTGAAGAGGTCGTAGTGCTGGCGATCGAATCCGGCGCCGAGCTAGCACGCGTGCGCTGCGGCGGCCTCAATCAGGGCGTGGTGTTTCCATCCGTTGGCTGGGGGCGCGACTTTTACTGGTCCTCCATGGACCGGCTGACGCGGGTCTTTGTGGAGTGAGCATGCTGCGCGTGCACGGCCTCGATCTGTCCTATTTCACCGGCAAGCTGGAAGCCTACCTGCGTGCCAAGGGTCTGCCCTACGAACTGGTGCCGATGGATACGCGCAGTTTCCGGCGCTGCGCCCGGATCACGGGCGTGGCCCAGATGCCCCAACTGGAATTCCCGGACGGCGAGTGGCTGACCGACAGCACGCGCATCATCGAGCATTTCGAAACGCAGGCCGCAGGCCCTGCCATCTACCCCGAGGATCTGGCGCTGTGCTTCATCGCGCACTTGCTCGAAGATTTTGGCGATGAGTGGCTGTGGCGCCCGGCCATGCACTACCGCTGGTCTTTTGCGAGCGATGCGCGCCTGCTCAGCGAGAAGCTGGCCCGCAGCATGATGCGCGATGTGCCTCTGCCCCTGTTGCTGAGGCGCTGGTTGATTGGCTCGCGCCAGCGTCGGCTTTTTGTCAGGAACGATGGTGTGAACCGGCAAACTGCAGCGGCCGTCGAACAGGTCTACCTCGACGTGCTGGACGCGATGCAAAGCTGTTTGTCAACGCGGCCCTATTTGCTGGGCGCGCGGCCAACGCAGGCCGACTTCGGAATGTTTGGATCCATGTTCCGCCACTTTGCCAGCGATCCGACGCCCGCGCGCATCATGCAGCAGCGCTCACCTGCGGTGCGGCAGTGGGTGAATCGAATGTGGGAAATCAGGCCGGAACAGTTCGAGCGGCAGAGCCTGCCTTCGACTTTGCCACAGGGTCTGGACCGGATGATTTGTCTGGTGTGTGAGGACTATCTGCCTTACCTCGATGCCAACGAGCGCGCGCTGGAAGCGCACAAGCACAGGGTGTCCTGGCCTTGCAAGGGCGTGGTGTTCAACACACCCGTCAATCGCTACCGGGTCTGGTGTCTGCAGCGGTTGCGCAAGCGTTACCAGGCTCTGGACAGCGCGGCGCGTAGCCGCGTGGACGATTGGCTGCACGCCAGCAACCCTGCGCTTGGCGATCTGGCTGTGGGCCTGCTGCGGCGCAGTGCCGGACCTGTGGCGCACGTCATTGCAGTGCCAACGGGCACGCACCCGGTCAACAGTCACTGGCACAGAGGTGGTGCTTTTGTGCAATAACAAGGAATCAAAATGAAAAAACGAAGTCGCCTGCTCTGGATATTTCTCCTGCTGGTCCTGATCGCCGTGGCGCTTTATGCCTTGCGCGCGCCGCTGAGCGTGGCGGTGGCAAAGAGAGTGGCGCTGAGCCATCTGGCGGCTGACGTAGTGAGCGAGCTACCGGACGGGCTGCACGTCGGTCTGTGTGGTGCTGGTTCACCGATGCCGGATGAAAAACGCGGTGGCCCCTGCACCCTGGTCGTGGCAGGCAAGCGGATGTTTGTCTTCGATGCCGGCAACGCCAGTTCGCGCAACATCGGCAAGATGGGTTTCATCCATGGCCGCATCGAGGCCATATTTCTGACGCACTTTCACTCCGACCACATCGACGGTCTGGGCGAACTGATGTTGCAGCGTTGGGTCTCCACTTCGAACGCCGCGCCAGTGCCGGTCCATGGGCCTGCCGGGGTCGAGGCGGTGCTCGCCGGCTTCATGCAAGCCTATGCGCAGGATCGGCATTACCGGGTGGCGCACCACGGCGAAGCCACTTTGCCGGAAGCCGGCTTTGGCGGCAAGGCTCTGCCCTTTACGCTGGACGCCCAGGGCCGCGCCTTGCTGTTGAAGGATGCCGATCTCGAGATCACTGCTTTCGCGGTTGATCACGCCCCGGTTCATCCGGCGGTTGGCTATCGCATTGTGTACAAGGGCCGTAGCGTGGTGCTCAGTGGCGACACCAAAAAATCGGCGGCGGTGCAGCGCGAGGCCACTGGCGCCGATCTGTTGGTGCACGAAGCCATGTCCACACCCCTGATGGCGCTCCTGCAGGACAGCGCAGGTCAGGCCGGTCGAGCCAAACTGCGCCAGTTGATGCTCGACATCATCGATTACCACAGCACACCAGAGCAGGCAGCGCAAGTTGCGCGCGATGCCGGCGTGCGCTACCTGCTGCTGAACCACATTGCGCCGCCCCTGCCCCTGGGCGGGCTGGAAAAAGCGTTCCTGGGTGAGACTGCGAGCATCTTCAGCGGTCCGGTGCGCGTGGGGTCTGATGGCGACTTCATCAGCATGCCGACAGGCTCACATGAAGTCAGTGCAAGCCGAAGGTTCTAGTTCTTAGAGAGGTGCAGCATGCAACAACTCCCTGTCATTCACGAGATCCTGCGCACGCCGGAGTCGCGCTTCGCCAATCTGAGCGACTTTCCCTACGTCCCGCACTACACCGAAGTCGGTGGTCTGCGCATCGCCTACATCGACGAAGGACCGCGCACCGCACCGGTGGTGCTGCTGATGCACGGCGAGCCGAGCTGGTCCTATCTGTACCGCAAGATGATTCCGGTGCTGCTGCAAGCCGGTTACCGTGTTGTGGCGCCCGATCTGGTGGGCTTTGGGCGCTCCGACAAGCCTGCACGCAAGGCCGACTATTCCTATCTGAACCATGTGCAGTGGATGAAAGCCTGGATGGAGCGCGTGGATCTCCAGGGGGCGACGCTGTTCTGCCAGGACTGGGGTTCGCTGATCGGGCTGCGCATGGCGGCGGAACTGCCGGATCGCTTTGCACGTATCGTGCTGGCCAATGGCGGTTTGCCCACGGGCACCAGCGAGACGCCCAAGGCCTTCAGGATCTGGCGCGCCTTTGCCGTCTACAGCCCCTGGTTTCCGATTGGGCGCATCGTCAAGAGCGGTTGCGCCCTGGGCTTGACACCGCAGGAGATTGCGGCCTATGACGCTCCCTTTCCATCCCGCAAGTACAAGGTGGCAGCGCGACTCTTTCCCACCTTCGTACCGACCACTCCCGATGACCCGGAGCGCCACAACAACGAGCGTGCCTGGGACTTCTTCAAGCAAACCCAGAAACCATTTCTCACGCTGTTCAGCAACCGCGATCCGGTCACACGCGGCGGTCACAAGATGTGGCAAAAGCTGGTGCCTGGTGCCCAGGGTCAGCCACACGCGGTGACACGGGGTGCGGGTCACTTCTTGCAGGAAGACAAGGGCGAAGAAGTCGCGCAGGCGATCGACGCTTTCATCAAGGCCACACCGCTCGCCGGGACTCCGGCCCTGGCCTAAACTCAGGCGCATGAATCCCGCGCCAAACCAGAGCACGCCGCAAGACGTCCAACGCAGCGTAATGGATCCGGACGGCACGGTGCGGCCGCTGGACAAGTACGACGCGCCGCTGCACTTTGCCAAGCAGGGCGGACGACGCTTTCATGTGATGGCCAAACCGATTGGGCCGGCCTGCAATCTGGACTGTTCCTACTGCTATTACCTGGCCAAGGCGACGCTGCCTGACGGCTCGCGTAGCGGCCGCATGCTCGATGAAACGCTGGACCTGTTCATCCGCCAGTACATCGAAGGCGTCACCGGTCCCGAAGTGGTGTTCTCATGGCAGGGCGGCGAGCCGACGCTGCTGGGCGTCGACTTCTTCCGGCGTGTCATCGAACTGGAGAAGAAGTACGCCAGGCCCGGTCAGACCGTGCAGAACGATCTGCAAACCAACGGCACGCTGCTCGACGACGAATGGTGCGTCTTTCTGAAGGAAAACCGCTTTCTGGTCGGCCTGTCGATTGACGGTCCGCGCGATATTCACGACCAGTGCCGCTACACCAAAGGGGGGGAACCCACCTTTGACAAGGTGATGAACGCCGTGCGCCTGCTCAAAGCCCATGGCATCCCTTTCAACACCCTGACCTGCGTGCACCGCCATAACGCCAGAAGGCCGCTCGATGTGTACCGTTTTCTGCGGCGTGAGGTCGGTTCCGTCTACATGCAGTTCATACCGATTGTGGAGCACCGCACGTTTGAGACGACGGCGCCCCAGAGTTGGGACAGCGCGACCCTGCCAATGCAGGGTGAGGCCAGGGCACGCCCGGGGCAGCCCGACTCCATCGTCACCGACTGGTCAGTGGATCCCGAGGACTGGGGCTATTTTCTGAGCAAGGTGTTTGACGAGTGGAGCAAGCGCGACATCGGCAAGGTCTATGTCAATCATTTTGAAACCCTGGTGGCGCAGCACATGGGCCTGCCCTCGCAGATGTGTGTTTACAGCGAAGTCTGCGGCAAGGCACTGGCGATCGAGCACGACGGCAGCGTTTATTCGTGTGACCATTACGTGTATCCCGAGCACCGCATTGGCAACATTCGCAACGGTCAGCTCGGCGATACCGCCTTGAAGCGCGAGCAGGTCAAGTTCGGCTACGCCAAGAACGAAGCCCTGCCCCGGCAATGCCGCGAGTGCGCCTACCTGAGCGATTGCTGGGGCGAGTGCCCGAAGAACCGCATCCTGAGCACCAACGATGGTGAGGCGGGGCTGAATTACCTGTGCTCCGGCTTCAAGCAGTTCTTTGCTCATGCGTTGCCGCAGGTGGACCGCATTGTGGCCAACATCCGAATCAGCGGTGGCCAAGCGCGCGGCAACGGATGACTCCGCGAATGTCCCCCGGCCCCGGATCAGGTCCGGGGTTTCAACATCCGGGATCCAGTGCCACGCCACCACTGGATTGCGGGTCAAGCCCGCAATGACAGCCATTCAGCGGCATGAAAGTTATTGCGGCCAGACACCAGTTTGGCAAAACCCCGAGTCCTCGCGCAGTCAAACGAGATGCACTGCGATGCTTTCGCACGCGGCCAAATAGGGCTGTTGGCTCCTCTCTTCCGCCCGGCGGGGCGGGAGAGAGGCGGGGGTGAGTGAGTGGGGGAAAGTAGCAGCTAATCCTGCCGCAGACACTCGATCGGCAACAAACGCGACGCACGTCGTGCTGGGTAGAAGCCGAAGAACAGGCCAACGCCGGTGGAGAACAAGACGGCAGTCAGCACGTGGCTGGCGCCCAGCGCCATCTCGAACTTGCCGGTGCTGTTGACGCCCCAGGCGCCGAGCGCTGCCAGCGCGACACCAATCATGCCGCCCAGGATGCACATCACCACCGCCTCACTCAGAAACTGCACCAGCACGTGCATCGGCTTGGCACCGATGGCCATGCGGATGC
>JBAXFI010000161.1:0-5585 GCA_037139995.1 Comamonadaceae bacterium | reverse complement strand
TTCAGCATCTTGACCTGCTCGCGCGCGATCTGGGTCCAGCCGGCGTCGTTGCCGACCAGCGCGATGACCGGAATGCCGTGGCGCACAAAGCTGTCGAACTCGACCAGCCCGTAGCCGCAGGCGCCGTCACCAAAGATGATCCAGACTTCGCTGCCCGGTTTGGCCAGCGCAGCGCCCAACGCAAAGCCGGAGCCCACGCCGAGCGTCCCGAAGGCGCCGGGGTCCAGCCAGGTCAGTGGCGCGCGCGGGTGCATGACGTAGGACGCGGTCGCCACAAAATCGCCGCCATCTGCCACCAGCACCGCGTTCTCGCCGGCCTCTTTTTCGAGCATGCGAAACAGCGCGATCGGGTTCACAAACTCGCCCGGCGCTTGCGCCTGGGCTTCGATCTCGACTTCGCGCTCGGCGTCACGCCCACGCAGTTGTGCGACCCAACCGTCCAGGCGGGACGTGTTGACCGCGGCCGGTTGCGCCTGCGCCAGCACCTGCAGAAACAGGCCGGCGTCGCCGATGGCGGCAATGTCGGGTTTGCGGTTCAGGCGCGCGTCTTTCGCGCTGCGGTTCGCCGCAATCAGGGTCGCATTGCGCCGCACATGCTTGCCGTAGTCCAGCCGGAAGTCGCACGGGACACCGGAGAGCAGCACACAATCCGATTCACGCAGCGCATTGCGCCGTTGATGGCGCATTTGCAGGGGATGATCACGCCCGAGCAGGCCGCGCGCCATGCCTGAGAGATAAACCGGAATACCAAGCCGCGTTACTGCTTCCGCCACACGCTGCGCCTCCTGTGACAGTACCAGCGTCTGGCTGCCGATCACCATCAAAGGGCGCTCTGCCTTGGCCAGTGCGGCGAGGGCTGCCTGCAGGCTCGCATCCGAGGCGCGTGGCGCCGCCACAGTGCGTACCTGAGGCGCCGCATGCTCCTGGCTGCCATCAAACATTTTCTTCACATGGCGGTTCAGATAAAAGCGCAGCAAACGGTCGGGCACTGACGTGCCCTTCCCGGCAGCGTCGGCATACCACTGGCGAATCGAGACTTCGTCGTACAGCAGATCGACCGGGCATTCGATGAACACGGGACCCGGCACACCACTCTGCGCCACGGCAAAGGCTTCGTCCACCGCCGGACCGAGGTCGCGCACACACAGAATCTTGCGGAACAGCTTGACATGCGGCTCCACCAGCGGCCGTTGGTCAATGTCCTGCAGGGCGCCACGCCCTTGCAGTGCGGTGGGCGCAGCGCCTCCAATCAGGATCACCGGCGACTGCGCCAGTTGCGCATTCTTCAGGGCCGTGATGGTGTTGCTGATGCCAGGCCCGGCCGTCACCGCTGCGACCCCCGGCAAGCCGAGCAGACGCGCACTGGCGTCTGCTGCAAAGACGGCGGTGGCCTCGTCGCGCACATCGACGATGCGGATGCCGCGCGCCTTGGAGGCGCTCAGGATCGGCGAAATATGGCCGCCGCAGAGCGTGAAGATGGATCGCGCGCCGTGCGCCTGCAAGGCCTCGGCAACGCGGTCGCCGCCGTGGCGTGACGGTGGTGTTATGGACATGGGCTCGTGCTTTCTTTCAGTTCCAGTGGATCACATTGCTGCCGGCGTACCAGCCTTCCACATGATGCGCAACCGCGGCCTCGATGCGACTGCGCCTGACCTTCATGGTCGGCGTGAGTGTTCCGGCTTCGATCGACCAAGGGTCTGACACCACCACCAGCATGCGCAGGTGTTCGTATTCAGAGAGTTGCCGGTTCACGTCCTTGAGCAACTGCGTCAACTGGCTCTCGACATCCGAGCGGACCTGCGGGTTGCCCAACTGCGGCCGAATCGTTTCAGCCAGCACCACCATGCCGTAAGCGGCCGACTGACCAACGCCCGAGACCAGCGAGAGCTCGATCAGCGGGTGTGCATTGAGCAGATTCTCGATTGGAGCCGGCGCCACATACTTGCCCTTGGCGGTCTTGAACAACTCCTTGGCGCGACCCGTGATCTTGAGCAGGCCGTCAGCGCGCAGTTCCCCCAGGTCGCCCGTGTGGAAGAATCCATCCTCGGTGAACGACTCTGCGGTGAGCTCGGGTTGCTTGTAATAGCCGTCAAACTGACTGGGCGACTTGATCAGGATTTCGCCTTGCGCACTGATGCGCACCTGCACACCGGGCATCGCAACGCCAACATAACCGGGTTCGTTGAACTGCTCGTTGGAGCCGTGCGAGAAGGAGTTGTCCTCGGTCATGCCGTAGCCTTCGTACAGCTTCAGACCCAGGCGCCGGTACCAGGCGATCAGGTCCGCCGGGATCGGCGCCGACCCGCTGGCTGCATTGCGCACCTGATCCAGCCCCAGCCCCTTGAGCACTTTCCTGCCGACGATGCGACCCAGTATCGGGATGCTCAGCAAGCGGTCGAGCTTCTTTGGCGGCATCTTGGCGAAAACACCTTGCTGGAACTTGAGCCAGAGCCGGGGTACCGAGATGAAGATCGTCGGCCGCGCGCGCTGCAAGTCCTGCAGAAAAGTGTCCAGCGTCTCGGCGAAGTAGACATGGGCTTCGCCGGCGACCAGGCAGGAGGCCTCGACGCAGGAACGCTCGTAGCTGTGCGCCAGCGGCAGGTAGGACAGGATCCGGATTTCAGTCTCACTCCCCAGTCGCTCACGGGTGTAGCTGGAAAAGCCCTCGCCGGCGCGGGTGATGGCGCCAAAGCTGATCATCGCGCCCTTGGGGCGCCCGGTCGAGCCCGAGGTGTAGATCAGCATAGCCATGTCGTGGGTGTGGCGCTGCGGCCGCCCACCCAGAGGCCGCGTACGCGCAACAATCGCGTCCCAGGTTTCGAAGTCCGTCTGCGGTGATAGCGGCAAGGCAATGCAGGAAACGCCTTGCGGCACGCCACTGATCTGCTGTGGCCAGGTATCGAGCTTGCCGACGAACAACAGCTTGGCCTCGCTGTGCTCCAGCACGTAGCGCACGGTCTCGGCGGTCTCGGTCGGGAAGATGGACACCGTGGTGTAGCCGGCCATCCAGATCGCGAGTTCTGTCATGAAGAAGTGCGCGCAGTTTTTTGACAGCAGTGCGATGCGGGAACCCGGCTCGAAACCAAGGCTGCGCAGATGGGCAGCCATGCGCCGTGATTGATCCAGTGTCTGTGCCCAGGTGTAATCCTTCACCTGGCCCTTGCCCACAGGCTGGGTCAGGAAGACCTGATTGGCGTAGTTCGCCTCGTGGTCGTAAACGTAGTCAAGAATCAGCTTCGGTTCAGTCATGGCACATCCTTCCTTAGTCGCGTGTCAAAAGCTCAGCACACATGAATGTCGTTGCAAATCGGCGCGCTGTCATAGGGGTTTACCCCGTGCGCTGCGGTCAGTGTTTCGCGGCTTGCAGCATGTCGCGGGTTCGCAGCGCCTCACGCCTGGCCGCCTGCGCGAAATCATCGGCGCTGGAGGCGTACAGAATGGCACGCGAGGAATTAACGACGATGGGCGAGACCGTTTCACCGTTCACAGCGCGCCAACCGGCCCTGACCGTGGCCACAGCGTCACCGCCCTGCGCCCCAACGCCGGGAATCAGCAGGGGTAAGGTCGGTGCAACGCAGCGCACACGCTTAATTTCTGCCGGGTAAGTGGCACCCACCACCAGACCAAGCTGGCCATTGAGGTTCCAGGGACCCTGCGTCAGCCGCGCCACATGCTCGTACAGCAGCGGCTCCCCGGGCACACTGGAGAGGCGCTGCGACTGCAAGTCATCGCCACCCGGATTCGAGGTGCGACACAGCAGGAAGGCCCCCTTGCCGTGGTACTTGAGGTAGGGCTGCACCGAATCAAAACCCATGAAGGGCGACAGCGTCACGGCGTCGGCGCCGTAGCGCTCAAAAGCCTCGATCGCGTACTGTTCGGCGGTGCTGCCGATATCGCCGCGCTTAGCGTCCAGTATCACTGGCACCTGGGGCGCCGTGCGTCGCATGTGCGCCATCAAACGCTCCAGTTGCTCCTCGGCACGGTGCGCGGCAAAGTAGGCAATCTGCGGCTTGAAGGCGATCACCAGGTCGGCCGTTGCGTCCACCACAGCGGCACAGAAATCGTAAATCCTGCTGGCGTCGCCGCGCAGGTGGGCCGGAAACCGGGCCGGATCGGGGTCAAGACCAACGCACAGGAGGGAAGCGTTTTCGCGCTCGGCGGAGCGCAGCATGTCGAGGAAGTTCATGGCTGCATTGTAGGAATATGATCGCCCCTGCCATGCCCATCGCCTCACCCCATCTGCAATCTTTTTGGTACCTGATGACGCGTCTGGGAGAGGTGCAGATTCTGCTACCCGCTGCTTTGCTGGCCATGCTGGTCTTGGCGCATCGCGCCGACACCCGCCCGCTGGCCACCAGCTGGCTGGGCTTGCTGTGCCTGACGACCTTGCTGACCACCGCGAGCAAGATTGCTTTCATTGGCTGGGGCATTGGCAGTGCCACTTTGGATTTCACCGGCATCTCGGGCCACACCATGTTCGCCGCGGCTGTCTATCCCCTGCTCTTGGGTACCCTGACATCACGCTTGCCTCCGTGGGGGCAACAAGTGGCGGTTACAGGGGGCTATGCACTGGCCCTGCTGGTCGGCATGTCGCGCCTGGAGGACGGTGCCCATTCGATCTCTGAAGTTGTGGCTGGGCTGCTGCTCGGTGGTGCTGCCAGCGCTTTTGCCATGGCCCGCGCAGGTTTGCCGAGATCGCGGATCGGCTCAAGCGTGACGGTGCTGGTCACCCTGTGGGTATTGATCACACCGATTCACATTCCACCTGTACCAACGCATTCAATGGTGACGCGACTGGCGCTGAGTCTCTCAGGCAGTTCGGTTCCTCATACACGTAGCGCCATGCATCTCACTGCGGAGCCATGGCGTCCCAGGCCTTGAGCACCTCGGCGACGTACATCAGCGCCGGGCCACCGCCCATGTAGACGCAGACGCTGAGCATTTCTTCGAGTTCGGCGCGTGTGCACTGGAGCTTGCGCAAGGCCTTGACGTGAAAGCCGATGCAGCCCGAACAATGCTGCGTCACGCCAACGGCCAGCGCAATCAGTTCCTTGGTCTTGGCGCTGAGCGTTCCTTCCGCCATAGAGGCACGCGCCAACTGCCCGAAGCCGAGCATCGCCTCGGATTGCGATTTTCTGAAAGGAGCCAGATTCTGATTGATGTTCTGGATCAGGCTGACGTGGTCAAAAGTACTCATGGGATTTCAAATCGTGTGATGGAACAAGGGAAATCTAGGCATCACCCTGCTTCGGGCAGCCATTGGGTCGCTCATCTGCGGGCAAGGGACAACGATTGACTTCAAAGGGTGATTGCGCCAGCAGTGTGGTCAAACCACTGGAGAGCATCGCAACACCCCAGAAGACAAAGAAAGCCAGGCTGTAAACGCTCTGGCGCGAGAGTTCGAGTGGATGGCCAAACCACTGCAGGTCCTGCGGGTCCACCATGCCAAAGACCAGCACTTCAAGCATTCCGGCCGTCAGGAAGGCGGGCCAGGCAATCCACATCAAGCGTTTTGACAACATGGGGCTAGTCCTTATCGTGGTACCAGGAATACCGATTTCTCTGTCAAATGGCCGGGCAAATCT
>JBAXFI010000160.1:0-5617 GCA_037139995.1 Comamonadaceae bacterium | reverse complement strand
CCTACAGCAATGGCAATGGGACACACGGTCATTATCGAAACCTTAAAATGCAATTGAAAGAAAAAAGTGGCACCAAAGTGCCACAAGACGGGACATTACTGTAACCCGCACCCTTGAAAGCTTTAGCTGGTGGTTGTTTATTGAAAGAGAATCATAGTTGTGAAGCTGGAGCTGAATCCTAAATCCAAAAGATTGCTTTTTTGCTTGAAGTCCACGCCTCAAGAAAAGACCCATATACATCTTCAATCTGGTTGCGCTTGACTTTCAACGTGGGGGTAATGAAGCCCGATTCCACAGTCCAAGGTATTTGATCCAGCACCAAACAAGATAAACGCTCGTGCGGATCGAACTTTTGATTGAGTATCGCAAGCTCACGCTCGAAGGAGGCTTGCATTTGTTGACGCTCTTCAGGTTCTAGCGCTTGTTTGAGCAGTTCAGGTGTCAGCGCTAGGATGGCCAGAGGTTGCGGCAAATTCGCGCCCACGACACAGCAGGCCTCCACACCGGGGATCAGCGCCAACAAGGACTCAATGGCCGCTGGCGATACATATTTACCCTTACTCGTCTTGAATAAATCTTTCACCCGCCCCGTGATCTTGAGGTTGTCCTGCGCATCCAGTGCGCCTTTGTCTCCGGTATGCAGCCAGCCATCTGACGTGAACGCTTGGGCGGTCAATTCGGGCTCCAGAAAATAACCGCGCATCAGGCCCGGCGACAACACCTGCACTTCGCTGGTGTTAGGGTCAAGCCGACATTTCACCCCACTCAGTACTTGTCCCACGCTGCCCGGCAAGGGATTCCGCACATCGGTCGAATGGGTACATCCGTTCTCTGTCATACCATACAACTCGATGAGGTTCAAACCCAGTGCGCTATACCAGCGTAACAATTCAGGCGGCATGGGCGCGGCGCCACCTGCAGCCACGCGGCATTGGTCCAGCCCCAAAGCTGTCAATATTTTTTTCTGCACTAAACGATTGAGCAATGGAATCTTGAGCAGCGTCGCCAGCTTTTTTGGCGGCATCTTGGCATGTACACCTTCGCGAAATTTAAGCCACAACCTGGGTACTGAAAAAAAGAATGTGGGGCGAGCACGTTGCAAATCCTGAGCAAATGTTTCTTGCGACTCTGCAAAAAAAACATGCATACCCGTGGCTAAAAGCATGTGCTCAACCAGGCCCCGTTCTGCAATGTGGGACAAAGGCAAGTAAGACAGCATCCTGTCGTTCTCATCGAGGGGAATCCGCTCCAGCCCCTGCGCAATGATGGCTTGGAAAGTACCAAAGCTGTGCATGACGCCCTTGGGGTTGCCTGTGGTACCCGAGGTGTACATCACTGTACACAGGTCTTCTGCAGGTCGCACAGGTTGGCCTTGCATTGGGGCTTGCTTACCCACAATGCCAGACCATTGCGCGCCAGGCCACTGTGGGCCCAAGGGCAAGTTGATGCAAAGCAACTTCTCCGGAACACCCGCCCTCATCGCATCCGGATCATCGAGCTTGCCGATAAACATCAGACATGCGCCACTGTGTTCCAGAATTTGCTGCGCCGTCTTGACGGCCAGCGTGGGATACAAAGGCACGGAAACATGCCCGGCCATCCAAATGGCCCAATCGGCCATGATCCAGTGGGCGGTGTTTTTGCCCCAAATCGCGATACGACTCCCGGGCGGATGGCCCAGCGATTGCAGATGGCTGGCCATGCACCGCACTTCATGTGCGACCTCTGACCAAGTGAACGTCTGAATCACGCCCCGCCCCAAAGGCTGTGTGAAGCATACGCGGTGGGGCGCAGTCGCCTCCCAGTGGTACAGGCGTTGCAGAGCTAGCATGGCTGAGGGCGTGCTCATGTTACATATCTCCTAATTTGAAAGAAAAAGCTGGCATCAAACTGCCACAAAAACGGGATATGTCTGTACCCCCCACCTTGGAACCGTGCCGGGTTGCTCCGGAAGTCAACCGCCCAACTTAGCTTGACGCACTACCAATCGCTTGCGCCTTCCATTCCGCAACATCGGCCTCGATGGCGTCGGACATGGCTTCAATTACCTGGGAGTTGATACGGCGTTTATTTCTGGCAAATGAATCCGCGTTCACGGTCATTAGATCGGCGCAGTGCCGTTGAATAGCCTCATGCATTGCGTAACCAGGCACCAGTTCATCGACAAAACCAGCGGCCAACGCAGATGCCGGCGTATAGGGAATACCCAACGTTGTCGCAGCATGAAATTGCGCTGGTGCCAGCTTTCTGCGACAAACTTCGAGTGCGAGGCGCGGAATCACTATGCCGATGCGAACCTCGCTAAGCTGGAATCGCGCACCCACATCCACCCCGAGGCGCAGGTCACATGCAAATAGCAAAATCGCACCAAGCGCCACTGCATGGCCAGTGCAGGCGGCGATTACCGGAAGCGGATACTTGACTAGGCGAGCGCATAACCGTAAGCCAGCCTCAAGCATCGTCGTGACTTCAGCGCCACCGCGTTTAAAGGCACCCAAATCAAAGCCACCGGAAAATGACCCCTCTCGACCGTACAAGACCACCACTTTGGCTTCTTGTTCGGCGCGATCCAGCGCTTCATTCAACGCAGTCAGCATGGCAATGCTCATGACGTTGGCCTTGCCGTCGTCCATTCGAAGCGTCGCTACTCCGTTGTTCAATTCGTAACGAACCAAAGTGTTCATTTCATCTCCAGAGAAAATATTGCAAAACAGCGTGATAGCTTGGTCGCCGATTAGCAACCTTGCCATTTCGGGCGTCGCTTTTCAGCGAACGCTGTGGCACCTTCGATGGCATCTTTGCTCTTGGCAATGGCCTTCAGCAGGGGTTCCTGCTGGCTAAACATTTCACTGGATAACCAGTCTTGTGACTCACTGATAACTTTCTTGCTGGCGGCCACAGCAAGGGGGCCGTTGGCTACTATCACCCGTGCTAGTGTCTGTGCCGCAGTCAACGCCCCACCAGAAGTAACAACACGGTTAACCAGTCCCAGGTCGTATGCCCGTGCGGCGCTGATCATTTCGCCCGTCAGAGCCAGTTCCATGGCGATGCGTTGTGGGATTTGGCGTGGCGTGCGCAGTAGTCCACCCGCACCCGCAATTAGGCCGACTTTGACTTCGGGTGTGCCAAAGCGGGCGTGCTCGCCTGCCACAATCAGGTCGCATGCAATCGCCAGTTCGAACCCACCCGCTAACGCAAAACCTTCAACCGCCGCGATCAACGGCTTTTGCGGTGGCGCGCTGCACAGCCCGCCAAAACCGCGGCCATCAATGAAGGGGGACTCGCCACGGATATAAGCTTTCAAATCCATCCCCGAACAAAACATACCGCCCGCACCCGTCAGAATTGCCAGACGGATGTCGGGGTTGCTGTCCAACTCAATCATCGCCGCAGCAATCCCTCGGGCCACATCGGCATTAATCGCATTCTTGGCTTCAGGACGGTTGATCGTTACCGTCATGACGCCTTCATCGACGCTCACTAGAACTGTGTCGCTCATTTCAAATTCCTTTTGGTTGAGATGCGTATTGCCAGCGGCTACTGAAGCACCAGCACGTTGTTGCGCCGCTCGATCAAGTGCGGCAGGGCCAAGGCCATCACATCCTGGCCTCCGGTACGCTTTAACAGGGCTGCCAGGTTCTGCCCGGCGTCAGCGGACATGGCCTGCGCCACAGCCTGTGCCATTTGAAACAACCACAAACCATGAACGGCGCTGGCACGTTGCACCTGCACACCTCGCCATTCGTAACTCACCATGCCAAGTGTCGGATGCACTAGGCGGCCGTCGTTAAAATTGATCAGTTGTCCCGCTTCAATTCCAGGGTGTGCATCGAGCCAATGCTGATAACTAGCGATGTCGGCACTAAGCTGTGGCCCCCAGTCCTTGAACAGCAAGGTCAACACGGGCTCCAGCGTGGCGGGGATCTCATCATCGAGTAGCCAATCAGCAACGTAAGGTGCATATTCACCGTCCGGCGTATTGGGCAGTTGCATGCGTTCCACCCAGCGTGCAACGTTGGGTGCGCGCTTCTTCATCAACGCTGTCGGATAAGGGTCTCGCCCAAGGTGGGCGTACATCGGCGCAATCAGACCCAAGTCCGCAATGCTGACGCGCCTGCCCATCACGTAAGGGTAGTGTTGGAAGTGGATGTCCAATGCTTCCAGAAGTTCTTCATAAGCATTCTCTATAGCCGCAATGGTCTGTGGGTTGATCCCCAGCGTCGGCAGACTGGAACTAAAAAAGTCCATGACGCGCCTTCCGGCCGCACGTCGTGCTTCTCGATCCTCGCCAGGATACAGTCCGCGCCCAAACTCCGTTTGCAGGAACAGCTCCTGCTCGTCGCGGTAGCTCCAACGGTAGTGCATGGCAACCTGCAGCATGCCTTCCAGACCAAAACCATCGATCAGCCTTGCTACCGCAAGTTGCACCGGTGTAGATGGCGTCAATGAGTTGCCCGATGCCAGGTTCTCAAGTGAATCGAGGTAAGAAACAATGTCCGTAGAGTCCTGTATGAACTGGCCGTCCGGGGTTTCGAGAACCGGAAAAGTCACCAATCCGACCGTCGGACGAACGCGCGCCTTGTAATCCGGATGGGAAGGACAGCGTTCAACGAATCGCAGCCCTTTCTTGATCAGGCAGGAGCGGGCCTTTCCTGTGTAAAGCGAATGGGGTGTTCCCCACAATATATAGGGGTGGTTTGTATCTGTGTTCATTGCCATTACACGGTTTCTCATTCAAAAATCACAGCATCTGGTCCGGTCATGCTTTGCACCCAGGATCGGTACTGGGATTCAAAGATGACAACGTCCTTACTATTGGCGGACCGCAGCGCAATTCTTGACCCAGCCGGATAGCTTTTGGCGAGAAGGAAAGCGGTAACCCGCCGAACTGCATCACCGACTTGTGCCCAGGTGTTTTCGGTCCACTGCAGCGCCTTGGGTTGTCGCAGAAACACCGGCTGCGGTGTCTCACGTTCCCAGTGGTAGAGCATTTCTAGCGGTGTTTTGATATCTTCGCGCATTTGCTTTCCTTGTATCGAGGGTTATGGTTCGCCACGCCGAAACGTAGTAAGGCACCTGCACATGAGCGCAGGCGTCTATTCCTGGCGTGTGCCTTAGGTGCTTTGCCCGGGCAAGCGACCCATCCAGGGGTGGAAGCGCCCCTGCGGGTCATATTTGGCACGTGCCTGATCGAGCCGTGCCATGTTGGCGTCGGAGACAAATCGAGCCGGTCGCCTTCCCAGGTTTTCGTCGGCCAGTTGAATGCCACGACTCCATGGTTCCAACGCTCGCATGTGATCAGTAGCCCAATTCGCATGCCGGGCTTCGTCAACGCCCTGGCCCAAACCACAATACAGCGCCAGATATGTGCGGTGTTCAACGGAAAAAGCCATGTCCGGGCGATTGGGAGGAGCGTTCCAGTTCAGCCACAGCACATGGCTAGGGTGAGGCGGCTGTGTTTCTGCGATGCGGTGCAGACCCGGCAATACCGGATCAATCGGGCCATCCATCCACATGTTGTCGGCGCTCCAGCGCGTGTTCGACAAAAACAGCGTTTTTTCACCGGCTTTCATCATGAAGTTGAGCGACATCGGCAGCAAAGGCAGCGTCACGCTGG
>JBAXFI010000159.1:0-5628 GCA_037139995.1 Comamonadaceae bacterium | reverse complement strand
TGAAACCGGCCCGTTCAATGGCGGGCCGTTGAAGCGTGATTTTATGCGCTTCGCAGGAGCAGTCCAAAACCCCGGAATTGACACGGCTTCGGCATGTCCGTTGGCACGTTAGGCGAGCTTGGTCTGGAATGGATGCTCATGTCTTTCTGCGCAACCAAAGCCATTGACGAGGTAGGACTGTCAAGTAAAAAAGTGCCATGAGAACGCGCCAACCTGCCAGATTGCTACCGCATTCAAAGAAAACTTGATCTCCGTGCTTCACCTCAAAATCAGTCTGCTCGCTGCCAGCCCAGTCAATCCTCAGTTGCAGTGAGTGCCTGCCTGGGGAAACGGGAATGGTGGCTGAATCGCCTGCCCGGATTGAGCCAACAAGCACGCCGTCAATTTTCACTTTGTAAGCTCGAAGACGGTCAGCGTAGTTAGTCATCCGTTGAACTGCAATCTGCGTTGGGTCGCTCATAATGGCAATACTACTTGGGGAGCAGAGCGCGTCTTGCTGAGCACGATGGTTACCGAAGCACGCCCCGCCGGGCCATGTCCCGAGAGTACCAACTGAAGAGAACCAGTAGCCCCGCGATGACGGCGCTCGTGATCGCCATCTGCCGACCCATCACGGCGCCCCCGTTTGTGAGGACGTAAGTGTAAAGCAGGCTCACTAAAAACGCCGCCAGCGACACGATGAAGACGAGAGATGCCTGTTTCCTGCGAAGCAGCAAGAGGATCGAAGCCAGGAAAGCTCCAAAGACCCCGACCGCCCACACGACCATCATCCAACTCGGCATTTGTTGATAGTGGGCAATCTGATCCGGCGTCATACCCGCACTGGCCTGGTACTTGGCGCCCTGCAACATGCTCATCACGAAGTCGAACACCCCGACTGAGTTGAACAGCAGCGCGATCAAGCCAACCAGCCAGATATGCCACGGTGCCTTCATTGGTGCATTTGTCATCGCAGGCTCCAAAGAACAAAGAACAGCAACGCAGCACTCTATCAGAAACTGGAGTGCTCAAGCGTCCAATTGCACGACCTGAGAACGACCATTGACCAGCACTTCAAATTCCTGCGCTGGCAGTGGCCTGCCAAACAGATAGCCCTGGAAGTTGTAGCAGCCCAAGCCCAAGAGGAAGTCCATCTGCGCTTCGGTCTCTACCCCCTCCGGGATCACGGTAAGCCCCAGACTGTCAGCCAGCGCGATCACCATCCTCGCGATCGCCGCATCGTTGGGATTGACAAGAATGTCGCGCACAAACCCCTGATCAATCTTGAGTTGATGCAGTGGCAGACGTTGCAGATAGGCCAGCGATGAATAGCCGGTGCCAAAGTCATCGAGCGAGAAGGTTACCCCCCTTCCCTGGAGGGCATTCATTTTGGCGATGACGTCCTCGATATCTTCAACCAGAACGCTCTCTGTCAGTTCCAGCTTGAGCCGATCCGGGTTGGCCCCTGTGCGCTCCAGTATCGTCAGCACCTGATCGACAAAGTCCTTCTGGTGAATTTGCCGTGCGCTGATGTTCACCGCGACCGTCAGGCGCTCCATGCCGGGTTGACTGGCCCATTGCGCCAGTTGCTTGCAGGTGGTCTCCAGCACCCAGCTGCCAATCGGCAGGATCAGACCCGTTTCCTCGGCCATCGGGATGAACTCTGCCGGTGAGACCATGCCGCGCTTCGGATCAAGCCAGCGCAGCAGGGCCTCAACGCCTGTGATCTGGCCCTGGTCGGTCACCTGTGGTTGGTAGTGCAGCACAAACTGATCTTTCCCCAATGCCTCTCGCAAACTTGCCTCCATGGCGACGCGGGAGGCAACAACGGCCTGCATCTTGGGGTCAAAAAATCGCAGCGTGTTGCGGCCACGTGCTTTGGCCTGATACATCGCCATCTCGGCTCGCTTGAGCGCTTCGACATCATCATCCTGCGCTTCGCCAAATTGGGTGATGCCTATGCTGGCGGTGCAGGACACCTCGGACCCATTGAGTTGATAAGGTTGCTTGAGCGCGTCCAGTATTTTGTGCGCTACGGCTTCTGCCAGCATCGCGGCGTCCAGCGGGTTTTCATCCAATTCAGCCAGCAACACGGCAAATTCATCAGCCCCTACCCGAGCCACAGTATCTCGCTCATGGACGCAAGCGCCCAGGCGCATGGCGACCTGCTGCAGCATCAGATCGCCCTGCGCGTGACCGAGCACGTCGTTGATGTCTTTGAATTTGTCCAGATCGACCAGCATCAGAGCGCCCTGGCGCTGGTGGCGGCCAGTGCCCGCCCGGGCTTGTTGCAGGCGGTCCAACAGGAGTCGGCGGTTCGGCAGTGCGGTCAGCGGGTCAAAGAAGGCAAGGGTTTGAATCTGCTCCTGTGCAGCTTTCTGTGAAGTGATGTCTCGCATGGCGACCTGAAAGGCTGTCCTTCCCTGGAAAAGAATGGCTCTGCTTTGCACCTCCACGTCGATTGGCGTGCCGTCCACCTTCAGAAACTTTTCCTCCAGCATTGGCACTGCAACACCCTTTTCAGCTTGCTCTTTCACTCGTGCCAGTACTATCTGGCGAAACTCGGGATGGACCAACTCAAGAATGGGTCTTCCGATCAGCTCTTGGGCCGACTTGGCACCCAACATTGCCGTGGCAGCGGGATTGACATAGAGCAGTTTGCCATCACGGTGCACGGCAATCGGTTCGGGTGACCACTCAACCAGAGTGCGATAACTCTCCGTGATTTCCGTCATGGCCTCCTGGGCCTCATTGCGCTCAGTGACATCGGTGATGAACCCGTGCCAGAGAACTGCGCCGTCTTCTTGCCGATCAGGCACCGCGTTGCCAAGCAACCAGCGTATCGTACCGTCGTCAAATTTCACTCGATACTCATAAACCCAGGGGGTCATTTCTCTTGCTGACTGCTCGATAGAGGCAGCAACGCCGTCGTAGTCGTCAGGGTGCAGGTTCGCAAACACTTTGGACGCATCCTCGCGAACTTCGTCGGGGCTGACGCGATAGATTTGATTGATCGCCTCACTGGCAAATGGAAAGCAAGAGCTGCCATCAGGTCGCAGCAGATACTGGTAGACCATGCCAGGAACCCGGTTGGCGATCTTTTGCAGGCGAACCAGTGCCTGATCTCGAGTTGCCTCCAACTCTCTGCTCTTGATCTGGGCACGCCCGAGCAGCCACGCGCAAGCGCAGGTCACAAGAAGGAACAGTGCCACGGCGCCAATGGCGCGTTCTACGCCAACCACCCACGGAGCCAGGTAATCCTCGCTACCCAGTCCGACAACGATGCTAAACGGAACACTGGACATCCGGCGATAGGAAGTGGTTCGCTCCACACCGTCCAAGGACGTCCGGCTATGAAAGCTGAAATCGCGCTGCCCAGCGGCAATTGCGTCACTCAATTCTTTGGAGGCACCCCTTGCACCGATAGCCCCGACAGGCCCGTTGAGCGCAGGATGACGCACGATCAAGCCCAAGTTTGCATCCCGCAGCACAGCAATGCCCTTTGGACCGACATCCAACGCAGACAGGAGATTGCCCAGGTAGGTCACCGGAATTGACGCCGACACGACACCGGCAAAACTGCCGTCGGGCTTGTTATAGCGGCGCACAAATGAAATGACCCAGGTCTTGGTGACTCGCCCAAGAATCGGATTGGTCACGTACAGGGCACTGTCGGCGTGATCGCGTAACACCGAAAAGAAATCACGATCTGCCCAACTTGCATTTGCTCCGGCTGACACGCCTTTGCCAAGTATGACGAGCCCTTTCGAGTCAGCCACCAGCAGGCTTGAGAGTTCAGCCATCCGTTCCTGATGAGCGGTCAGCAAAGCGTTGGCAGCGGAATGGTCCAGATCGCCGTGCTCACGCAACTCGCGTTCAAGTTCATCGACCGCTGAAAGCAACGTCAAATCAATCTTCCCGGCACTGGCCGTCACGCTCTGGTCCACCATTCGGGCCAGATTTTGGGTGGTGAGGCGGGCGCGTTCTTCGTACCCGTGCTTACTGTCCATCACTGAATAGAAGGCCAACAGCATCAGCGTGCTGTTGAGCAGCAACACGACAAGAAACACGCGAACCCCAAAACTTCTAGGCGAAATGCGCGAGAGGGTGCCCATCAGACCCGCCCTTGCTCGGTCGATTGATCGGCCCACCGCTTGTATTTGAACGCCTCAACGAGCATCTTCTACATCCAATCAAATAGTTCAACTGCGTCGCAACATCCCGCGAAGGCAATCAAGATCGCACCTGACACCCCCACAACACGTCTGTTTTGAAATGCCGCCCGCTTACGACGCTATTGCGTCAGTTCGAGCAGGACAACGCGGCTTTCGGCGGCATTCCAGGTTTTGCCGGTCAGGCGTTCGCCATTGAACTCGGCGCTGATCGAACGAATGCCGGGCTGGGTAATGAGCATCTTCGAACTGGCCATACCGGCACCCACTGGCGGCACGCCAGGTAAGGTGCTCTGTCCGTCAAAACTCATCTTGTCTCGCTGGGCATCGAAATAGCCGCGTGGACGAAAGAAGGTCACCACCGACTGGGCGGTTTTGTCTGCAGCGCTCATGCGCTCGGGCCGCAAATGCACGATGACGCTCGATCTTGGAAATGGGCTGCGATAAATGTGCGTAGTGGCGTAGCCCGGCGCAGTGACGACGAATTCATACTGCACAGAACCCTGCGCTGTGAACGGCCCCCACTGGCCGTCGGGGCCGACGGTTTTACTGTGAACGGCGTTGCCTAGTCGAGATCCGGTCATGGCGTCTGTGGCGAAGATGTCCAGTGTGGCTCCGGGTATCGGCAAATTGTTAGCACCCTCGCCTGACTTGGGGTCGTCTGACTTCACACCTTTGCCGGTAATGTTTCCGTTGAGAACAACCTTGGATTCATCTTCGATGGCAAGCGATTTGGGCGCTTTGCCAACGATAAATCGATAGGCTGCGTCAAATGCCGCTGGCGAGTACGCGGTTTCACGGTGGTCGGCCCGGGGGAGCACGACATTGCTTGCGCCTTTGAGTTCCGGACCGGCGGCGGTCACATTCGTCGCTGTGCCTTTGGCGCCAATCCAGACCCCGTCAGGCTGTGCGTATTTATCGTTGCCGTCAGACCTGATGGTGAGCCACTGCACCGGTCCGGTGACTTCGTCGCCATTGGCGTTCTTGGGCGCATTGAGTGCCGTCAAAAACACACCATTTCCGGCAAACTCGTTTCCTTCACGGAAACCCTTGATATTCCAGATGCCGTGGTTGGGTGTGCCGCCCAGGATTGCGTGCGACACGGTCGTCGCACCGCCACCATTTTGAATGTAGTTACGGATCGCGTTACCCCCGCGTGAATTGCCGAACAGCACCACCTTACCGGCGCCGGTGGCTTTCAAAACTTTGTCAACCTCGCCCTTGAGGTAAGCCATGTGTTCCGCCGCTGATGTGCGACCAGCCTGTGCTTTAGTGTCATCGTCCCGGGACAAGGGGTAGGGCAACTCAATCGCGTGTAGGCGCCCGCGCGGCCAACCATTTGATTCAAAGCGCCAGACAGTGGTTTGCCAAAGCGCGGCGGTGTCGCCGTTGCCATGCACGAACACGATGGGTGGCGCCTCATCAAGCGAGGGCCTGGTGGCACAAGCAGTCAGCATCAGTGTGCTGGCGGCGAGGC
>JBAXFI010000158.1:0-5729 GCA_037139995.1 Comamonadaceae bacterium | reverse complement strand
TGGCAAACTCGGCGACGGTCGTACTGGACATTTGTTGTGTAACCTTTAGTTCGGCATAACAAGCTCTGCGGGCATTTGTTAGCCATCACTGAAACTTTGTATTCATGACATTTACTTTAAGCTTGAGAGACTGCTTCATTGGCAAACCAATGTTCGCGTGCTTTCATGATCAAGGTCTTGGCCTCGTCCGCGGACTGGCCTGATATTTCGATAAGTTCGTCAACCGCCAGATCGGCAAGGTCGTCGCGGGTCTGAACTCCAGCATCGGCCAGTTTGGCAATCAGTTCTGGGGTCACGCCTTCAAGGTCGCGCAAATCGAGTGACACGGCCTGCGCGCTTTCTTCCAGGGCGATCTCCATGGTCAGCAGTGCGTCTTTGGCGCGGGTGCGAAGCTCGTTGACCGTATCCTCGTCGAAGCTCTCGATTTCGAGCATTTCCTCCAGCGGCACATAGGCCACCTGCTCCAGACTGGTAAAGCCCTCGGCGATCAGCAGATCGGCAATCTCTTCGTCCACATCCAGCTTTTCCATGAACAGTTTGCGGCCAGAGTCGGTCTCGCTGGCTTGTTTCTGCGCGGATTCAGCGGCGTCCAGAATATTGATCTTCCAACCCGTCAATTCAGACGCCAGGCGCACATTCTGACCACCGCGACCAATGGCAATGGCGAGGTTTTCTTCGTCCACCACGACATCCATCGCGTGGCGTTCCTCGTCCACCACGATCGACGACACATTGGCAGGCGCCAGTGCACCAATCACAAACTGCGCCGGGTCCTCGCTCCACAGCACAATATCAACACGTTCACCGGCCAACTCATTGGTGACACCGTTGACCCGTGTGCCACGAACACCGACACAGGTGCCGATGGGGTCCACCCGCTTGTCATGCGACAGAACCGCAATCTTCGCGCGAGAACCGACGTCCCGAGCGCAGGACTTGATTTCCAGCAGACCCTGCTCGATCTCCGGTACTTCCTGCCGAAACAGTTCAATCATGAATTCGGGTGCCGAGCGCGACAGGATGATGGGCGCACCACGCAGCGTCAGGTCAACCTCCATGATCATGGCGCGAACACGGTCGCCCATGCGCAGGTTCTCTTTCGGAATCATCTCGCTACGGCGCAGACGGCCTTCAACCCGTCCGCTTTCGACAATGATGTCGCCCTTGTCCATGCGCTTGACGGTACCGACAAAGATCTTGTCGCCACGCGACATGAAATCATTGAGCAACATTTCCCGTTCGGCGTCGCGGATCTTCTGCAGGATGACCTGCTTGGCAGCCATCGCGCCAATGCGTCCGATAGGCACCGATTCAACCGTTTCTTCGATGTATTCATCGACTTCAATATCGGCAATCTGTTCTTTGGCCTCAAACAACAGGATTTCCTGGTCAGGCAACTGCAGACCATCCTCGTCTGGCACCACGTGCCAGCGCCGAAAAGTCTCATAGGCACCGCTGTCGCGATCAACCGCCACCCGGATATCGACATCACCTGGGTAAAGTTTCTTGGTCGCTTGTGCCAGCGCTGCCTCAACTGCGCCAAATACAACGTCGCGTTCGACGTTCTTCTCGCGTGAGATAGCTTCCACCAGCATTAACATTTCGCGATTCATGCCATGACTCTCCTGTTTCAATTCAATCTGTGTTCGACTCTGTGCTTCCCCCGGAAGCACGACCTTTGAAGCTGACAATAGACGCCAGACGCGCCTCTCTCAACTCATCGAGCGTAAATCCCAAGGCCCGCGTTGGTGCCGGCAACCTTTTCTTGCTCACTCTCTGACCAGGCTTGACGCTTGGTGCGTCCGTCCAGACGATCTGCCATCCGGGAGTTGCCTCCTGGCCAAGCTCAGCCTGCCTGCGCTCCAGCCTGCCCTGAAACTTCTTCCGACTGGCGCTGACTTGTCCGTCTGCAACCAGCGTCCCAACCGCTTCCTTCAGCGTCACATCAATCACCTGACCTGCAAAGCGCTCAAAATCTTGCTCGCTGCGCAAGGGACGGTCAATTCCGGGCGAAGAAACTTCCAGACGTTTGAAGTCAATCCCCTCCACTTCCAGCGCAAACAGCAACTGACGCGTGACCTTTTCACAGTCTTCAACCGTCACAAACTGCTCTGCACCCGGGGGCGGCGCGCCTGCCCCGCTCGCTCCAGACCAGGGCAGATCAATCGTGACGCGCAGCAAGCCAGCGGCGGAACGTTGAATTTCCACCAATTCATAGCCCAGACCGGCTACCGTTTGTTCAACAACTTCTTTCAGTGCCACTTGTGTACAGATGCAAGCAAAAACAATCGACCAAAAAAAACGGGCGGTAGATACCCGCCCGTTTGGTCGTGAAACTGGATTGTATCTTAAAACGTCGTAAATACCATGATTTTCAAGGCGATTTTACGGCAAGGTACCGGCTTTGACCAGAATCATCTGGTCGGGCTTGAGATACTTCCGGATCGCCGCGTTAACCTGCGTCAGCGTCAGCGCGTTTACCCGCACGGGGAAGTCGTCAAGCCAGTTCAGGTCGTACCCTCGATGCACGGCCGCCAGCAGGGCGCTGGCCATGCCATCGCTGGTTGCCAGATCAACCTTGAAGGAACCGATCAGACTGCTCTTTCGCGCTTCGACTTCAGCAGCCGTGACGCCCTGCTCGTACCAGAGCGCAAGCTGTCGCCGGGTCGACGCAATGCCCTGATCGAGCATCGTGGGTGCAAAAGACGCCGTGATTCTCCAGTCGCCCGCATGGAACATGTCATTGCCCAGCCTGGCACCTACATCGTAGGTCAAGCCCTCCTTGTCACGCACATTGGCCATCAGACGCCCGGTAAAGCCGCTGCCCAGAATGGCGGTGCCAAGGCGTAAGGCCTGATAGTCAGGGTCGCTGTAGTGCAAACCACTGGCCTGCCCCAAAACGACCGAAACGCTGGTCTTGTCCGCAATCGCGACGTCCTGATTCTGAGTCAGCTTGCCAGAATCGGTCAAAGCCGTGCGCACGACCTTCCTGCCACCTTGCCAGCCGGCAAACGCCTTGCCGAGTTCCGCCTGAAATCGATCCAGATCGAGATCTCCAACCAACACGAGCGTCATTTGCTCCGGTCCGTACCAGGCCTTGTGGAAGGCCAGCACGTCCTCAAGACTGGCTGACTCAATCGCTGCCAGCAAATCCTCGGGAGCGGGCTGCCGACTGGGGTGGCCAAGCGGATAGACGGCACGGGAAAAGGTTTCGCCGGCCCGGAAGTCAGTGTTCTCCAGACTGCGCCTGACAGTTCCGGCAAACTGCTTCTTGGCTTTGGAAAATTCCTCTGCCGAGAAAGCCGGCGCTCGCAACTGTTCGGCAATCAGGCTGATCAACAGCGGCACATCCTTGCTCAGCGACTTGGCACTGATCTCCAGCAGGTCGGCTCCAACTCTGAACTCGATGCTGGCACCGACCGCCTCCAGTTTTTCAGCGATCGAGAACTTGTTCTGCTTCTGCGTTCCCTGATCCAGCAGCATGCCGGTCAGTGTGGGGATGCTCGGATTGCCAGTCGCGCCGGCCGCCTTGCCTGCTGGCAGGGAAGCCCGCAAGGAAACCACATTTTTTACGCCTGTGGCGTAGGCTATGACGTCCACTCCGGCAATCTTCATCCGTTTGGCTTTGGGGGCAATCTTCGCACCCGTGTCCGCCACCGAAGCGCCGCCCGACAATGCCGGTTCCGTCGCAGCGATGGCGTTCTCTGGATTGCGGTAGTAGTACGGAGCGTCAACGCGAGATGCTTTGGTCTTGGCCGCGCCTGCACCGCCCGCTGTCGTCGGTATGAACCAGCCAACCGTACTTTGATCTTCGTTCAGATAAAGCCTCGCAACACGCTGTATATCAGCCGTTGTAACCTTTTGAGTCGCATCATCGAGTGAGTAAAACAGCGACCAGTCGCCGGCGGCAATGCACTCGTTAAGATTGCCGGCAATGGCAAACGAGCCATCGCGCTTGAACGCCGCATCGGCCAGGTTTTTTGCTATCGCCGCCTTGAGCTCGGTCTCCGAGACACCTTGCGCCTTGAGTTGCTCAATCTCCTGCAGGATCGCTTTCTCCACTTCATCATGCTTGGCACCGGGTGCCAATGGCGCAAAAATGATGTGCAAGGCCGGATCACTGTTAAAGCCTGCATCAGCTTCCACCTCGGTGGCCAGATTCCTGTCGGTAACGGCTTTGTACAGGCGACTGTTCTTTCCGTCGGTCAGAATCGCGCTGAGCAGCGCGAGCGCAGCATAGTCGGCGTGCGTTGCAGCCGGAATCTTGTGTGCAAGGGCAAGCACGCCGAGTTGTCCCGCGCGCTTGACCGTGACGCGTCGCTGGCCGGACTGGGCGGGTTCCTGTGTATACACTGTTGGAATTGGTTTGGGAGAGCGTGGGTAGACGCCGAAGGATTTTTTGACCAGGGCCAACGCCTGGCTCACTTCAAAGTCGCCAATGATGGAAACGGTGGCATTGTTGGGCCAATAGTAGGTGTCGTAAAACTCGCGCAGTTTTTCGATCGAAACCTTTTCGATGTCGCTGCGATGCCCGATCGTGCTGTGATGGTAGGGGTGGGCAACAAATGCAGCCTGGTAGATTTCCTTGTACAGGGCCTGCAGGGGCGAATTTTCACCACGCTCAAATTCGTTGCGTACCACCGTCATCTCCGGTTGACGATCTTCATCGCGCAGCAGCAGCTTGCGCATGCGATCGGCTTCCATGTCGACCACGGTCGCGAGGTGCTCGCTGCCCAGATTTTCATAATAGTTGGTGCGGTCAAGCCAGGTCGTGGCGTTGTATCTGGCGCCTGTGCGTTCGAGCAATTGATCAACGTTATTGCCCTTGCTGCGGTCGCGCTCGGAAGTGCCTTTGAACATCAAATGCTCGAGTATGTGCGTGGCACCGGTACTGCCGGTAACCTCGTTTTTCGAACCGACCCGGTAGGTCACCATGAAGGTCAGAGTCGGACTGGAATGCTCGGGTAGCAGCAGGACCTGCAAACCATTTGAATTGAGCGTGTACTCGTCAATGCTATTGACGGTTCTAACATGGGTAAAACCCTCCACCGCCACGGGACTGGCCTGGAGTCCCAGTGCGACAAACACAAGCCCGAGAAGTGCAAGACAACGTTTCATAAATTGACCACGAATAGAAAATGTAACCTTAGCATACCGCCTCGCCGCTGAGCCCTGAGCAGGGCAAGTCACTGCGCCGCATGCGACAATTCCTTACCGGTAGCATGGATCGCGTGCTGAACTGACTGTCAATCGAAGAGGAAGATATGGGATTTTTGAGCGGAAAAAAACTGCTGATAACCGGTGTGTTGTCCAAGCGGTCCATTGCTTACGGCATCGCGCAGGCCTGCCACCAACAAGGTGCCGAACTGGCCTTCAGCTACGTCGGTGAACGATTCAAGGAGCGCATCGTCGAGTTTGCGGCAGATTTTGACTCCAGATTGGTGTTTGATTGTGACGTGGCCGATGATGCGCAGATCGAGAAACTCTTTGCCGACCTGGCACAGACCTGGCCACGCTTCGACGGCTTTGTGCACAGCATTGGCTACGCTCCGCGTGAGGCTATCGCCGGCAACTTTCTGGATGGACTGAGCCGCGAAAATTTCCGCATTGCGCACGACATCAGCGCTTACAGCTTTCCGGCCATGGCCAAAGCCGCCCTGCCCTATCTCGATGACAAGGCGTCCCTGCTCACACTGACCTACCTGGGCGGTGTGCGCGTTGTGCCGAGT
>JBAXFI010000157.1:0-5879 GCA_037139995.1 Comamonadaceae bacterium | reverse complement strand
ACGCTTTGCAGCGCCATCACCAGGCTGCCGGCCATCAGGATCGGATCGACCGTCAGGTGTGGACGTGCCGCATGGCCGCCGCGCCCGCGGACAGTGATGAGCACCCTGTCGGACGCTGACATGAAGGGTCCGCTGCCAAACATGAAGGTGCCCACCGGGTAGCCGGGGTGGTTGTGCAGACCGAAGATGGCATCACAGGGAAAGCGCTCGAACAGGCCGTCGGCAATCATGCGTTGTGCGCCACTGTCGCGCCCGGCTTCTTCTGCCGGCTGGAAAACGAGGTTGATGGTGCCGGAAAAATTGCGCGTTCTTGCCAGCTGGCGCGCGGCACCCAACAGCATGGTGGTGTGGCCGTCGTGACCACAGGCATGCATGACGCCGGCGTTCTTGCTGGCGTGTGCACTGCTGTTTTCCTCCAGGATGGGCAGCGCGTCCATGTCGGCGCGCAAGCTGACGCTGCGCGTGCCCTCACCTTGGCGCAAGCGACCGACAACGCCGTGGCCGCCGACGTTGCGCGTGACTTCATAGCCCCACTCGTTCAGCCGCAGGGCCACCAGTTCCGCCGTGGCCAACTCCTTGAAAGAAAGCTCGGGATTGCGGTGCAAGTGGTGACGGATCTGCGTCAGAAAGTCCTGCGAATCCGAGAGATCGGAGACCTGGCAATGGTTCTTGAATTTCGTGTTCATGGTTCTCAATTTCCTCGTCATTCAGTTGGATAACCGTGCGGCGTATTGCCGTCGCCCAGGTCCCAGTACAGGCCGGTCATGATGCAGAGGGCTTCGCGCAGCAAAGCGGCCGGCAGATGCTCGTTGGGCGCATGCTGCGAACAGCCCGGGTAGGAATGCGGCACCCAGATGGTGGGCAGACCCAGGATGTCAGCAAAAATGTCGTTCGGCAAGGAGCCGCCCAGATTGGGCAGCAGGGCTGGCTTCTTGCCGCTGCTGGCTTCGATCGATCTTAGCGTCCACTGGACCCAGGGATTGTCCGGGTCCAGGCGCGTGGCTTGCGACATTTCGGCGCGCACCGACTCTATCTGCACCTTCGCGAAGCCCTGACGGTCCAGATGGCGACGCAAGGCCGGCAGGATGTCATGCGGATCAATGCCAACGACAAAGCGCAGCTGGCAGCGCGCCCAGGCACGCGGCGGTATCGCGTTGACGGGCGCGTCCGGGTTGCCGACCTTGCAGGCCAGCACTTCAAACGAGCACCAGCCAAAAACGCGCTCAGCCGGCGACAGGCCCGGCTCACCCCAGAGTGGCTCGATGCTGGGGCCGTCCTCGCCACCATCGACTTCGCAGTCCGCCAGCGCCCGACGCACGACATCCGGCAGTTCGGCCGGCAGCCATTCGGGAATGCAGATTTGCCCACTACCTGAAACGATGCTGGCGATGGCGTGGGCCAGTTGAATGCCGGGGTTCGAAATCAGTCCGCCCCAATTGCCCGAGTGATGCGCGCCTTGACGCGCTTCGATGCTGAGGTCGAAGTTGAGACAACCGCGCGAGCCCAGGAACACGGTGGGGCGCTCGGCACTCAGACGCGGACCGTCGGAGGCGATCATGACGTCGGCCCGGAACAGATCCTTGTGCTCTTCGCACAAGCCGCGCAAACCGGGAGAGCCGACCTCCTCGCCCATTTCAATCAACATCTTGGCGTTAAAGCCGAGCTTGCCGCGCGCCTGCAACACATTGGCCAAGGCCTGCAAGTTGACCGAATGCTGGCCCTTGTTGTCAGCCATGCCACGGCCATACCAGCGGCCGTCGCGCTCGTCCAGCTGCCAAGGGGACAGTCCGTCTATCCACTGCGCCTCCTGACCTCGAATCACATCGCCATGACCATAGCCAAAGACCGTGGGCAACTTGCCATCTTCGATCCGCTGCGCAAAAAGAAAAGGTGCCGCGGCCTGCGCCTGCGTCATGGTCTGGCAAGCAAAGCCCAGCGCCTCCAGCGCCGGACGCAATTCGGCGTCCAGGTAGGCGCCCAGCTCAGCAGCGCGCAGCGGGTTCTGGCTCTCGGTGGCCATCGCGACGCGTCGCGCCAGGGTCTGGCGGAATTCGCCGGAGTCGAACTGTGTCTGCGCCAGCTCGATCGCATCGGAACGGGTCATGTTCAAGCCTCTCGTCATGGGTTCCAATATACCGTGCTTAGAATCCTTGCATGAACCCGAACCTGCCCGACCCCGCAACGCTCAAGCCGACAGCCCTGATCGACAGCGATCACCCAGCCATCCAAGCCTTCACGCAGCAGCATGCGCAGGGCGACGACGACCGCCAGCGCGCCGTGGCCCTGTACTATGCCGTGCGGGACGGTTTTCGCTATGACCCCTACCGCCTCGATTTGTCCCCTTTTGGCATGACCGCCAGCACGGTGCTGGCGACCGGCTACGGTTGGTGTGTCAACAAGGCATCCCTCTTGGTGGCAAGCTGCCGCGCCATTGGAATTCCCGCTCGTCTGGGGTTTGCCGACGTGCTCAACCACCTGGCCACAGAGCGCCTGCGCCAGGCCATGAAGACCGATGTTTTCGCCTGGCATGGCTACGCTGACCTGTGGCTGGACGGGGCCTGGCGCAAGGCCACCCCCGCTTTCAATATCGAGTTGTGCGAGAAGTTTGGCTTGCTGCCGCTTGAATTTAATGGTGTCGACGATTCGATTTACCACGCGTTTGACCGCGCGGGCAACCGGCACATGGAGTACGTGCGCCAGCGCGGCACTTTCAACGATCTGCCTTTGGCCGAAATGGTGGCGACTTTTCGCGAGATCTACACCAGCCCGATGCCCGACAACAAGCTGTCAGGCGAGTTGCAATCGGCTGACTTCCTGGCTGACGTCGATTCAGAAAATAAAGCCGTTTAACGCGACAGGGTGTAGACCGAGGTTCCGGCGCGCAGATTGGGCGCAAAGCGGATGGTCTTGCCATCCTGAATCCCGAAACTGTCGTGCACGCGCAGGTTGCTGCGCTGCGCCAGCAGGGCCAGATCGGCGTGCGTGCCAACACGGATATTGGGCGTGTCGTACCACTGGTAAGGCAGACGTCGTGTAACCGGCATCCGCCCACGCAGCACACTCAGGCGATTGGGCCAGTGGGCAAAATTGGGAAAGGCGACCACACCGATGCGACCAACGCGCACTGTTTCCCGCAGCATGACTTCAGCGTTGCGCAGATGTTGCAAGGTGTCGATTTGCAGCACGACGTCAAAAGTGGCGTCATCAAACAGGGACAGGCCTTCATCCAGATTGAGCTGAATGACGTTGACCCCGCGCTGAGCGCAGGCCAGCACATTGGCGTCGTCGATCTCGATGCCGTAACCGCTGCAACGACGCGCTTCTTTCAGATAAGCCAGCATGGCGCCATCGCCACAGCCCAGATCAAGCACACGCGAACCCGGTGGCACCAGTCGTGCAATGGTTTCCATGGTGGCTGCGTCACTCATATTGCGAGCTCCTTAAGGATGCCGTCAAAATAGGAGCGAACCAAACCGAGATAGCGAGGATCGTCCAGCAGGAAAGCATCATGCCCGTGCGGCGCGTCAATTTCGGCATAGCTGACGTCGCGCCGGTTGTCCAGCAGGGCCTTGACGATCTCGCGGCTGCGTTTGGGGGCAAAGCGCCAGTCCGTGGTGAAACTCACCAACAGGAATTTGCTGGTAGCACGGGCCAAAGCCAGACTGAGATCGCCGCCGTGATCGCGGGCCGGGTCGAAGTAGTCGAGTGCGCGCGTGATCAGCAAATAAGTGTTGGCATCGAAGTACTCGGCGAACTTGTCGCCCTGATGGCGCAGATAGCTTTCGATCTGGAATTCAACTTCCTGGGTGCTGTAGAGATACGCCCCCACGCTCGTCGCTGCGCGTACTGCGCTGCCTTCCGAGGGGGCGGTTTCGCCTTGGGGCGGCCCGGCGTCGAAACTGGCCTTCTGGCTCAGTGCAGAGCGGAGTTGGCGTCCGAACTTTTCATTCATCACGTCGTCACTGAGGTAGGTGATGTGTCCGATCATGCGGGCAATGCGCAGGCCGCGCTTCGGAATAACGCCATGGTCATAGAAGTGGCCCCCGTGAAAATCCGGATCGGTCACGATGGCGCGACGTGCCACTTCATTGAACGCGATGTTCTCGGCAGTCAAATTCGGGGCGCTCGCCACAACCACGGCGTGGCGCACGCGCTCAGGGTATTGCAGCGTCCAGCTTAGCGCCTGCATGCCGCCTAAAGAACCGCCCATCACCGCTGCGAGGGTCGTGATTCCCAGTGCATCGAGCAAGCGCGCCTGGGCATTGACCCAGTCTTCCACCGTAACGACCGGAAAGTCAGCCCCGTAGACGCGCCCCGTTTCGGGGTTGATGTGCATAGGACCGGTGGAACCAAAGCAGGAACCCAGGTTATTGACGCCGATCACAAAGAACCTGTCCGTGTCGAGTGGCTTGCCGGGGCCTATCATGTTGTCCCACCAGCCTTCGGACTTGTCCTGACCAGCGTAGACGCCAGCCACGTGATGCGAGGCATTGAGTGCGTGGCAGATCAGTACTGCATTCGATTTATCCGCGTCAAGCCTGCCATAGGTCTCATAGCTCAAGGCGTAGTCGCGAATCTGCGCGCCGCTTTGCAAAGGCAAAACGGCGGCAAACTGCATCGACTGTGGCGTGGCATTCATCAAATAAAAAACCCGGCGGCGCTAAAGGCGGGGCCGGGCTTGGCTGGCGTCTTTAGCTGAACTTATTAAGCGCCCGCAAGCTGTAGCAAATCGGCGCCGGCTCAGTATATCAACCCTGTCCATGCTCGGCAAACACCGATGCCCCGCTCGCATGGCTTGTTGCCGGCACCCCTGTGCTGGCTCGACGAGCTGTTGCACCCGTCTCGGGGGGATGGCAAGATCTATTTTGGCGCGCTTTTTGCTTTGGTTTGGTGCGTTGCTGGGTTTTGCCGTGTTTACGCACCAATTCAACTCATTTCATTCAAAGAGGACTTCATGGAAGCACTAAAACAGGGCGCTGACACCCTGTTCATTCTTTTGGGCGCCGTCATGGTGCTGGCCATGCATGCCGGATTTGCGTTTCTGGAGTTGGGCACCGTACGCCGCAAAAACCAGGTTAACGCCCTGGTCAAGATTCTGGTCGACTTCTCGGTCTCCACCGTCGTCTATTTTCTGATTGGCTACAGCGTGGCTTACGGCAGCAGCTTTTTTGTCGGTGCGGAGCAATTGGCTGCCAGGAATGGCTATGAACTGGTCAAATTTTTCTTCCTGCTGACTTTTGCTGCAGCGATTCCGGCCATTATCTCGGGCGGCATTGCCGAGCGCGCCAAGTTCTGGCCGCAGCTGATCGCCACCGCCGTCATCGTCGGCCTGATCTACCCGTTCTTCGAGGGAATCGCCTGGAACGGGCACCTGGGCGTGCAGCCCTGGATCAAGGCGCTCACAGGTGCGGAATTTCATGATTTCGCTGGTAGCGTGGTGGTCCACGCTTTGGGGGGCTGGATTGCCCTGCCGGCTGTCATCCTCCTGGGTGCCCGCAGCAACCGTTATCGCAAGGACGGCGCGATCTCGGCCCACCCGCCATCGAGCATCCCGTTTCTTGCACTGGGTGCCTGGATCTTGACGGTCGGATGGTTTGGCTTCAACGTCATGAGCGCCCAGACCCTGGACCGGATTTCGGGCTTGGTGGCGGTCAACTCGCTGATGGCCATGGTAGGTGGCACCCTGGCGGCATTGATTGCCGGAAAGAACGATCCTGGTTTTGTCCACAACGGTCCCTTGGCCGGGCTGGTGGCAGTATGTGCCGGCTCGGACTTGATGCATCCGCTGGGGGCCTTGGTGGTTGGAGCAGTGGCCGGGGGTATCTTCGTCTTCATGTTCACCCTGACGCAAAACAAGTGGAAGATTGACGACGTACTTG
>JBAXFI010000156.1:0-5933 GCA_037139995.1 Comamonadaceae bacterium | reverse complement strand
CCAGGCCAAGTCTGGCGGGCGCAACATGCTTCGCTTCTTCGATCCGCAAATGCAGACTGTGGTCGATTCCCGGGTGAAATTGGAGGCGGCTTTGCAAGGGGCGATCCAAAACCAGCAGTTCACGCTTTACTACCAGGCGCAAGTCTCGGATAGCGAAGGCATCGTCGGCGTTGAAGCCTTGGTGCGCTGGTTTGACCCGAAGCGCGGCATGGTCTCGCCGGCCGAGTTCATCCCGCTGGCAGAAGAGACCGGTCTGATCCTGCCAATAGGCGCTTGGGTGCTGGAGACCGCCTGCCAGCAGTTGGCCGCTTGGGCCGCCCAGCCTGCCATGGCACACCTGAGCATCGCGGTCAACGTCAGCGCGCGACAATTTCGTGAGAACAACTTCGTCAGCCAGGCCTTGGCAACGCTGGAGCGCACGCGAGCCAATCCACGGCGGCTCAAGCTGGAGCTGACCGAGTCCGTGTTGATAGCCGACGCCGAGGATGTGATCGTGAAGATGAATGCGCTCAAGGCCATCGGCATTGGTTTTGCCATTGACGACTTTGGCACCGGCTATTCATCCCTGTCCTACCTTAAGCGCTTACCGCTGGAGCGACTCAAGATTGACCAGGGCTTTGTGCGCAATATCCTGATGGACCCCGACGATGCAGCGATTTCCCGGGCCGTCATCGCGATGGCCACCAGCATGGGGCTGGGCGTGATCGCCGAAGGCGTCGAGACTGAGGCGCAACGCGACTTTTTGTCTTCTCTGGGCTGCCATACCTACCAGGGCTATCTGTTCAGCCGGCCGTTGCCGGTGCACGAGTTTGAGACATTTTTCAACCGCGCTTAGAAATCGTCTCCGTATAAAACTGCACCCGGTCACGCCCCTGCTCCTTGGCCCGGTACATTGCCGCATCAGCCCACTTGAGAATTCCCTCCGGGCTGGCCTGATTTCCCAGAAAGACCACGGCGCCGATGCGCTGGATTTACGCGAGTTGCCTGTTGTCGACTTCAGGGTCGCAGTTATGGATGCTCATGCCAAACGATTGGAGCAAAGCATTTTTCTCTACTATTGAGCTTTCCATAAATCATGACGCGCACAAAGGAATGCACTGTCATGCCAGATTCAGCAGCTGTCATCCCGGACCCGATACGGGATCCATTGCTTCGCCACGACTGGATTGCGGGTCAGGCCCGCAATGACAATGCAGCATGCGTTCTTGTTGGGCGGTGTCATGAATTTCGGAAACATCAATAGTTCCAAATAGAAGCAGGAAACCGCTTCTTTTTGAGTGATCAATGCCTCCGACGCGCGCGTATTGTTACCTTTGACATATTCACCGCTAAAGCAATCGGACTGAGCGGCCGTTAAGCCATTGAGGCCACAAATCACAACGCGCGGGTTGGTGGTGTCTCGACGAACCAAGTTGGGTGTACAAATGAGCGTGATCACGGTGTTTTTTGCCGTATTTTTACCGGTCGTGTGCATCATTGCAGCCACTGCGCTGATGCGCCTGTTTGACGTGAAGGATGCCACGCCGGAGCAAACTCAATCCGAGGTGGAAGAGTTGCTGTCGCGGGTTAACCGGGAAGTAAAAGTGCGCCGCCGAGTCCGGGCTGGAGCGCCAGGCAATGCTGCATTGGCCGAGTTCCCACGCTTTCCTGTGTACGCATTCGTCAAGCAACCTGAAGAGGGGAACAAATGATGGCTGCTGTCAAAACATGGGCAGTGATGCCTGACGCTACCGAGCACTGGTGGCGCAATATGAAATCTGCACTGACCCGCTGTGCTTTGCTTGTATGGCGGTGGCTTTGACGGGCAGCTATCTGAGCTAGGGCCTGCAATCGGGAGGACTCATGACCATCCAATGGCTAGACAGTTATCAAGTTGGTGATGCCGAACTTGACGCCCAGCATCGAGAATTATTTGCTGCCGGAAATCGGTTTGCGGTGGCGAAGTGCAGAGACAGTAGATTGCTTTTTTCTATAGCCATGTTCCGACATGCGCGGGAGCACTTCGAATTTGAAGAGAACCTGATGCGGCGCGTCAAGTATCCAGCGATTGCGGACCATTTCAAGGAGCACACCGACTTGATTTCAATCCTCACCACGTTCTCTGACAGGGTTGCCAGTGACGCACTTCAGAGCGTCGAAGTGGAAGCATTTCTGCGCGACTGGCTGGTGAATCACATGGCCACGGCGGACGCCAGACTTGCCTTGTATCTCGGGTCGTTGCTGAAGGGAAAGGGCGAGTTGGTCCACTGCGGGATCACCCATGCTCTGGCTGCCGGCACGCCACTGGCGAGCGGCAGAATTGCGCGCTTTGCCTCAAATGAAGCTCGCGCGAATGGTAGCCAGTAATCTGGCAGCTCAATTTTGCGATAGCCGCCAATCCGGAGCTCACTGCTCCATCGTAAAGCCGGAGGCCTTGATCGGAGTTTCCCAGCGCTTCAGATGCGCAGCCTGCAAAGTGGCCAGCGCCTGCGGCCCGGCAAAGGCCGGCGTCAGACCCAGGGCACGCACTCGCGCCTGAAAGTCCGGATTGTTCAAGGCCTGGGCGACCGCGTCGCTGATCTTCTGGGTTCTGTCTGCCGGCATGTTGGCCGGGCCGTAAAGCCCAAAAAACGCATCAGCCACCACGTTGTAGCCCAGTTCCTTCAGCGTTGGCACTTCGGGCAGGGCGGCGGAGCGGCTCTCGCCGGTCACGGCCAGGATCCGCAACTTGCCGCTGCGGTGGTGTTCAATGGTTTCGGATGCGGTATCAACCATCAGCGGGATCTGGCCTCCCAGCAGGTCCTGCGCCGCCGGGGCGCCGCCCTTGTAGGCCACGTGCGTCAGCGGTATGGCGGTTTCCTGCCCCATCAGCAGTCCCGTGAAATGGGGCACGGTACCGGCCCCGGAGGTGGCGTAATTGGCCTTGGTCGGATTGGCCTTCAGCCAGGCGAACAGCGCCTTGATGTCACCAGCCGGTGCGCCCGGCCCCACGGTGAGTGCGAAATCAAAACTGGTAGTGCGTGCGATCGGTGTGAAATCACGCACCGGGTCATAGCCCAGATTCTTTAACAGCCAGGGCAGGATGACGAGCGCGCCACTGGCAGCCAGCACCAGCGTGTTGCCATCGGCTGCTGCGCGCTTGACTTCACCCAGCGCAACGCGACCGGCCGCACCCGGCTTGTTGTCAACGATAACGTTCTGATCCAGTGCCACCTTCAAGCGCTCAGCCAGCAGCCGCGCCACCACATCAACCGAGCCGCCGGGCGGGAAACCGACCAGAATCTTCATCACCGGTTTATCCTGAGCACGCAGCAATGCAGGAGCCGCCAGCAAACCCAGTGCCGCAGCACTGGCCAGAGTTTGAAATTGTCGTCTTTGCATCTTGAATCCTTGTGGAAAGTGAGTCGTGGAAAACTGCCTGCCAGTTTGCTTGAACGCCAAAAATATTCTATTGGGGTTTTCAGCAGCTATTATTCGCAGCAACCTGGAGACCAACCATGCCTGTCATTGACGTCCACACCCATATGTTCACACCCAAATGGCTTGAACTGCTCAAGAGCGAGGGTGGCATCTACAACATCAAGACCCGACCCGATGGGCAGCAGGAGGTGTTCCGCGGTAACACGCCGGTGGTGATTCCGCAGCGCGGTCATTTTGACTACGAACTGCGCATCAAGCACATGGACGCGGCCGGCATCGACATCTCCATCGTTTCACTGACCTGCCCGAATGTGTATTGGGGTAACGAAGAGATCAGTTGTCGCGCAGCGGTGGAATCGAACGACACCATGGCGCAGGCACAGACCACTTACCCTGATCGCATTCGCTGGTTCACTTCCCTGCCCTGGGAATACCCGCAGCGCGCTGTAGAAGAATTGGCGCGCAGTTGCGACAAGGGCGCGGTGGGGGTGATGGTGCTGGCCAATGTGGCGGGCCGCAGCCTGACCGACCCGCTTTTTGCACCGATCTGGGCCGAGATCGACCGGCGCGCGCTGCCGGTGCTGGTGCACCCCACCGATCCGCCGGGCGTGGACATGATGGACATGACCAAGTTCGACCTGAGCTGGTCGGTCGGCTTCATGTTTGACACCACGCTGGCCATCACGCGCATGATTTTCGAGGGCTTCTTCGATCAATATCCGAATCTGAAAATCATCGCCTCTCACGGTGGCGGCACGCTGCCCTACCTGATTGGCCGCTTTGAAAAGGGTGACGAGGTGGAAATACCGCAGCGCCGCCAGATGAAGCGCAAACCGAGCGACTACCTGCGCCACATCTACTACGACAGCATCACCTACAACCTGGGCGCCTTGCAGTATCTGGTCTCGGTCGTCGGGGCCGAGCATGTGATGCTGGGTACCGACTGGCCGCACCAGGTGCACGACACCAAGGGCGCTTTTGCCAACACCGCCGCCTTGCCTCAGGCCCAGTGCGATGCGATTCGGGGAACGAACGCGCTGCGGGTTTTCAATATCAGCGCCTGAACGCGCTGGAGAGTCGCCCGATGACCGCTGCCGCAGCGCGCCCCAACATCATCTTCATTGTTTGCGATGACCTTGGTTTTGCGGACCTGGGTTGCTATGGCGGGCGCGCCGCCAGATTCGGACCGGTCTCGCCGGTGCTCGACGAGCTGGCCGCTCACGGCCTGCGCTTTACGCAGGGTTATGCCAATTCCCCGGTATGCTCTCCCACGCGCTTTGCCCTGATGACCGGACGCTACCAGTACCGTCTGCGTGGCGCAGCAGAAGAACCCATCAACAGCAAGAGCCGTGGCAGTGCGACCCTGGGACTTCCGCCACAGCACCCGACGCTGCCATCGCTGCTCCGCGCCGGCGGCTACCGCACGGCCTTGATCGGCAAGTGGCACCTGGGGTATCCGCCGAGCTTTGGACCTTTGCAGTCGGGCTACGAGGAGTTCTTCGGACCGATGGCCGGCGGAGTTGACTATTTCACTCACTGCAATTTCACCGGCGCGCACGACCTGTGGCGCAGCCATGAGGGCATCGAGCAGGAACACGCGGAGGAAGGGTACCTGACAGATCTGATTTCCGACCATGCGGTGGACTACGTGCAGCGCATGGCCACAGACGCCAAAGCCGGCAAGCCCTTTTTTTTGAGCCTGCATTACACCGCTCCGCACTGGCCGTGGGAGACCCGCGATGACGCCGCACTGGCACAGGAGATCCGCAGCAACATCATCCACTTGCAGGGTGGCAACATCCACACCTACCAGCGCATGATCCACCACATGGACGAGGGGATAGGCAAGCTGATGGCCACGCTGCAGGCCCATGGTTTGACGGACAACACCCTGGTCGTCTTTACCAGCGACAACGGCGGTGAGCGTTTTTCAGATAACTGGCCGCTGGTCGGCGGCAAGATGGACTTGACCGAAGGCGGCATCCGGGTTCCATGGATTGCGCACTGGCCGGCGGTGATTGCGCCAGGGAACTGCAGCGAACAACACTGCATGACCATGGATTGGTCGGCCACGATGCTTGACGCCGCTGGCGTCGCGGCAGACCCGGCCTATCCGCTCGATGGCATTTCGCTGCTGCCTGTGCTGCAGGACGCCGGTCAGAAATTCGAGCGGCCTCTGCACTGGCGCATGAAGCATCGCCATCAGCGCGCGCTGCGCGACGGCGACTGGAAGTATCTGCGCGTCGATGACAACGATTACCTCTTCAATCTCCCGTCCGATGAACGCGAACGCGCCAATCTCGGGCCGCAGGAGCCAGAGCGACTGACCGCCATGCGCCAAGCCTGGGAAGCCTGGAACGCCAGCATGCCAGCCATTCCACCGGATGCCACGGTGAGCCTGGGCTATTCAGAAAAAGACATGCCCCAGCGCTAGCCAAGGGTCACCGCGACCCTTGATCAATCGACAAAGAAGTCCGGAATGAAGTGCTTGGTTCCGGGCGTGACCGAATACTTTTCCAGATCCGTGATGCCGT
>JBAXFI010000155.1:0-5934 GCA_037139995.1 Comamonadaceae bacterium | reverse complement strand
AGCAGCGACAGGTCGCCCTCTTTTTCTGTCGGGACCTGGCTCACGGCACCAACGCTCACCGTAACAAAGGGCGCTGCGTCCGATGCCTTGTGCGGCAAACCCAGCGCCGACACCTCTGCCACAACCCGCTCGGCCACCGCGATCACACCTGCCTCATCCGTGTCGGGGAGTATCACTGCCAACTCTTCCCCACCATAGCGTGCAGCCAGATCCGTGCTTCGCGTCAGCGCCTTCTGTACGGCTCTGGCGACGGCTTGAAGGCAGGCATCGCCCGCCTGGTGCCCGTAACTGTCGTTGTAGCGTTTAAAGAAGTCCACATCGATCATCAGCAAACCAAGTGCCTGTTTGCGTCGGAAGGCACTGGCGCAGGCCTCGCGAAGGCGCGTATCAAAATACTTTCGATTGGCAATTTGCAGCAAACCATCGACCCGCGAGTAAGCCTCCAACTGGACGTAGGCCTGCTCGAGTTCCTTGTTTGTCTTCTCCAGTTCCAGGGTGCGCTGCGCTACGCGCTGTTCCAGGTGCTGGTTGGCCTGCGCCAATTCTGTGTTTTGCAATGAAAGCACGTGGTAAAGGTTGTTGATCAGCTTGAGCACCGCCTGCATGCCGTTATCGTTGGCAAGCGTCTCGCGCTCAAAAGCCGATGCGGCAGACATGCCTTGTCGGATGAGTTGGATCTGACGAGCCAGAGATTGATCGATACCCAGGATGTGCAGGCTCAGCCATGAGGTCAGAAAACCGACAAGACTCTCGTTCGGGTCGGCCATGGCGTTGCGTCGCTCCCACATGGACTTCACCTGGGCCACGAATTGCTTGTGCATTGCGTGGTGTGCATGCACATGCCGCGGGTCCACTCCCGTCGTCCGCATCAAGGTTTCTTCGTCGTGAAAATGGTAGCGTGTGTAGTCGAGCACTCGCTCGAAGGTGTCAGTCGCCAGGGTTTTTCGATTGGCGTCAGACAGGAACAGCGAATGACTGAACTCATTGAACAGGTTCACGAGTCTGTGATGCTGCTCATCAACCTGAGGCAAGCCAGTGACGAAATTCTGATCCCAAACAAAGGTGTCCATGACGTGCCCACGTCAAGCGTCGTCCGCTTTCAGGCGTGCAGGCTTTCGTACTTCTTCATCAGCTGTTCCGGCGTCTCGACGAATTTCGGATCGACGGAAATGCAGTCTGCCGGGCAGACCAGTTTGCACTGCGGTTCTTCTTCGGCACCCACGCACTCGGTACAGCGTGCCGGGTCGATGACGTAGAGCATGTCGCCGGCAGCGATGGCTTCGTTCGGGCATGCGGGTTTGCAGGCATCGCAAGCGGTGCAGTCTTCGGTGATGATCAAGGCCATGATGGTTTCCTCCAGGTTCTGCGAGCTATTGTGCCTCAAGGCGCCCCTCAACGCAGCGCCGATGACTCCGGTATGGATCGATAATTATCTCCACAAGTCTGTCTAGGAGAACTATTTGCCAACGCGCACCAGCACGCCTGCAAGCGAGATAGTCGAACCGTTCACGCTGGCCGTGTCCGACGAGGCACTCGCCGACCTGAAATCAAGGTTGACCCACACCCGCTGGCCGGATCGCGAGACCGTCGGTGACTGGAGCCAGGGCGTGCCGCTGGAGCGGATCAAGGCGCTCTGCGATTACTGGGCGCGAGACTATGACTGGCGACGCCTTGAGGCGCGGTTGAACGCACTTGGCCAGTACCACACCCGTATCGACGGCTTAGGCATCCACTTTCTCCACATCCGTTCAGCGAACCCCGATGCCACGCCGCTGATCCTGACGCACGGCTGGCCCGGCTCGGTGGTCGAGTTCCTTGACGTGATCGGTCCCCTGACCGATCCTGCTGCCCATGGAGCCGACGGCGCGGACGCGTTCCACCTCGTCATTCCGTCACTGCCAGGTTTTGGCTTTTCAGACAAACCCACTGGCATCGGCTGGGGGGTCGAGCGAATCGCCGCTGCCTGGATCACCCTGATGAAGCGGCTGGGTTACCAGCGCTACTTTGCCCAAGGCGGCGATTGGGGCGCCGCGGTGAGCACCGCTATCGGCATGATTGCTCCGCCTGAATGCGCCGGCGTCCATCTCAACATGCCGCTGATCTACCCGGGCCGGGAGGATTACGGGCAACTCACCGAGGCTGAGCAGGCGTCGGTTGCGTCCATGAAGTTCTATCGCGACAGCGATTCAGGCTATGCCAAGCAGCAGGCTACGCGCCCACAGACCCTCGGCTATGGCCTGACGGACTCACCCGCTGGCCAGGCAGCCTGGATTTACGAGAAGTTCTACGCCTGGACCGATAACCGCGGCGAGCCCGAGAGCGCTCTGAGCCGTGATGCCATGTTGGATAACATCATGCTTTATTGGCTTCCCGGCACCGCCGCGTCATCGGCCCGACTTTACTGGGAGAGCCTGGCTTTCTTCAGGACACAAAAGCTTGCGCTGCCAGTGGGCGTGACGATTTACCCGAAAGAATTTTCCCGCCCATCGCGGCGTTGGGCGCAGCAGCACTTTGCCCATATCGTGCATTGGAGCGAAGCCGACAAGGGCGGGCATTTTGCGGCATTCGAGCAGCCCGAACTGTTCGTGACGGAGCTGCGAAACTGCATTCGGAAAATGCAGCCTGACACCTTGGGAGGCGAACAAAGGAGTTGTCATCCCGGAGTGGGAGGTTGTCATCCAGCACCAGGAAGTTGTCATCCCGGAGCGGGAGGTTGTCATCCCCGAGCGGGAGGTTGTCATCCAGCACCAGGAAGTTGTCATCCCGTAGCGGGAGGTTGTCATCCCGGACTCGATCCGGGATCCAGTGCCACGCATTCACTGGATTGCGGCTCAAGGCCGCAATGACAACCCTGTATGAATAAATAGGAAATGACAATGAAACAGGTACGCAATGTGATCGAGTCCCGCTTTCCCGGGCTTTACGCCAGCATCGAAAAGACGCTGGTCGAGGCGGAGGCACGCTATAACGCCCAGAGCGGCCAGGCACCATCAGAATTTCTGCTCGAGCACACCCGGCGCACGGCTGCCATTGCCCACAGAATAGCCACCATGGAAGGGGTCGATCCCTTCCTTCCCGTGCTGGTGGCGCTGTACCACGACGCAGGCAAGTTTCATGAGGGCGCTTACCATCAGGATCGCCTGCCGGAGGAAGAGCATGCGGCACTGCTGGCGGAAAAAATGCTCACCGAATTCGGCCTCGAACTCAGTGTGATCGAGACCGTGCTGCAGTCACTGCGCGCCCTTTATGACGAGCGCCTGCCGTGCATCGGCCCTTCGCGCATCGTGCAGGACGCGGACCGGCTCGAAAAGCTGGGGGCCCTTGGCGTCGGCGCCTTTTTTACCAAGGCTACCTTGCGCGGGCGCGGACTTGTCGATGCGCTGGTGCACACGCTGAGCCGGGAACTCACATACGCGCGGGCTGCTCCGCGCTCGATGTTCACCGCATCAGGCAAGAAACTCGCCCTGGAGCAGGCACCCAGGACGATTGCATTTTTTGACAATCTGCTGGAGCAACTTGAAGACTGGGGCATCGCTTCATTTGAATGCCACACCATCTTGCTGGACGAGGACTTCCGCAGCCGCGACGGCGCCGTCGTGCATGGCATGGAAGTGAACATCGCCATGCTTCGCGTCTGCCCGGATTGCGACAGTCCGCTCGCGCTGACGCACCAGCGCGAAAAGGGCGTCAAGTGCGAGCGCTTCACCGCCCGTTTCCAGTGCACTCATTGCAGCTACACCAGCGAAACCTCGCTCTGCCTGCCCCTGCTCGCCTGAGCCGGCGCAAGGTCAAGCGGACTGAAACTCCGAACCCTATGGCTTTTGTATTTCATCGCTTTATCGCGCTCTTGCTGTTCGGGCTGCTAGGGACCTTTGTTGGTGCCGATTTGCTGGCAGAGGAATCGAAATCCGGGCCTGCAACCCTGTCAGACGGGCCCTATGTGCGTTGGCAGGGGAAGCAGGCAACTGTGCTGTCCGTGCAGGACGGAAACCGCCATGAATACCGATTGACGGAGCCGTTTGAACTCGACTTGCCTGGGCTGACGCCGATACGACTCAATCCAGCCTCGCCCGCCGCCGCCGTTTCAGATATTTCCGCTCCTGATCGCATCGCCGCGGTGAGCGATATCCACGGCAACTTTCATGGTCTCGTCGCGCTGCTTCAGGCTCACCACATCATCGACGCGCAAAAGAACTGGTCCTTTGCTGACAGCCACCTTGTGATCATTGGCGACATCTTTGATCGTGGTGCACAGGTCACCCAGGTATTCTGGCTGTTGCGCCAACTTGAAGCCCAAGCCCTGTCTGCAGGCGGAAGAGTCCATGTCCTGCTCGGTAACCACGAGATCGGTGCGTTGCGCGGGGACGAGCGCTACTTGCATCCGAATTACGTCTTCCTGCAAAAAAAGGTTCTTGGGACGGATCAGAAAGTGCTCTATGGTCCCGCCACGGAAATGGGGCGTTGGCTGCGCAGCAGACCCGTGTTGCTGCGCATCGGTTCCTTTCTTTTCGCGCATGGCGGTCCTTCACCGGCCATGCTGCCGGAAGAACGCGAGATCGCGGCTTTCAATGATGCATTCCGCAAGGTGATCGATCTGGAGGGCAGTCAGCGACTTCTGGGAAGGGACTCACCGATCTGGTACCGTGGTCTGATCCCCGGCAAAGAGCCAAAACGCCCGGACGCCAGCACCGAGGAAGTCGAGCAGATCCTTTCCGCTTTCGGAGTCCGCACCATCGTGGTAGGGCACTCCACGATCAGGCGCGGAATCTCAACGTTCCACAGCGGTCGCGTCCATGGCATCGACGCGGATCTCCAGTCTGGCGGAACTGGCGAGATATGGTTGTTCCGCAACGGGGCCTGTTTCCGGGGTCAAAGCGATGGCTCTTCCTCGCCGCTTGCCTTGTTCTGATCGTCAGTTGAACGATCGCGTCGTCAAGCAGTTCGCCCCGGCACGCTGATTTTTCCTGCGCCCAGGTGAATGCCGCCGTCCAGCAGCAGCAATTCGCCGGTCATGGTGCGCGCACCGGTGGTCAACCAGACGATCGCCTCGGCCACGTCCTGCGGAGTGCTGGCGCGCTCCAGCGGGGAACTCGCCTCCGTCAGCGCTTTCACCTTCTCAAAACCCGCCTGTCCCAAGCCGTCGACAAACCAGCGTGAGGTGATCAAGCCCGGGCAGACAGCGTTGACCCGGACGTCCGGTGCCAGCGCGCGCGCCAGATACAGTGTCATGGAATTCAAGGCACCCTTGGACGCGATGTACGGAACCGAAGAGCCAATGCCCAGCGAGCCCGCAATCGACGATACGTTGACCACCGAGCCCTTGGCGGCTTTCAGATGCGGTGCGCAGGCCCGCACCATCTGGAACGCACCAACCGTGTTGACCGCATAGATGCGCGCAAATGTTTCCATGTCCAGAACGTCCCAATTCGACGCTCCGGTGAAGGTGCTGACGCCGGCGTTGTTGATCAGCGCATCAAGGCGGCCCCACCGGTCAATGGCCGCCTGGGCCAGTGCCTTGCATGCCGCATCGTCGGCCACATCGCCCTGCAGCAGCAGGGTGTCCGCACCCGCGGCGTCACAGGCCGCTTGCGACGCTTTGGCCTCGACTTCGCTGCGCGAATAGTTGATCACGACGTTGTAGCCCTGTTGGGCCAGCAGCAGGGCAGTGGCGGCGCCGACGCCGGTGCCCGAACCGGTGATGAGAGCAACTTTGCGGTCTGTCATGGGAATGGCCTGGTTGGGTTGAAGAAGCTCCTTGTGGAACGACAGCAGTATCGTTGGAACTCGCCAGCATCGTTTCGTCGCAAGCCGCCAAGCCTACCAAAGAAGCTGGCGCACGCGTTTACACCCTTTATGACTACCTTGGTTGCCAGAGTTCCAGCCCATTTGGCCTGACTTGACTTGGGTCAGAACTTCCGCAATAGATCATCGTTA
>JBAXFI010000154.1:0-6002 GCA_037139995.1 Comamonadaceae bacterium | reverse complement strand
TGGCTAAATGTGCCCATCCCCCGAAATTAGGACACTTTGTAAAGACGTCGCCAGGCGAAGTGCTATGGACGACGGTACTCGCTCTGAGCGTCAACCATTTGACGTGCCAAAGGCATCTCTCAATTGCCGTGCCCGCTTGACCTGATCGGTGTGAAGGTACACCGACGTGGTGGAAACTGAAGCGTGCCGCAGGTTGTCTCTCACTGTAGTCAATTCTGCTCCCCGCGCCAAAGCGTGTGTGGCATGGGTGTGCCTCATCCAGTGCGGACTTGCTCTTCGCAACTTCTCGGCCGTTTTTGGGGACTCAGCTTCAATGGCATCAGCAGTTGTTATGAAGAAACGGTTGATGACGTCCCACAACCGGCTGGAAGTAATGCGGCTGCTTCCGCCGCCGTTCTGCAAGTCTGCAATGAGTGGAGTGGACGGCTTCCACATGGCCGGCGTGGTTGGTATACCGCGCTGAATCAAGTAGTGATCCAGCGCCACCTTTGCAAGCGGGGGTAATGCTACCTTGCCCGCTTTGCTGCCTTTGCCGACCAACTTGAGCCAATGGTCTCCATGGACATCCGTTTCGACCTGTCCCAGGGTGGCTCCCACAAATTCGCTGGAGCGTAGACCCGTGGCATATGCGAAGTCCAAAACAAAGCGCAGACGTTGGGCTGCAGGTAGCTTCCATCCGTATGACCACTCCAGCCCATTAGCAACGGCTCGGATGATGCCCCACTCTCCCTCGGAGAACACGCGTCCTTCGTCCATGGGTGAGCTGCGGGCACCCCCGCGCACTTTGATTCCGGCAAACGGGTTGGCCACCACATAGCGCTGTTCAATCAGCCAACGAAACATAGCACCGATGACAGTCAAGGCATAGGCCGTGGAGCGTGGCGATAGCCCGGCAGCGAATGGCCGCCACTCTGCAGAAAAACGTGTCTGGGGTGGCCCAACCCATCGGCTGCGTGGCGTGGGGTTACGCAAGAACCCCCTGTAGGCCGTTGCATCCTCAGTGGTTAGCGACGACAGTGCACGGCCACGCTCCACAACGGCCCACAGAATCAGACGTTCTGCTTCTTTGCGATAGGCCCGTTTAGTAGCGCTGGACTCATGCAGTGCCAACCACGCCTGCACCGCCTCATAGTCATTGTCAGCACTGAGCGTGCAACTTGACGGCGGTCCACGGAAGGCGCCTTGGGTGCCGTTGAGTCCTTCCGGCACTTTCAGGCGCTCCCAGGGAACAACCGTCTGTACCGTTTCGCTGACCATCAATTCCCGCGCCCGTTCGGTCAATTGCGAGTGGGCCGCAAAGAAAGCTTCGATTTGGCGCGCCCCTTTGGCACCCAGCCCAGGAACCATCGTCCACCAGCGCCGCCGCCGCGGTACCCGCACCGTCAGCTGTGCAAGTGTCTTGATGTCTTGGGCGTATAGGGCATTGGCCGCACGCTTAGGAAGCCAAAGACGCACGTCATCGGTGATCCTGGGAGTCGGCTCTGGAGCAAGGCGCAATGCGTCAATGGCATGGGCAACGGTCATCGCATGTTGAGCGCGCTCACTCTCCGTGTGGTCCAGCAGTACCACTAGATCAGCCCGGTGGCGCCGCCGTGCAATGCTGATTAGTTGACGGCGAATGCCTCCAATCATTCCCCTTGATGACTGTCCCGAGACCTTCTGCGTCTCTAGGTAGCGTGCCACGGATTCGCGGGACGACAGACCGGCGTACCAGCCGCGCAAAGCGGCCAGTTCGGCTTCACCGGGGAAGGGATCCAGGCTTTCATCGTGTCCCAATGTTGGCAAGAGAGACATTGGCAGATTCTTCATGAATGCCAGTTAGTAATAGTGACAGTTCGACTGTGATAATAATGATTATCGTGTGCGTTATTAGAATCTGCCACTTATTGGCGCTCAAAGCAAGCGCAAATTTCATCAATTTGAGTGTTGCTGGGCCACGCGCAAGGTCACTGGGCCGTTCGCGCACTTGCGCACTCGCCTATCTAGCGCCCACGCATGTCAGCACCCGATTCGCACCGTCTGAGCATTCTCTCCAAATCCGAAATCCAAGAGCTTTATGGGATGCCGGTCTTCAACGAGGCCGACCGGTCGCTTTACTTTGACATGAGCCCGGTAGAAATGGCATCCGCTCAGGCCAGAACTCATGCATTAGGAATGTTCCAAACCCTTGAGCTGGGGTACTTCAAAGCAAAGCGGCAATTCTTCACCTTCCAAGTCATAGACGTGCAGGTCGATTTGCGCCATATCGCAGATCGGCACTTCTGGGGCATTGACACAAAAGAGTTGCAACTGCCCGTCGCAAAAACGCGCGCCAGAATTCGGCAAAACATTCTTGCACTGTGTGCCTACCAAGCCTTTGACAGTACAGCCGCCGCAGAATTGACCAGCAAACTGCTGCGTACGGCGGCCATATCGACCAAGCCCATCTACCTTCTGCGCGAAGCACTTCACCATCTTGAAACTCTACGCATTGTCGCTCCCAGCTACAGCACATTGCAAGACCTCATTGGTGCGGTGCTGGAGCGCGAGAACGCGCGGGTCACGAAGATCATGGATGAGCACATGTCAGCGGACGTCAGAAAGACCTTGGACGATTTACTACAAGGCGATGATGACGACATGCTCACCCTGAGCGCCATCAAGCGTGAACCCAAGAGCTTTGGCAACAAGGAGCTGCGTCAGGAGGTGGAGCGACGTCAATTCTTTTCTGCGACTCACCAATTTGCTCTCACCTTCGTGCCGCGCGCAGGCCTGTCAAATGAAAGTGTCAAGTACTACGCATCATTGGTCCAGTTCTACACCCGCTACAAACTCAGGCGTATGGCGTCCCCCAGCGCAAGACTTTTTCTGCTGTGCTTTTGCTTCCACCGGTACCGCCAGATCAATGACAATTTGCTGGAGGCCTTCATCTATCTGGTCGGCCAATTCGACAAGCACGCCAAGATTGCCGCGAATGACGCCATGCATCTGGCAACCTCCGAGGCGAGCACAAATTTACTCGCAGCCGGTGAAGTGCTGGGCCTCTTTGTGGATGAGTCCATCGCCGACGATTGTCCGTTTTCCACCGTCAAGGCGCGGGCTTTTGAATTGCTGGACCCCAAGGCTTTCCCGTTTGTTGCCGACTACTTGCGAGACGTCAACTTTGACAGAGTTGCCTTCGAGTGGTCTTACTTTGCCAAGCTCTCCAGGGCCATCAAGCGCAACTTGCGTCATCTGTTTAAGGAACTCGATTTTTCAGGGCGCGTAGACGCGGCGCCATTGATCAGCGCCATCACTCTCATGCAGGACATGTTTCGCCAGGACAAGTCACTGCGCCAGGCAGACGCCTCAAAGTTTCCTGAAGCCATCATTGCGTCGGCGCTAAAAAAACACCTGTATGTCGAGACCAGCGAGGACGGAGAAAAGCGCAAGACACTCGACATGGATCGGTACGAGTTTCTGGTCTACAGGCTTCTGCGCAATGCGCTGGAATCCGGCGACTTGTATGTCAATCACAGCAACGAGTTCCGCCAGTTTGAAGATGATCTGATCAGTAATGCCCGCTGGGAGCACAAAGACGCTGTGCTGGCTGAGATCGGGCAGCCAGTCTTAACCACACCCATCGAGGAGACGCTGGCGACTTTGCGCACCAAACTCGAAGACCGGTTGGTAACCGTCAATCAGCGTGTGGCCGCCTGCATCAACACCAACATCAAGGTCGTGGGCCAAGGCGACAAGAAGCGTTGGTCCCTGATTTACCCTTCTGCGCCAGAGGTCAGCAATGCCCCGTTTTACAGCCAGTTGCCCGGAATCGCTGTTGCCGACCTGCTGCGCTTCGTGAACAAGGAGACTGATTTTCTGGAAACCTTCGAGCATGTACTGAACCGATCCGTCAAGCACTCGCCCGATCTGCGCCAAATCTTGGCTTGCGTGGTGGCGTATGGCACCAACATGGGATTGGGCAAGATGGCAGAGGTCTCGGGCTTGAGCCACGCCTCCCTGATCACCACTGCACGCAGCTATCTGAGCCCGGATACCGTGCACGCTGCCAATGACGCCATCAGCAATGCCACGGCCGAGCTGCCGGCATTTAAGCTCTTCAATATCCGCGATGAACTGCATTCCAGCAGCGACGGCCAGCGCTTCGAGACCCAGATCAACACATTCAATTCCCGCTATTCGCCCAAGTACTTCGGCTTGGACAAGGGGGTGAGCGCCTGCACCTTGGTTGCCAACCACGTGCCTATCAACGCCAAGATCATCGGCACCCACGAACATGAGAGCCATTTCGTATTCGATCTGCTCTACAACAACACGTCGGACATCAAGCCCACACGCCACTCGACCGATACGCATGGGGCCAACCAGGTCAATTTTCTGTGCTTGTATGCCAGCGGGTACAGCTTTGCCCCGCGCTATAAGACCGTGCAGAAGAAAACCGCTTCCCTCGTTGGATTCAACCTGCCAAGTCAGTACCCGGCCGATATGCTGATTCGACCAAGCAATAGGGTCGACGAAGAGTTGATCATCAGCGAATGGCCCAACGTCCAGCGCATTTTGGCTTCCCTTGCTCAAAAGGACACAACCCAGGCAACCGTGGTACGCAAACTCAGCAGCTACGCCCGGCAAAACAACACCAAAAAGGCCTTGTGGGAGTTGGACAACATCCTTCGCACCATCTACATTCTGGACTTCATTGACGATGTCGAGCTGCGTCAGAGTGTACAAAAGGCACTCAACCGGGGCGAGGCCTACCACCGGTTCCGCCGGGCGGTGTCATTCATCAATGGCGGCAAGTTCAAGGTTCAGACGGAAACAGAGCAGCAAGTCTGGAACGATTGCGCCCGGCTGATTGCCAACGCGGTCATTTACTACAACACGGCCTTGCTGTCCAAAGTGTACGAACAGAAGGTGGCGGCAGGAGACCTGGACGCCATCGCGTTCATTCAGGGCATGTCGCCGGTGGCGTGGCAGCACGTGAACATGTTCGGGTCGTTCGAATTCAGCGATGAAGATCCCGACATTGACATGGATGCTCTGGCAGCCCAGTATGCGGACTCCGTGTTTTGGAGCAATGCCACGCATCCCGGTCAGGGGGATCTTTTCGACTGAGCCTTTGTAAGACCTTCATGATGGTGGATCTGCCCCGATGGTTTGGTTCGCCTGCCGGGTGATGAGTCTTGCAATCAGTATCACCTGGTGCTACACTATGCCATGTCATCCAATGCGTCAAATCGCGCCTTCAAAACCGCCAGATTCTCCAAGGATGCAAAGAAGGCCAAGATCGAGGACGTTGAGCTTTGCTTGGTCATACAGCAGGTGCTGCTGGGTCAGGTAGATGATTTGGGTGGCGGTGTTTTTAAGAAAAGGCTCAATAACAACCTGCACCGGTCAATCATTCTGGCCAAGGGCGGCAAGTATTGGGTCTACGAGTACCTGTTCGCGAAGAAGGACCGCGCAAACATTGAGAACGATGAATTACTTGCCTTTCGCCTGCTGGCCAACAGCTATGCGGGGTTGACGCAACAGCAGGTTAGCCAGTTACTTGTTAACGCAGACTTTGTGGAGATTTGCCATGACGACAAAACAGAAATTCAAAAGTGATGCCTTTGCTGCAATCCATGCCTCTGCTGCTGCGTTGCAAAAGGTCGGCGCCATTGACCAAACCACGATGCGCCAGTTTGATGAGACCTGCCTGGCTGTGCCTACCACTCTGGCTCCAACCCAGATCAAAAATATTCGTGAACAGGCACATGTCAGCCAACCCGTTTTTGCACGCTACCTCAATACCAGCGAATCCACTGTTCAAAAGTGGGAATCCGGCAGCAAACAGCCCAGTGGCATGGCGCTCAAATTATTGGCTGTAGTTCAGAAACACGGACTGGGTGTGCTGGCCTGAATTTTGTATGGCAGCAGTGCCGCGATTGTGTGAATTGATCGGTCTCCAGCGTGGGCCCGCTGGAACTTGCAGCGGTGCAACTTTACAAAGTGTCCGATTTTCGGGGGATGGGCACATTTAGCCA
>JBAXFI010000153.1:0-6057 GCA_037139995.1 Comamonadaceae bacterium | reverse complement strand
GTCGGCAACTGCTATTGATCGAGCGCGCCAGCTTTGAGGCTTGGGTGATAAAGATCGAAGGCAGCAATCCATTGAACTCTCCAACCCGACCGCCAGCTGTATCCAAGCTCACTGCGCGCCCCGCATGGCTCGATCGCGGCGACAGCGTGGCTGTGGCCCAACCAGTTTCCCAACCAGTGCCCCAACCAGCGATCGAGACAGCAACAGACGCCGGCAAGGATGATCAGGCCACAGCCACAGCAAAGGTTGCGCCCCGCGACAATAACGTGTTGCCTTCCGTTAGCTCGCAAGCATTGACCGAGGCGTTTCGTAAGCGCATCGACTCTTACGAGAATCGTCAATGGTGGCAAGAGCGTCTGGGCAATCCTGGGCGCTATGACGGTCTTATGGAAGCCCGCGCCAGCAAGGGGCAGCCCAATCGGGGTGGTACGCGCGTCGCCTCGACTTGGCACCTGGCGACTATTGCAAAGTGGCTCATCAATAAGAACCACATGTCCCGTGAGCGCGTCATCGCCGTGATCGAACGGCATTTCCCGGCTCACGACAGCCTGATTGACTCTATTTAGTACTGCGCAATCAGCGCCAGCGGCTGGGATTTTGCCCACCGCATCACCGTAAATTCAGATCTTTGGTGATTGGTCCCTACCGTAGTAGGGATTATTTTCACTGGCGGCCCTACGGAGGCCTTTGCTGCGGCGGGCTTACGGTCTGGACACTTCTCTCATTTCCACAGCAGCCCAAGCCGGGCCACGCCAAAATGAGCCGATCCAAAACCGTCCAGACTGAAGAAGCGCCGATCTACTGCATCCTGCGATGCCGCCAAGTGCAGCAACGCACCGGGCTCTCGCGCAGTTCAATCTACGCCTTGATTGGCAAGGAACAGTTTCCCGTACCAGTGCGACTAAGCGCTCAGTCGGTGGGCTGGTTCGAGCACGAAATCAATGGCTGGATCAGTCAGAGAAGCAGGTCAATGGCCGCGCCATTGGGGGCGCCGCAGTGATGCCACACCAACAAGACTTTGCCGCGGCCATGAGGCAAGCCGGACTTACACCACCACCAGACATTCTGATCGACGAGTGGACGCGCTTTCCAGGCATCGGGCACGAACACAAGCGTGCCGATACAGCCGGTTGGTGCAAGCTCTTTGCCCAAGGCCGATCCGGCGTCTATGGTGATTGGCGCCAAGGTCTTTGCGAAAAATGGTTTGATCGCAAGGCGCTCTCCAACATGTCCATGTCCGAGCGCAGCGCCCTTCAAGCGCAGATCCGAACTGAGCTGGAAAATGCCAGAAAGCTCCATGCGCAATCCCAAGGTCGCAGCGCCGAACGCGCCCAACAGATCTGGGACAGCTCACCTGCCGCCGATGACCAGCATCCGTATCTGCAGGCCAAGTTCGTTAAGTCTTACGGGCTGCGCTTTGACATTGTCGATGCATCGCTGATCGTTCCCATCTACCAGCCCAGCGGTGAACTCTGCAGTCTGCAGTTCATCGGCCCTGATGGTCAAAAGCGCTTCATGCCCGATGGCAGAGTCAAGCAGGGTCACTTCTGGCTGGGGCAGCCCGACCATTCTGGTGACATGGAGTCTGGCGCCGGTACACCAACCCTGCTGGTCGCCGAGGGCTACAGCACTGCAGCCTCGCTTCACGAAGCAACCGGTCTGCCCGTGTGCGTGAGTTTCAATGCTGGCAATCTGCTTCCTGTCTGCCAGCATGTGCGCCACGCCTATCCCAAGGCACGCATTGTCGTGGCCGGGGACGATGACCACGAGAATGAATTCAATGTCGGTAAAGCCAAGGCGCTTGAGGCGGCCAAAGTCATCGGCGCTGAAGTTGTGTTGCCAAGTTTCAGCGACCCCAGGTCCCGTACCGATTTCAACGACCTGCACCGTCTCGACGGCATCGAAGCAGTTCGACAGCAGTTGCTACCCCAGGGCCAGAGCGAGCAGCGACTGCGCTCCATGCCCATTGCTGAGTTGCTCGCGCTACCAGGCTATCGCTACCGGGTCAAACCGGTTCTGCCGGTGCGCGGACTCGCCGCAGTGATAGGACAGAGCGGCGCGGGAAAGACCTTTCTCTGTCTTGATCTGGCGATGGCGATTGCCCGCGGTCGGCCCTGGTTTGGCTACCGGGTCAAGCCCTGTGGCGTGGTTTATCTGGCCGCAGAAGGAGAGTTTGGCATTGCGCAGCGCGTGCTGGCCTATGTGAAGGAGACCGCTGGCAGCGCCGAGATGCCGCTGGAAGTGATTCCGTTTGCTGTCAACCTGCTCGACAGTGAGAGCGATGTGCAAGCCGTGCTCGGTGCCTGGCAAGAAGCAAAAACCCGGATGGGCTCTGCCGGTGTGCTGATGGTGGACACGCTGTCCCGCTGCATGGCCGGTGGTGATGAAAACAGTGCTGCTGACATGACGCGCTTTATCAGCAACCTGGACAAGATGCGTCGCGCGATTGACGGCCTGGTGCTGGTCGTGCATCACCTGGGCAAGGACGTCAACAAGGGTGCCCGAGGCCACTCAAGCTTCTATGCGGCGCTGGACTCCTGCATCAGCGTGACGCGCGAGTCGCAACACCGATCCTGGACGGCAGCCAAAGCCCGGGAATCGGCAGACGGCGAAGAGTTTGCCTTTGACCTCAAGAGCGTTGTGCTCGGTGTTGACGAGGACGGTGACCCGATTACCAGCTGTGTGATTGATCCGCACCCGCTCAGTCACCGAGCACGCCAGGTGCCATTGCCCAAGGGCTCGAATCAAAAGTTGGTCCTCAAGATTTCCAAAGAATTACTGCAGAGCTCGCCCCATCTGGGTCAAGGTCTTGCATCGGCCATGGAGCGCTGCATCAAGCTTGATGACCTGATTGAAGCCTGCCATTCGAGTTTACCCATTGATGCACGGCGGGTTCCCGAACGAGTGCGGGAGGCCGTGAAGGCGATGGTCGCCAACCAGGTGTTGATGTTCCACGAGGGCTGGTTATGGCTGCCTTGACAGCATGCGCAAATTTGCGCGCCCACCAGGCGTCTGGATCCGAAAAACCAATTGATGACACGACGCCGCCCGGTGTCTCACTATTTCCAAAGTGGGCGGCAACTGATATGGAGAACACCTTGAGTAAACAGTCCAAATCCACCCAGCGCCGCAATGGCGCGTCAACCAACATGGGGAATGAAAGAATGAAGACATCACAAAACCCGGACTTCCAATGGATCAAGACCGGTGCTACGAATGACGACATGTTGTCGCGCTTCCAGACTTGGATCGATGAAGGCTTGCCGCTGATCTGGCGACCAATCTTCAGTCTAGATAATTTCCCCACCGCCACGCCAGAAATGTTGGACATCGCACGTACAGAAGGCGGATTCGGTTGGATGGTCAGCTGCATCGATCGCTTGATGACCTTGCCCGATGGCATCAAAGGCTGGATCATGCCTATCACGGCCGATGACACCGATATCGTCTGCAGTCGAACAGGCAACGCCATTCATTTCATGGGCGTGACGGACAGCCGAACCGGCACAGGCGTCACTTACCAGGATGATCTGAACGCGCCAGCCTGTGAGGGGCCCCAGTCCAGCAGCAGTCAGATTCACGAGACACAGGTGCCAAGGAGACAAGTTTGACTTGGCTTCTTACCGTACCAGAGCGTTCATTGAACCGTCTCAACCAACAGGAAACTCAGCAATGCCTGACATCAAATCCATGGGCGTGAGCGCTCAAATCGCAGCGATGCCTACACTCCCCATCAAAGAGCTCTGGGCGCTTTGGGACGCGCATTTCCCGCGGCGCCCCGAACACACCAATCGCAACTATGTCCAGGCCCGTCTGGCGTACCGAATTCAGGAACTGGCCTACGGTGCACTGCCCAGCGGCGTGCGAAATCACTTGGCCGCCTGCGGTGCCAAGCACTCCAAAATCAAGACGCCCGAGAGAAATGGTCGCGGCAGCGAAATCCACCTGATGCCCGGCAGCACTCTGGTTCGCGAGTGGGATGATCGCGAATATCGGGTCACCGTTACCGCTGCTGGTCGGTATGAGATCGACGGCCAGACATTCAAGAGTCTCTCGGCAGCGGCGCGCTACATCACCGGCACCCAGTGGTCAGGGCCGAGGTTCTTCGGTCTCAAAGGCGGCCAAGGTCGCGACTCGGGAGGTGGGCGATGAATGCACCCCTGCTCGTGCCTCCCAAGCGCTGCGCTGTGTACTGCCGGGTATCAAGCGACGAGCGACTGGACCAGTCGTTCAATTCCATCGACGCCCAGAGGGAAGCTGGTCAGGCCTTCATCAAGAGTCAGAGCAGCGAAGGCTGGATCGCTGTTCCTGATGATTATGAAGATGGCGGCTTCTCCGGTGGCAATATGGAGCGCCCTGCCCTCAAGCGGCTCTTGGCAGACATCGAGGCTGGCAGGGTCAATATGGTGGTGGTCTACAAGATCGACCGGTTGTCACGGTCTCTCGCTGACTTTGCCCGGATGGTGGAAACCTTTGACCGTTACCGGGTGAGTTTCAGCGCCGTGACCCAGCAAATCAATTCGGCCACCTCGATGGGACGGCTGATGCTCAACGTGCTGTTGTCGTTTGCGCAGTTCGAGCGGGAAGTGACCGGTGAACGGATTCGGGACAAGATCGCTGCCAGCAAAATCAAGGGTTTGTGGATGGGTGGACCGCTGTCACTTGGCTATGACGTACTCAATCGAAAGCTGATCATCAACGAGGCCGAAGCCAGCCTAGTGCGCCGGATATTCGATGATTTCGTTCAGACCCGCTCCACAACATCCATGGTGCGCAGGCTTGCCGCAGACGGTCTGCTGACCAAAACCGGCAGAGCATTCTGCAAGCAGACGATAAACAAGATCCTGCATAACCGAATGTACCTGGGCGAGATAACTCACAAGGGCAAGGCATACCCCGGCGAGCACCCAGCCATCGTCACACAGGCTCAATGGGAGGCTGTGCAGGCCGTTTTAGCGGAGGATCACCGCGACCGTCGTAGCGATACGCTGAGCCGCGCTCGTCCCCTTTCGCTGCTTCGAGGTTTGCTCTTCACGACAGACGGTGAGCGTTTGATGCCGACATTCACGGTCAAGAAGGGTAAGACCTACCGTTACTACATGCCCAACCAGAATGGCCATTACGGTAGCGGCGCCAGCATCTTTGGCTCCATCCCGGCAGAACCCTTGGAAGAACTGGTGTTGACACAGGTCAGGAATGCCTTGGCGGCACCGCACATCGTGCAGGCGGTGTGCGATCAGGTTCGCCAGATTGCGCCGGATATTACTGAACCACAGGTCGTGCTGCCGATGCAAAACCTGGCCACCGTATGGCAACAGCTGTTCCCCCCCGAGCAGTACCGACTGGTCCGTTTGGTGGTTGAACGTGTGGAAATCGGCAGCACCGGTGTGGAGATTGTCTGGCGCGATGCTGGCTGGCAGAGCCTGGCCGATGAACTCAGGCCCGGTACGATTGGTGCGGAATTGGCTGAATTGGAGACCACTGTATGAAGCGGTTTCGGACCCTGGGTGCGCCCTACCCTATGACAAGCACGCAGGGGGACCGAGTAAGGCTTTCCACTTTCATTCCACTGAAGATCAGAAAGCGCGGTGTGCGCCGGGTACTTGTGCGACCTGACGATGGCGATCCACAGTCTGCGCAGCTTCAGGATGTTCACCATGACTCGCCGATGCAGGTCGCTCTGTCGCGGGCCTTTTACTGGCAGGGATTGCTCAACGAGGGCTTGGTTTGCAGCGGCACTGAGATTGCCAAGCTCGAAGGATTGCATCCTTCGACGGTCAATGAGCTGCTGCGGTTGACATTGCTGGCGCCGGGCATTATCCAAAGTTTGATGGCTGGACGGCAGCCCCGGCGTATGAGTTTGCTGTGGTTTCAGCGCAATCCGCTGCCGCTGGACTGGGTGGAACAGCGACGGCTCGTCGCTGGCTTTGATACGTAAATGGGTTTGGAGTCGCAACGACCTGAGACGGGTCCTGGTCAGTGACTGCTGTCTGGCAGACCAATCGCATGATTTGAGGTGCCGGTCAACTGCCGATCGTGGTCGGCTCTTTAGTGCCC
>JBAXFI010000152.1:0-6103 GCA_037139995.1 Comamonadaceae bacterium | reverse complement strand
GTCGGTGATGATTATCGAAGCCGGACTTTGCTCGACCGCACGGGTGAGCTTACGCAGTTCCATTTCAGTCTGCCGGCGCTGGTCTATTTCATTTTCGGCACGCGCCAAAGCGTTTCGGGTTACTCGGCTGCCGTAATAGACCATAACGGCGGTCATACCGAACACGGCCGTGTAGTTCAACCACTGCGTTACGCCGACGCTGTAATTGGGCTGCGGCAACAGTCCGGCGTTTTCGGCCAGTATCAAGCCCAACACAGCCAGCGAACTTGCACTGGTAGCCATAAGGATGCCGGGCAACTGAAATAGTACGCCCACCACGATAATCCAAATCACGTAGAAGGCGGCGGTCGGGGTGCGGACGGTTCCCAGACTGATGTTCGCACCGGTCAGAAAAACAAAGCCGAGTATCGACAGGGCGAAAGCGATCAAGCTAATCCTGCCGCTGTGCAGGATGCGCCAGGCCAGCGCGAGCACGACCAGCCACGACATGGCGATGATCTGCGACCTGGTGGAGACGTTGTTGCCAAGGAAGACGGCTGCAGCGATCAGGACCGCAACAAGCAGGTTGATGCCGATCAACTCGTTGAGAAAACTGGCCTGGCGTGTTTTCTCCTCATCGCCTGGAAATACCGGCGGCGCAAGCACGCGTTTGATCGTGTCCATCATGACTGTCTCAGTCTCTCAAGGAATTTGCAAGTGCACCGCGCATTATGACCGGCGCTATATTCTCAAAAATGCTGATCCATATGGATCCGGCTCTGCCGTGCGGCTGCAGACAACGTCAGACGATGAAGATCGACCAGACCCTGCTGGTCGAGTTTCTCTCCGATGTAGCCACCGGCCAGGGAAAAGGCGACCGGCAGTTCTTGCTGGCGACACCAGTTGAACACCATTTGCTCGCGGCTGGCTAGCATGTCCCTCGTGATGCCGGTCAGCCCGCCGTCGGAGCATCCCTCAAACGGGTCCATGCCCGCGTTGTACAGACACAGATCGAAGCGCGGTCCACGCAGTGCGACTTCCCGCAGACTGTTTGCGATGTCGCTCAGATAAGCGTCGCTGCTGACCACCATATGCAGATGGATACGATCGCTGCTCTCGTAGCTGTCATAGTTGTCGACCGACACATCGAGTTGCCAGATGCGTGGCTCATTGCCGATCATCGATGCGGTCCCGCCGCCGCAGTGGGCATCGAGATCCAGGATCAGCACTGACCTGGCACCCGCAGCGATCGCCTCGCGCGCTGCAATCACCAGACCGTTAAAGGTGCAGTAACCCAAGCCCACGCTGCGCCGTGCATGGTGCAATCCACTCGAAAGTGATCCGGCCAGCCCGCTGCGCATTGCGTCCAGCGCTGCAGCAACGGCACCCCCGCTTGAGGCAAGCACCATAGACCACAGTCCTGGGTCCCACGTGAACCCCTGCGACTGTGCGAGTTCGAGCGGCGAGCCGGTCTGAACCGCGCTGACATAGTGAGGATCGTGCGCCAAGGCAAGCTGCTCCGGCGAAAGTGGCTGTGGCGCCAGCAGCGTCATATTGGTGATGGGGGTCTCGGTCAGGGAATCTGCCACCCATTTCGACTTGCGCGTTGTCTCGAACGCGTAGCTGGAGCCGGCGTAGGCGGGGCTGTAGTAGACGTTCATGGCGCCGGTCCCGCCCGGGCCACATCGGCCACGCGCTTCGTGATAACGAAGGCGACCGTGATCATCACGACGGACGCCAGCAGGAACAGCGCCGACAGCGCATTGACTTCGGGCGTGACCCCGGTTCGGATCATGCCAAAGATGTAGACGGGGAGCGTCGTGGAGCCTGGTCCCGAGACGAAGTACGTGATCACAAAGTCGCCCAGCGAGCTGATGAAGGACAGCAGAGCGCCCGCGAAAATACCCGCACTCAGCAGCGGCAGTTCGATGCGAACAAAGCGCTTCCACGGTGACGCGTACAGATCGGCCGCTGCCTCGATCAAGGCCGGATCAAGTCCGGCCAGACGTGAACGAATTGGGTAGTAGGCAAAGGGAATACAAAAAACGGTGTGGGCCAGAATCACCGACAGCAGACCCAGCGGCATTCCTGTGAGGACAAACAGCATCAGCAGCGCAACCGCGGTGACAATCTCCGGCACCAGTAGCGGCAAGCTGAGCAGACCTTCCACGCCGCCCCGGTGCGCTGAACTCGAACGCACCACGCCCAGGGCGGTTGCCGTGGCTGTTGCAGTGGCCAGCGCAGTGGCAACGGCGGCGACGATCAGCGAATTTTTCGTGGCTCGCAGGATGTCGCTGTTGTCCAGAACGGCCGCGTACCATTTCGTGCTGAAGCCGCTCCAGATCGTGGTCAGGTCGTTCTGATTGAATGAGAGCGCCACCAGTGTGACGATGGGGATATAGAGAAAAACCAGCGCGGCCATGGCAATGAAAGCATTGCCGCGGCCACTCAGAAGGTTCTGCTCGGGCATCACGCCGTTCGCACCATTCGGCGCTGCAGGAACCGCCACAAGAGCAATGCCAGCATCAGAACGGCCACCAGCACCAGCGCAAGTGCAGCGCCGAAGGGCCAGTTGCGTGACGCCCCGAACTGGGCCTGGACGAGATTGCCAATCATCAACGACTTGCCCCCACCAAGCAACTCTGGGCTGACATAGGCTCCCAGGCAGGGAACAAATACCAGAATGGCGCCGGCCAGGATACCGGGCATGGCCAGAGGCAAGACGACGCGCGACAGGACGCGCCAACGGTCGGCGCCAAGATCGAAGGCAGCCTCGATCAGGCGCTTGTCAATGCGCTCCAGCGCAACATAGGTTGGCAGGATCATGAAGGGAAGAAAGGAATAGGTCAAGCCGATGCCGGTGGCCAAAGGTGTATACAGAATGTCCAGCGACTCGCGTGTCAGGCCCAGCCACTGCAGGCCCTGATCGAGTGTGCCGCCATTGCGCAGGATCAGGATCCACGCGAAATTGCGTACCAGCAGATTGGTCCAGAAAGGTACCGTCACCAGGAACAGAACAAAGGCCGCGCGCCGGCGCGACAAGGTTGTCATATAAAGCGCTGTAGGGATGCTGATCACCAGCGTCAGAACGGTCGTGATGGCGGCGAGGCGGAAGGAGCGCGCGAAGATTGCGATGTAGTCGCCGTTGAAAGACAGATTGCCGGCAAGGTCTCGCTCGAAAAGCAGCTTCTGGTAGGCAACTCCGGTGTGGTCGCCCCAGATCACCCCTCCAAACGGGGCACGTTCCAGCATCGAGACGTAGAGCATCAAGAGCAGTGGAATGATCATGAAAACGGTGAGATACAGCAGCGCGGGCGCGGTCAGCGCGAGATCTCGGGCGCGCGGCGGGTTCATACCGCAAACGCTCTGACGGCCTCGCCGGTCATGGCAAAGCCGGCGTTGCGTCCGACCAGTTCCGGCACGTCGACAGCACCGCTCAAACGAACGCGCAACAGCGTCCCATCGACAAGCCTGGCGTGCAGCATCAGATCGCTGCCGCTATAGATCGCCTCTGGCACCTCGCCATGCAGCAGTGCCGACTGCAGGGGAGCCAGGGAGACACGCTCCGGGCGCACCACCAAAACGGCCTTGGCGCCTGTTGCGATGTTGTTGGCGTCAGCCACAATGAGTTCGACGACTGCTTCGCCACAGCAGCTAAGGCGAAAGCGTCCGCCCACCCCATTTCGTTCCACGCAGACTGCTGGCAGAAAGTTGGCATCTCCTATGAATTCGGCGACGAACAGGTTCGCAGGACGCTCGTAAATCTCCGTAGATCGCCCCACCTGCATGAGCTTTCCGTCTCGCATAACGGCGATCCGGTCCGACATGCGAAGCGCCTCTTCCTGATCGTGGGTAACGAAGACGAAGGTGATGCCCGTGGCCATCTGAAGGCGCTTGAGTTCAATCTGCATCTCCTTGCGCAACTTGAGGTCCAGTGCAGACAAGGGCTCGTCCAGCAATAGCACCTTGGGTTCGGGCGCCAAGGCACGCCCGAGCGCAACCCGCTGTTGCTGGCCACCGGAGAGTTGGGCCGGTGTCCGCTCGCTCAAACCCTCAAGTCGCAGCAGACGAATCATCTCGGCCACACGCCTGCGAATTGCATCGCGCGGTCGGCCCAGCATCTCCAGCGCAAATGCGATGTTCTGCGTCACGCTCATGTGGGGAAAAAGGGCGTAGCTCTGGAATACGGTGTTGACCGGTCGAAGATTGGGTGGCGTGCTTCCCATGACGATGCCGTCGATCGCTATGCCGCCCTCATCCGGGTTCTCAAAACCCGCGATCATACGCAGCAGAGTGGTCTTGCCACATCCCGAGGGACCCAGCAGCGTGAAAAACTCGTTCTTGAGGATATTTAGTGAAACGCCGTCCAGGGCGGCCAGGCTGCTGCCGCGAAAAGTCTTGCGCACGCCAGAAATGGCGATCGCTGTCTCCATCACCGACACATCATCGATTCAAGCGGGTCCAGACCCCGTCGCGCAATTCACGCGCCTTGACCGAACAATCCTTGACCGGGCGGAAACGGCTTTTTAGCTCTTCAGGCGGGTTGATCGCCGGACTGGCGGCCAGTGCCGGGTCCATGAGTGCGGCGGAACCCTTGATGGCATTGTTATAGCCATTGAAATTCGACGCTTCAGCGGCGTTCTTCGGATTCATCATCCAGTTCATGAAGGTCTTGGCACTCTCAACATTGGGGGCGCCCTTGGGAACGACAAAATAGTCGCTCCACAAATTCATGCCCTCTTTGGGGTAGACGAACACCGCTGTCGTCAATTTCAGACCCGACTTGTATGAAGCGCCGTTCCATTGATGGTGCATCGTCACTTCACCGGCTGCCATACGGCCGATGGTGCCCGTCGATGAATAGATCTTCACGCTCGGCTTTTGCTTCAACAGGACGTCCAGAATGCGCTGCGCATCGGCCGGGTTCTCGGTACAGGTGTCCACGCCAATGTAATGTGCAGCAGCGGTGTACATCTCGCCCTGATTGGCCATGGCCGCGATCTTGCCGGCGACCTCAGGACGCGGCTCGAAGAACTCCTTCCAGCTCTCGTTCAACTTGCCTCCCGGGACCTTGGCTGAATCGTAAGTGAAACCGGTCGAGCCCCATGTGTAGGGAACGGAATAGTCAGCATTTGGATCGGCTGGCGGACGATCATGAGGTGCTGCCACATTTTTGAAATTCGCCATCTTGGAGGCTTCCACCTTGAGCAGCAGGCCCGACTTGATCATGGTGCTCAACACCGAATCACTCGGGATTACGATGTCGTAACCACCGCCGCCCGCCTGCAGCTTGGCGAGCATGGTCTCGTTGCTGTCGTAGACGTCCAAGTTCACCTTGATGCCGGTCTCCACCTCAAAGCGTTTGAGCAGGTTCGGTGGCACATAGTTGGCCCAACTGTAGAGGAACAACTGCTTGGTCTGGGCCAGGGCCATCATGGGCAAGCAGGCGCACGCCACGCCGACTATGGTGATCCTGCAAAGCCTGCTCTTCAGCTTGCGAACGGCGCCTGCCTTGTCGTTGATATTCATATGCATCTCAGTCTCCAGGTTGTTCTCAATCGCTTGGTTCTCTGTCCGATTGCCGCGCAATAGTACCAATTTTCTTATCTGCGTGTTGCTTTCATCGCAAGAGTCTGCAAGGTGTTGTGACTGGTTGTGGCCAGGCTTCACTGGTTGACGATTTCGATGTCGGCTTTACGGCATCGACTTTGAACCGGCGAATAGTCACAGTCGACCAACTGCGGGCGCTCCCGGGTGTCAGCTTCCGGGCAACAGAAAGATTTTCACCGTTGAGGTTCCATAAAGCTGTCGCTCAATCGGCGGCATCCCAGCCGTATTGCTGACGCTGGTGGCGGAAAGTCCTGGGCCAGAGGTGCAGCGCAAGCAGTCTTTCATGCTGGGTGGTTCGTGTGTGCCGATGACCCTGCGGCAGATGGTTCCGCTCATGTCCCCCGCAGAGGGTCGAGCCCTCTGCTCCTCCTCTACTTGGCAAAACCCCAAGTCCACGCTGCACCATCCACCCCAGTGCCATCGGCAAGCAACCGTGTTGGCTTGCAATGACTCCAGCCCCTTGCGCCCCCACAACACTGGCTGACTCAGGACGGCGTGGCGCTCAGCGCAGTGA
>JBAXFI010000151.1:0-6125 GCA_037139995.1 Comamonadaceae bacterium | reverse complement strand
GCGCTGAGACCAGCATGGCTGCAAAAGGGCTGCTGATCAACGACATTTCGGCACCGGAGCGCAAGCGCATGCGTGACAAGGTCAAGCCAGTGTGGGACATGTTTGCCGCTGACGTGGGTGCCGATCTGGTCGCCGAAGTCATGGGTCAGCTCTCCGGCAAGTAATCGCCAGGGAGCCAACCGGATGTCTAACTTACTTGATGATCCGATGGTGCAGGCCGCTCTTGCACCGCTGTTACTCGCGCTGCTGGTCGGTGGCGTGCTGCAGCGCACCCGCCTGGCCTGGTTGGCGGTTGTGGGGGCCATCGCCACGGAAGTGGCACTGAGCACCGGCATCGGTTTCACGCCGTTGACGGCCTCGCGCAAAGTCTTGCTCCTGGTGCTGCTGGCGCCGCTTATCGGCCTCGCGCTCGATCTGTGGCCCCGGCCCCCGCGCGCAACCCCGGCGCTGCTGGCAGCGCTGGGCGGCGGCGCGGCAGTCTGGGCCTTCTGGAGCGTGCTCGCCCAGAGCGAGCCGCTCCAGATGCTGGCGCTGGCGGCCGCTCTGGCCCTCTTCGTCGGCCTGATGCTGGCTCTGACCCTGCGGCTGCGTCATGACGGCGCGGCGGGTGGCGCGGCCACCGTGGCGCTCGGGCTGGCGGTCGGCGTCACCGCTGTGCTGTCCGCCTCGATCGGCAATTTCGCCCACGGCATCGCCCTCGCCGTCGCCGGTGCAGCCCTGCTGCTATGGCAGTTCACAAGCCAGCGCGCGCTGGCGCCCGGTTACCTTGGCATGCTGAGCGTCGGCTTGGCCGGCGCGCTCTTCACCGGCGGCTCGTTCATGTTGGCGCAGCTGCCGTGGTACGCCATGCCGGCGCTGCTGCTGGTGCCACTGGCGGCCTCTTTGAACGTCTTCGCACAGCGTCCGCCACACCTGCGCCTGGCTGCGCTAACGCTGCTCTGCGTCGCCGTTGCCAGTGTCCCGATGCTCGCCGCCTGGCTTGCCGCGCGCACCCCGGCCCCTTAATTTTCCGCTTCCCCCCAACCTGAAAGAGATCATCATGAAAATGAAATTGAAAATTGCCTGCGCCCTGCTCGCCACCGCCCCGATCTTCGCCGCGCATGCGGCCGCCGAGAACTACACACTGGATCCGACACATACTTACCCGAATTTCGCTGTCGAGCACTGGGGTCTGTCGATGATGCAGGGCCGATTCGACAAATCGAGTGGCAAATTCAGCATTGACCGCACCAGCAAAAGCGGCAGCGCTGAAATAACGATAGAGACGGTTTCAGTTGGCACCGGCAATGCGAAGAATGAACCGGGTAGCCCGGAGGCCGCGGCCTGGGGTCCGCGCTCGCGCGATGAGCACCTGCGCAGCGGCGACTTCTTCAATGCGAAGGAGTTCCCCAGCATGACATTCAAATCGACCAAGGTTGTTTTCTCGGGCGACTTGCCCTCGACGGTGGAAGGCAACTTCACGATGCTGGGCGTGACCAAGCCCTTGACCCTGAGCTTCGAGCGCTTCAAGTGCGGACAGAACCGGTTCAGCAAGAAGGACCGCTGCGGCGGCAATGCCGTGGGCAAGTTCAAACGCTCCGACTTCGGCATGAAAGCGGCGATTCCTGCCGTCGGCGATGAGATCACCCTGAACATTGAGTTTGAAGGCGACAAGGATTGACCTGAACCGCCGGCGCAGCACAGCACGCTCGCTGCGCGGACAAGCCTCCCAGGATTTCCAACATGACGCCACTCAACGAAACCCACCACCCCCAGCTCAGCAGCTGGGTCATCAGCGCCGACAAGAGCGGTGCCGACTTCCCGATCCAGAATTTGCCGTTCGGGGTCTTCCGGCTGGCTGGCAGCGCCGAGCCATTTCGCGCCGGGGTGGCGATTGGCGACCAGATTCTGGACCTGACGGCGGCCCAGGCGGCGGGCGTCTTCAGCGGCGCAGCCGAGCTGGCGGCACACGCTTGCTGCGCCCCGAGCCTGAACGCTTTCATGGCGCTGGGCAGGCCCGCCTGGTCGGCCCTGCGACTGGCGCTGTCGCGGGCGCTGCGCGAAGGTGCGCCCGAACAAGCTGCGCTGCAGCCCTGCCTGCTGCCGCAAGCAGCGGCCGAATACGCCGTGCCGGCCCGGATTGGCGATTACACCGACTTCTATACCTCGGTGCACCACGCCACCAACGTGGGCAAACTGTTTCGCCCTGACAACCCGCTCATGCCCAACTACAAGTGGCTGCCGATTGGCTACCATGGGCGTGCGTCGAGCATTGGTATCTCCGGCAAAAATTTTCACCGCCCGGTGAGCCAGACGATGAAATCCGGCGCCACCGAGCCCACCGTGGGCCCTAGCCAGCGCATGGACTACGAGCTGGAACTGGGCGTGTATATAGGCCCGGGCAACACACTGGGCGAGCCGATTTCCATCGCGCAGGCCGAGCAGCATGTGTTTGGCCTGTGCCTCTTCAACGACTGGTCGGCGCGCGACATCCAGGGCTGGGAATACCAGCCGCTGGGGCCATTTTTGTCGAAGAATTTCGCCAGCACGGTGTCGCCCTGGATCGTCACACTGGAGGCCCTGGCCCCGCACCGCCTGGCCTGGACCCGCCCGCAAGACGACCCCCAGCCCCTGCCTTACCTCGACAGCGCGGCCCTGCGCGAAGAGGGCGCGTTTGACATTGAACTGGAAGTGTTCATCCAAAGCGCGGACATGCGCACCCAGGGCTTGCCACCCCACCGCTTGTCCCGCAGCAACTTCAAACACGCCTACTGGTCGGTCTCGCAAATGGTGGCGCACCACACCATCAACGGTTGCGACCTGCAGCCCGGTGACTTGCTGGGCAGCGGTACGCAAAGCGGCCCGACACTGGAAGAGGCCGGTGCCTTGATCGAGCTCACCGTCGGAGGCACCAAACCGTTTACCTTGCCATCGGGCGAGTCACGCACCTTTTTGCAAGACGGCGACACCATCATCTTTCGCGGTGCCAGCGAGCGCCCCGGCGCGGCGCGCATCGGTTTTGGCGAAGTGGCAGGCACCCTGCTGCCCGCGCGCCGATCAGTCTGAAGCGATTGCCCATGCTCCTTCTCTACACCTACTTTCGCAGCTCGGCCTCGTATCGGGTGCGCATTGCGCTCGACCTCAAGGGCTTGCCTTACACCTCCGTGCCGGTGCACCTGCTCAAGGACGGAGGCCAACAGCACAGCCCCGAATATGCCACGCTGAACCCGGCCCAACTGGTGCCCACACTGGTGGATGGCGGGCAGACCATCGGCCAGTCACTGGCGATCATGGAATACCTGGACGAAGCCTACCCCGCCACACCCGCGCTGCTGCCCAGCGGTAGCCGTGCCAGGGCGCGGGTTCGCGCCTTGGCGCACAGCATTGCGTGCGATGTTCACCCGCTCAACAACCTGCGCGTGTTGCAGTACCTGGACGAGGTGCTGAAAGTGGGTGAGGCCGCCAGGAACAACTGGTACCGGCACTGGATCACGCTGGGCTTTACCGCGCTGGAGGCGATGCTGGTCAAGAGCCCCGACACGGGTGAGTTTTGCCATGGCAACACCCCCACGCTGGCCGACTGTTGCCTGGTTCCACAAATAGCCAACTCGCGCCGCTTTGACACGCCCCTGCAGGCGTTCCCGACCATCCGCCGCATCGAAGAAGCCTGCCTGGCACTGGATGCATTTGCCAAGGCAGGTCCGCAGTTTCAGCCAGACGCGATCTGACGCCCGGTGGCGCTGTCGACGCTTGCCGCCACGTAGATCAGCTCTTTGTTCAAGGAGTCGAGCGCAGCGCTGGCCATCACCTGCTTGATGTTGCGCACGTGGCGGGACGGGCGCGCAAGATAATCGCTGATCACCGAGCCCCTGCAAGCAAACCCGTCTCACATCAGGCATCCCATGTCCAGCCGTCGTCAATTTCTCGCCCTCTGCGCGCTGCTGAACGCAGGCTGTGGCTCCGCTCCATTGACGAAACTTGCCACCGACGATGGAGTGATCTCGGTACAGACATGGGGTGGCAATTCCACGCCAGCAGCCTTGACGCCACAGCGAATCACGCACATTACGGTGCACCATCAGGGCGAGCTGTGGGATCCGGAATCCGACGTTGCAGCCTACCTTGTGCGTTTGCAGAAGTGGTCGCGCGCCACCAAGGGATGGATTGACATTCCCTACCACTACATCATCGCCCCCGACGGCCTGATCTACGCCGCAAGGCCGTGGGAAATCTCTGGTGACACACAAACCGAGTACGATCCGCGCGGCCATCTTCTGGTGATGCTGCTGGGGAACTTCGAGATCCAGTACCCGACGCCCAAACAATGGGACTCGACGGTTGGCCTGATCGCCCAACTACAGCGGCGCTTTGGACTCGAGGCAAATCAAATCGGCACCCACCGCGACTATTCCACGCAGACCGTCTGCCCCGGCGCCCACCTGTTCGAGAGATTCCAGGAGCTGAAGGAAGCCGTGAAGGATCGCTTGAACTGATTGGCGCCAGCTCCATACTGACCATGACCCCACTCGCCCTCGCCCTGGTTCTTGCTGCTGCACTATGCCACGCCACCTGGAACCTGGTTGCCAAGAAGGCGGGCGGCGGCAACGACTTCGTGCTGATGGGCTCAATCCTGGTCACGGTGTTGTGGGCGCCCTTGGTGATCTGGATCGGCGTGCAGGAAGTGGTTCACTGGGGCCTGACCGAATGGCTGCTCGTGACGCTCAGCGCCGCCGTTCACGTGGTCTACTTCCGCACCCTGCTGCATGGCTACGCTGTTTCCGACCTGACCGTGGTCTACCCCGTGGCACGCGGCGCCAGCACGCGAGGTGTCGATGCTGCTTGCCGCACTGGCCGGTGGCACGCTGCTCCATAGACTGTGCCAGGCCGCATCAGGCTGCCACTGCGCCGCCCACGCCGGCATCTGCTGTGCTGGCATGGGCCGGGCAATGCCGTAACCCTGCGCCAGTTCACAACCCAGTTGCATCAGCAGGGAGCCGTGTTCAATGGTCTCCACCCCTTCAGCAATGACATGCCGCTTGAATGATGCTGCCAAACCGATGATGCCTTGCAGGATAGCCAGATCATCCGGGTCTTCCAGCATGTCGCGCACAAAGCTCTGATCGATCTTGAGCATGGCAACGCGAAGGCGCTTGAGATAGGTCAGTGACGAATAGCCGGTTCCAAAGTCGTCCAGGGCACACGTCACACCGATCTGTGCACAGTCTTCGATCACCTGAGAGATCTGGGCAATGTCTTCGAGTGCGCTGGTTTCCAGCACTTCGAGTTCAAGACTGGCCGGATTCACCTGCGGATGCTTTGCCAATATGAATTTCAGTCGATCCACAAAATCGCTCTGCTGCAACTGGCGCGCACCGATATTGACACTGACCCCAAAGTCCAGTCCCGCCGCCTGCCAGATCTCCATCTGGGTCAGAGCAGTGTCAATCACCCACTCACCAATGGAGACGGCCAATGGATGGTCCTCGATCACTGGCAAGAAGACGGCAGGTAACAGCAGTCCTTTCTCTGGATGCTGCCAGCGGATCAGGGCTTCGGCGCCAATGATCTGGCCGCTGCGCATATTGACCTTGGGCTGGTAATACAGGACGAACTCACTCATTTCCAGCGCCAGGCGGATGCGTTCCACGCTTTCGTGATGGCCCCGGATGCTGCTGTCCTGTGTCGTATCGAAGATGTGATAGCGGTTCTTTCCTGCCAACTTGGCCTGGTACATGGCCTGATCGGCCTGGCGAATCAATTGATCGGCATCTATGTCCTGCGCTTGCGGGTAGAAGGTGACACCCAGGCTGGCCGAGACGTGAAGGCTGAGGTCTCCTACTTGAACGCTCTGGGCGCAGGCAAGCAGCAGTCGGCTCAGCATGAGCAGGCAGGCTGCCTGATCCTCCAGATCAATCAGCACCGCCACAAACTCGTCGCCACCAAGCCTGGCCAGGCTGTCACCTTCGCGCAACGCTTGTTTCATGCGCTCGGCTAGTTTGACCAGGACCTGGTCGCCAGCGTCATGGCCGTGCTGGTCGTTGATGGCCTTGAAGCCATCGAGGTCAAGAAAGACCACAGCGAGATGATTCTCGCGCCGCTGAGCCTGCGCCATGGCCTGCTGCAGGCGGTCAGCCAGCAGCACCCGG
>JBAXFI010000150.1:0-6235 GCA_037139995.1 Comamonadaceae bacterium | reverse complement strand
TAGTAGGGGCGTAGCTCAATTGGCAGAGCGTCGGTCTCCAAAACCGAAGGTTGATGGTTCGATTCCTTCCGCCCCTGCCACCTGACTGTGTATGGAAGGTGGATTCCGAGCCGGCCGCTTGAACGGCGGCCCTCAGCGTTCAGGAGATTGCTGAGTTTCGATTTGAAGAAGATGTGCGAGATAGATAAAAATGGCCACCCCACAAGTTCAAACTGTCAGTACCGGAGTCGATAAGGCAAAGCTGGCTGCGGCAGCGGCGTTGCTGGTTGCGGCGCTGGTGGCCTTTTATATGTTGAGCAAGCAGGGGCAACTCGTTCAGTGGGCTGCTTTGCTGGCAGGGATTGCAGCGGCTGCGGTAGTGTTTTTCACTGCTGAATCGGGCAAGGCGCTGTACGCCTTTGGGCACGATGCCTGGCGTGAAGTAAAGAAAGTTGTCTGGCCGGCGCGCAAGGAGGCGATCCAGATGACGGCCTATGTGTTTGCCTTTGTGCTGGTGATGGCGCTGTTTCTCTGGATTACCGACAAAACGCTTGAGTGGCTGTTTTATGACCTGATTCTGGGGTGGAAAAAATAATGACTGATGTTGTAGAAAATCCGCCCGTTGAAGCCCTTGCCGCTGCGCAGGTGCTGGCGACCGCGCCGACCAACCCGGATCTGCGCTGGTATGTTGTGCATGCCTATTCGGGCATGGAAAAAGCTGTCGAGCGCAACATCCTCGAGCGGATCAACCGCGCTGGCATGCAGGACCGGTTTGGCCGCATTCTGGTTCCCATGGAGGAAGTGGTCGAGATCAAGAATGGGCAGAAGAAGACCACCGAACGGAAGTTTTTTCCGGGCTACGTGCTGGTCGAAATGGTGATGGACGACGACACCTGGCATCTGATCAAGCACACCAACAAGGTCACCGGATTTGTGGGTGGAGCCAAGACGCGCCCGTCTCCCATCTCCGAAGCCGAAGTCAAGAAGATTGTCTCCCAGATGCAGGAAGGCACCGAGAAGCCGCGCCACAAGGTCGAGTTTGTGGTGGGCGAGTTTGTGCGCGTGAAGGATGGGCCTTTTACCGATTTCAATGGTTCGGTGGAAGACGTCAATTACGAAAAGAGCAAGGTTCGCGTGGCGGTCACGATTTTCGGTCGCGCTACGCCGGTCGAACTCGAGTTTTCGCAGATAGAGAAAACCTGAAGGTTGCAAACTTGTCACAGGTGGCTGTTGTCATTGCGGACGTGTTCCGCAATCCAGTGCTGGCTGGCCACCGGATGCCCCCGGATCAGGTCCGGGGCAGGCTCCTCAGGTCCGGCATGACAAATTGACAGCTGAGTATTGGTTTGATTAGAGCATCCGCATTTTCCGACTCGGTGCGAATGTAGAGTTAGTGAGTCGTTAACCCCGGGGAGCCCGGGCCTGCAATTTCACTGCATGGCCGAGCGTTATTACCCGCAAGGAGAAAAGCATGGCGAAAAAAATCGTCGGTTTTGTCAAACTGCAAGTGCCAGCAGGCAAAGCCAATCCATCGCCGCCGATCGGACCCGCATTGGGTCAGCGCGGCTTGAACATCATGGAATTCTGCAAGGCGTTCAACGCCCAGACCCAGGGCATCGAGCCTGGGTTGCCGTTGCCCGTGGTGATTACGGCATTTGCCGACAAGAGCTTCACTTTCATCATCAAATCGCCACCATCGTCGATTCTGATCAAGAAGGCAGCCAAGATCGACAAGGGCTCGGCCACGCCGCACACCGCCAAAGTTGGCAAGGTGACGCGCGCCCAGCTTGAAGAGATCGCCAAGACCAAAATGAAAGACCTGACTGCGGCCGACATGGACGCAGCGGTTCGGACCATCGCCGGCTCAGCCCGTTCGATGGGCGTGACTGTGGAGGGCGTGTAAATGACCCAACTGACCAAAAAACAAAAGGCCTTCAAGGGCAAGGTTGACTCCAACAAGCTGTATCCGCTGACGGACGCTCTGGGCATTGTCAAAGAATGCGCCAATGCGAAGTTTGACGAGTCGGTCGACGTGGCGGTACAGCTTGGCATCGACGCCAAGAAGTCCGATCAGGTTGTGCGCGGCGCAGTCGTGTTGCCCAACGGCACCGGCAAGACCAAGCGCGTTGCGGTGTTTGCACAGGGCGCCAAGGCGGACGAAGCCCGCGCTGCTGGCGCTGACATTGTCGGCATGGACGACCTGGCCGCACGAATCAAGGCGGGTGACATGCCCTTTGACATCGTGATTGCTGCTCCCGACGCCATGCGCGTGGTCGGTACGCTCGGTCAGATTCTGGGTCCGCGCGGTTTGATGCCCAACCCCAAGGTTGGCACGGTGACACCCGATGTCGCTACTGCAGTCAAGAACGCGAAAGCGGGTCAGGTGCAGTTCCGTGTTGACAAGGCCGGTATTGTTCACTCCACCATTGGCCGTCGCTCGTTCGACAACGACAAGCTTCAGGGCAACCTGGTTGCCTTGGTGGATGCCTTGACCAAGGCCAAGCCGGCCACCAGCAAGGGTGTGTATTTGAAGAAGATTGCAGTTTCGTCGACGATGGGTGTGGGTGTCCGGGTGGACATGCAAACCATCGCAGCGTGATTGCGTGAATTCGAGCGGTTCGAAAGAGCCGCTTGATGTGGTGGGTCGTTTTTGCCGCAGGGCGAAGACGAGTCATCCAAGACCGTTGGTGTGCCAGTCGCAGTGATGCGCAACAGCACTTAATTGACGAGTCGGTGCTAACCCACTGACTTGCAGCCAACGCAGATGGCGATCCCGCTGCAGATGGAAAAGGGTTTCCGAAACAGTTGGTCGCTGCAATGTGGCGTATTTGAAGGCTCTGGCTGACAGGTACATTTTGAAGGAGTAGACCTTGAGTCTTAATCGCAGTGAGAAAGAAGCGGTCATCAACGATGTGACTGGCCTCGCCGCAAAAGCTCAAACGCTCGTGCTGGCGGAATACCGTGGCATCACGGTCGCTGACCTGACTAAATTGCGCTCTACTGCGCGCAGCAATGGTGTGAGCCTGAGCGTGTTCAAGAACACGCTGGCTCGCCGTGCTGTCGCTGGTAGCGCGTTTGAAGTTGTGTCCGACTTGATGACCGGTCCGCTGATCTATGGCTTTTCCGAAGATGCAGTGGCCGCCGCGCGAGTGGTGGCTGACTTCGCGAAAACCAACGACAAGTTGGTGATTCGCGGTGGTGCATACGGCGGAAAAGCGCTGGACATGAACGGCGTGAAGCAGTTGGCAAGCATACCTTCCAAGGAAGTGTTGCTGGCCCAGTTGCTGGGCTTGATGCAATCCCCGATTTCGCGTCTGGCACGTGTGCTTGGAGCGATCGCGGAAAAAAATGGTGGTGCTGCGCAGGATGCGCCCGCTGAGGCAGTTGCGGCCTGATGGCCCGCTGCATGTGCTAATCAAACTAAAGTAGGAAATCAAAATGGCATTCGATAAAGACGCATTTTTGACCGCGCTGGACAGCATGACGGTCATGGAACTCAACGAACTGGTGAAAGCCATCGAAGAGAAATTTGGCGTAAGCGCTGCCGCCATGTCGGCTCCGGCCGCTGGTGGTGGTGCTGCAGCTGCAGTCGCAGAAGAGCAGACCGAATTCAACGTCGTTCTGCTCGAAGCCGGTGCCGCCAAGGTGTCGGTCATCAAGGCAGTGCGCGAGATCACCGGTCTGGGCCTCAAGGAAGCCAAGGATCTGGTGGACGGCGCTCCGAAGAACGTCAAGGAAGGCCTGTCCAAGGCTGACGCTGACGCTGCACTGAAAAAGCTGGTGGAAGCTGGCGCCAAGGCCGAACTCAAGTAATCGGTCTTTCCACAAGGGCTGGGTGCTCCAAAAGGGCCCCAGCCTTTGGCGCTTGTAAGAGAGCACCGCAAAGCAGATTTTTTATCTGTTTTGCAGTGTCTTCTGACCCCGACTTCAGAAGATGCCTTGGTTCGGGTTGCACGCAATGTGCGACCGTCCGCCAATGATTGGTAGTGGCCAATCACCAAGAAGTACCCAGGAATCCTTAGTCTTTGCCCGGAGATCTCATGGCTTACACATACACCGAACGCAAACGCATTCGCAAAAATTTTGGCAGTCGCGACAGCGTGCTCGAAATTCCCTATCTGTTGCAAATGCAAAAGGACGCCTACACGGCCTTTCTGCAAGCCGACGTTGCTCCGAAGAAGCGCACTGCTGAAGGACTGCAGGCCGCTTTTGAGGCCGCCTTCCCGATTGTTTCGCACAACGGCTTTGTCGAGATGAAGTACCTTGAGTACAACCTCGCCAAACCGGCTTTTGATGTGCGCGAGTGTCAGACCCGGGGTTTGACTTTTGCGTCAGCGGTGCGTGCCAAGGTGCAGCTCTTTATCTATGACCGCGAATCTTCAACCTCGCAAAACAAGGTCATCAAGGAGGTCAAGGAGCAGGAAGTCTATATGGGCGAAGTGCCCCTGATGACGAGCAAGGGCTCCTTCATCATCAACGGCACCGAGCGCGTGATCGTTTCCCAGTTGCACCGCTCGCCGGGTGTCTTTTTCGAACACGACAAGGGCAAGACGCACAGCTCGGGCAAGTTGCTGTTCTCGGCGCGCATCATTCCCTATCGCGGCTCCTGGCTTGATTTCGAATTTGATCCGAAAGACATCCTCTATTTCCGCGTCGACCGTCGCCGCAAGATGCCGGTCACCATTCTGCTCAAGGCCATTGGCCTGAACCACGAATCGATCCTGGCCAATTTCTTTGTCAATGACAACTTCCGCTTGATGGACAGCGGTGCCCAGATGGAATTTGTGGCTGAGCGCCTGCGTGGTGAAGTCGCCCGTTTTGACATCACCGACAAGAGCGGCAAGGTGATTGTGGCCAAGGACAAGCGCGTAACAGCGCGCCATACCCGCGAACTCGAACAGTCGCACACCACGCACATCAGCGTGCCGGAAGATTTTCTGATCGGTCGCGTCGTGGCACGCAGCATCGTCGATGCCGAGACCGGCGAGATTCTGGTCAAAGCCAACGAAGAGTTGTCGGAAGCGCTGCTGAAGAAGCTGCGCAGCGCCGGTGTTCAGGACCTGCCCTGCATTTACACCAATGAGCTCGATCAGGGTGCCTACATCTCGCAAACTCTGCGCAGCGACGAGACGACCGACGAGTTCGCCGCACGGGTTGCCATCTACCGCATGATGCGCCCCGGCGAGCCGCCGACCGAAGACGCAGTACAGGCCCTGTTCCAGCGTCTGTTCTACAACCCCGACACCTACGACCTGTCGCGCGTCGGGCGCATGAAGTTCAACGCCAAGATGGGCCGTCCGGAGTCGACCGGTCCGATGGTGCTGACCAACGAAGACATCCTGGCTGTGGTCAAGATCCTGGTGGATCTGCGCAACGGTCGCGGCGAAGTCGATGACATCGATCACCTCGGCAACCGTCGTGTGCGCTGCGTTGGCGAACTGGCCGAAAACCAGTACCGCACCGGCCTGGCACGGATTGAAAAAGCGGTCAAGGAGCGACTCGGCCAGGCCGAGCAGGAGCCGCTCATGCCGCATGACCTGATCAACAGCAAGCCGATTTCTGCCGCCCTGAAGGAGTTCTTCGGTGCCTCGCAGCTGTCGCAGTTCATGGACCAGACCAATCCGCTGTCGGAAATCACCCACAAGCGCCGTGTTTCGGCCCTTGGCCCAGGCGGTTTGACGCGCGAGCGAGCTGGCTTTGAGGTGCGCGACGTGCACGTTACCCACTACGGTCGTGTCTGCCCGATTGAAACGCCGGAAGGTCCGAACATCGGTCTGATCAACTCGCTGGCTTTGTATGCCCGCCTGAACGAGTACGGTTTCATTGAAACCCCCTACCGTCAGGTCGTGGACAGCAAGGTGACGATGACGATCGACTACCTGTCGGCCATCGAAGAAGGCAAGTACGTGATCGCGCAGGCCAACGCCGCGCTGGACAAGGACGGCAAACTCACCGGCGAACTGATCTCTGCACGAGAAGCCGGCGAATCCATTCTGGTCGCCGCCGAGCGCGTGCAGTACATGGACGTGTCGCCGGCGCAGATTGTTTCTGTGGCCGCATCGCTGGTGCCGTTCCTTGAGCACGATGACGCGAATCGCGCCTTGATGGGCGCCAACATGCAGCGTCAGGCTGTTCCCATCCTGCGGCCGGAAAAGGCCTTTGTCGGAACCGGCATCGAGCGCGTCTCGGCGGTTGACTCCGGTACGGTTGTGACGGCAAGCCGTGGCGGCGTGGTTGACTATGTGGATGCGACCCG
>JBAXFI010000149.1:0-6272 GCA_037139995.1 Comamonadaceae bacterium | reverse complement strand
GCGAGGATCTCGAAGAGCAAGGCAAGCGTCTCCATGTAGAGCGACTTGCTATAGCGCGAGCCGCGCAACAGACTGGGCAGGGCCTTGAGCGTCGACTTAATGACCTTGTTCGGGTTGGCAACCAGGAAGGCGCCGGTAGCGGAACCGAAAATCATCAGCAACTCGACTGGTTGCAGCAGTGACCCGAGATGGCCTCCGGCCATCGCGAATCCGCCGAAGACGGCACCCAAGATTACTGCATAGCCAACAAGAACGAACACAACATTCTCCGGATATCAGCGTCGACCGACCGCATCATCACCAAGAAAGGCGTCGCGGCACTCGATCAACAGTTTGCACGCAGTCGTTACCCAGGCTGCAGAAATGGAACAACAAGTTCCTCAACCGGGACTGGGTCAACGCACATTTTGTTCCTTGACTTCCCGGCGCGTGATGGGGGGCGACACAGCCCGCAAACGTAGTTCTGATTGAAGTCAAAACGATGGGTCAGAAAATTTCCACCGCATCGCTTGCATGCAACTGTTTCCAGTAGAGGGCCCAGGAAGCGCAGCAGCGTCCATGCCCTGGTCACTGTCAGGATGGGTTCAATCTCGTTGGTCTGCACGTGCTCAAGATACAGTTTGTAGCTCTTGATGAGTAACTGCACGCCCGATAGGTCGGTATGCGCCGCGAGGTATTGGTGAATGTTGACGAAGATGGAAGAGTGCACATTCGGTTGCCAACTCATAAACCAGTCAGCCGAGAACGGCAGCATTCCCTTTGCAGGAGATTCACCCTTGATTTCCCTGTACAGCTTGAGCAAGCGCTCTCGACTCAAATGGGTGACGGTCTCGAGCACCTGCAGTCGAGCCCCAAGAGTGATGAGTTCAACAGCAACCTGGATTTCGTTGCCTTCCGACACGACGCTTGTGTTTCGCATGGAGCCTCCGGCGGCCTCAGGCCAAAGTTTCTGCAGCTTGCCCCGCCAGCAGGATGGCTGCGTGCGATTGCGACATCACCCCTTCTTTGCCGTGACTTGTAAGCAGACCCAGAATGAAGCGGTCATCACAGCGCATGCGGCACAGCAGTACGTTAGCGCCAGCCAGTTTGAGTACCTGACTTGCGGTTAGATTGGCCAGAATGTCAGACGACTGCTGATTGATGCCCAATCGATACGCCGCTGTGTATTTGTCTTCCCGTATCATGTGCTGGGCCAGCATCAGGTACGTGAGATTCAATTCCTTGATTTCCGACTGCATATCAAACGTGTTCATCATTCGTTCCCCATAGATTTAGCGTCACACATTCTTTTCCTGAATGCACAACTGCATTCTGGATGCGTGAAGCCTTTCCATGAATTGGAATTTGTCCGTATTTATGCTGTTACAAACCGTAACCTTTTGTAAGACTTTGTCCTACAAAATCATTTAAACCCCGTCCAAAACAAGGGCGATCGCCGTTGTTGCGACGTTTCATTGAGGGGGTAAGTCGATAAGAATCAAGTTGGGTAACACGCGCCTTTGCAAGTTGGAGAGCCGGGGCGAAACGCCGCATACGGCTTCTTTATCGACAGGCTCACGTTTAACTTGAGGAAATATTTTTCGCCGACGCGAAAGCCAATGGATCGATGTCAAGAATCACGGACCGATGTCGATAAAGAAGTAGGTGTTGAGCGTTCCCTTCGGGCAGATTGCCCCCGGGGATTGGGCCGGTTGTCCAAAATCTGCAAGGTATATTTGTATCGAAGCTGTTCAGGACATACTTGGTCGTGCAAGCCAATTTGGCGCGGGCGCTTGGACAACTGGAAAGGCAGACTCACGCAGTGATCGAACGAACCATTGAAAAAGGGCGCGAATTCGCATTCACCTCGGCTGATTTCGAACGTGTGCGAAAGCTGATATACGGGCGCGCCGGAATCTCCCTGAGCCCGAGCAAGCACGAAATGGTGTACAGCCGACTTGGGCGACGCTTGCGTACGTTGGGGCTGTCACACTTCAGCGATTACCTGACCCTTCTGGAAGATGGCGACGCTGTCGAGTGGGAGGCCTTCACCAATTCGCTCACTACGAATCTCACAGCATTCTTTCGCGAGGAGCATCACTTCCCGGTGCTGGCCGAATTGCTCCAACGCCAAAAGGGCAACGGCCCGCTATCTTTGTGGTGCTCAGCAGCTTCCACTGGCGAGGAGCCTTACTCGATGGCGATGACGGCAGTCGAAACATTTGGAACTCTCAAGCCGCCGGTGAAGATTGTTGCCACCGATATCGACACCAATGTGCTGATGAAAGCGCGCCAAGGGGTCTACCCCATGGAGCGTCTGGAGAAGATGTCGCAAGAGCGCATACGGCGTTTCTTCCTGCGCGGCAAAGGGGCGAGCAGCGGTCAGGCGCGGGTTCGCGATGAACTGCGTGCTTTGATTGACTATCGACCACTCAATCTTCTCGATGCCAGCTGGTCCATCCGCGGACCGTTTCATGCCATTTTTTGTCGCAACGTGATGATCTATTTCGACAAACCGACGCAGTATCGTATCTTGCAGAAGTTTGTTCCGCTGCTGCACCCCGAGGGGCTGTTGTTTGCTGGTCATTCAGAGAGTTTTCATCACGCAGCAAACCTGTTCCGGCCGCGCGGCAAGACGGTCTACGAAGGCGTTGCCGGCACCCACGCGGCAGGACGTTGACGGAGCTCCATAGTGCTCGCTCCCAATCTCTACTATGACAATCACTTTGAACTCGATGCAGCAAAGATTCTGCCGGGCGAGTTTTACGTTACGGTGCGCGACATGGTGTTGGTGACGGTGCTAGGGTCCTGCGTCACGGCTTGTATCCGCGACAAGGTTTCTGGCATTGGTGGCATGAATCATTTCATGCTCCCAGATGCTCATCCGGAACAGCAAAGTCCAGCCAGCCTGTCAGCACGCTATGGTGCCTTTGCCATGGAACTGTTGATCAACAGTCTGATCTCTCTTGGCGCACGACGCTCCCTGTTCGAAGCAAAAGTGTTCGGTGGCGGCAATGTATTGCCAGGAATGTCCACCCTGAATGTGGGACAGCGCAACGCAGATTTCGCCATGAACTTCCTCAGCGCCGAAAGAATCCAGGTCGTTTCGCAAGATCTCAGTGATGTCTATCCGCGAAAAGTCTATTACTTTCCGAGAAGCGGGCGGGTTCTGGTGAAGAAGCTTCGCAGCACCCACAACGAGACGATTCGTGAGCGCGAGATCCAGTACGCTTCCCGCCTCGTCGATGAGGAAGTTACGGGCGATGTTGAACTATTTGGTTAATCGTCGCTCCACCGCGGTCTTGTCAGCGGTGCAGGAGCAAGCAAACTCACCCATAATTGCAGCACGACATGAGAAAAATAACCGTTATTGTTGTTGACGATTCAGCGCTGATTCGCAAACTGCTGAGCGAGATCATTAACAGCCAGCCAGACATGCTGGTGGTTGGTACCGCTCCAGACCCCTTGATTGCCCGCGAAATGATTCGTTCGTTGAATCCGGATGTTCTGACACTGGATGTGGAAATGCCCAAGATGGACGGGCTTGACTTTCTCGAGCGACTGATGCGGCTGCGCCCCATGCCGGTGGTCATGGTGTCGTCGTTGACGGAGAGGGGGTCGGATGCCACTTTGCGGGCGCTGGAACTCGGCGCCATTGACTACGTCTCCAAACCAAAAATCGACATTACGCATGGGATCCAGGAGTACGCAGCTGAAATCGCCCACAAGATTCGCACTGCGGCAGTCTCAAAGCCGCGCGCCCGGACGATAGCCGGACAGTCGAAAACTGACCACTCGTTACCGGCACTGGCCAATCGCAGTCTTTCGACAGAAAAGCTGATCATCGTAGGAGCCTCCACAGGCGGCACGGAAGCGATCAAAGAGTTCTTGATGGAGATGCCGCCGGATTGCCCGGGCATCTTGATTACGCAACACATGCCAGAGGCCTTCACGAAGTCATTCGCGGCGCGGCTTGACAGCCTGTGCCGCATCAGCGTGAAGGAGGCAGAGGACGCTGAGAGAATTCTTCCAGGACACGCCTATGTTGCCCCGGGACATTCGCATTTGCTTCTGCGGCGCAGCGGCGCGAACTACATGACGCAACTCAGTGGCGCCGAATTGGTTAATCGCCACAGGCCTTCTGTCGATGTGCTGTTCCGCTCCGCCGCCGAATTTGCCGGGAAGAACGCGATTGGCGTGATCCTCACAGGCATGGGCAAGGACGGTGCGCTGGGAATGCTGGCCATGAGGCAGGCTGGCGCCTACAACTTCGCACAGGACGAAGCGAGCTGCGTGGTCTTTGGTATGCCCAAAGAAGCCATTGCCGCAGGGGCGACCGACGAGGTTCTGCCCCTGGGCGCTCTCGCACAAGGCGTCATGCGACGACTGCATTTGCTTGGCTCGCGAGGAATACGGGTGTGATTCGTGGATAGTTACAATTTGTCGGGCATCCAAACTGGCTGAGATGATTTTCGCCCAGACCCTGCAAGCCTTAAACCAGAGCCGAGTCCAAAGTGCGAGCAACCAATATCGAAAAGTCATTTTGCACAACCCGTGAGGCCGCTACGCTGTTAGGCGTCTCGGTCGGCACGGTTCAACAGTGGGTTGGCAAAGGCCTGCTGAAAGCCTGGAAGACCGCCGGTGGTCACCGTCGTGTGCTGCGCGACTCGGTGGACAGCTTGCTGCGCAATGGGCCGCAGGCACTGAGTGCCACAACGCCAGTGGCAGAACAGGCGCCCGTCAGCCCGCGTCGCCTGCGAGTGCTGGTGGTGGAAGACGAACCGGCGCTGCTGCGTTTGTACCAGGTCAAGCTGTCGCACTGGCCGATGCAACCTGAGGTCAGGACCAGTGTCGACGGCTTCGAAGCCCTGCTAAGGATGAGTGAATGCTGGCCAGACCTGCTGATTGTCGACCTGCAGATACCCCATATCAATGGCTTTGCCATGTTGAAGATCCTGAGCGAGACGCCGGAAATGGCGCGCGCCACCATCGTTGTGGTCACCGGGCTGGACGCCGAAGTCATTAAGGAACGCGGTGGCGTGCCGCCACGCGTTGAGGTGCTGCCCAAGCCGATCCCGTTCGACCGCCTGCAGGCCATCGCCGCCGGCATCGCCCAGCAAGGCAATTTCCAAATTCAGGTTCCCTGATTGATTCACTGATAAGGGCTTTACTGCTCAAGTCAAGCCAAATGCCGCGCTCATGCGCCGGGCGGAAAGTCTCCGGGTGCTGTAACTGCAGGACTTCCTTGCAGATTGAGGTGATACCCCACGCCGCGCAGTCCGACGATGGTGCTTTGCTCCTCGCTCACCCCGGCCAGTTTCCGGCGCAAATGCGAGATGTGTACTTCGATGCCGCGGTTCAACGTATCCCAATCCCTTCCATAGACGCGCCGGAACATTTCTTCTCGCGATATGGTGTGCGCCTCGGCATTGGCCAGAAGCGCGAGGATCAGCGCTTCCATCTCGGTCAGCTTGATGCTGAGTCCGCGCGCATTGGACAGCCGCTGCTCGCTGACTTCGAATGTGACGTCACCGAGTTGCAGGTTGCGCACCGCCTGCAAGGGATGCAGTTCCCCCCGGCGCAAGGCACTCCTTACCCGCGCCAGCAATATCTCCGACTGAAACGGCTTGGTTACGTAGTCGTCGGCCCCGATGTTGAGGCCCCTGAGTATCATTTCTTCTGACGAGTATCCCGAAAGAAAGATGAGCGGAATAGTCGAAGTAGCACGGATCTTTTGCGCGATCACAATGCCATCCTCGTGCGGAAGCCCGATATCGAGCAGGATGAGGTCGACCGCTCCCTGCTCCACCAGGAGCTGCAGTTGTGCGCCATCTTCTGGCATCACAACCTCGTATTCGCGCGACAGCAGGAACCGAAGAAGCTTGCGCAAATCGGCGTCATCGTCGAGAACCGCGATGCGAGCTTGCTTCTCATTCATGAGTGGTTGGCGATAGAATTTAAATTCGAGGGCATAGCCTGCCCGCTTGCCTGAAATTCTATCGGATACCAGAAACGCTCCGTCCGGGCCGATTTGATCGACCCCTTGCGCGGTGGTGCAGTTGGAACGGCTATCGCAAAGCCACATGCTCATACCATTGCAGCAATTTCCTGATAAGAGTGAACGGCGTCGCGCGCGTAGCGGCTCGGGCCAGGGTCTGATGCGGGCCCGAGCATGGCCTTCGGAACCAAGGCACCTCCGGCCGAACCATCGACGCACTGGCGGGCCATGGCGAGCAGGCCGTTCAGGGTGGCGGGATCCTGCAAATCGATGTGCAGCCTTCGGGCCAGCTGAT
>JBAXFI010000148.1:0-6305 GCA_037139995.1 Comamonadaceae bacterium | reverse complement strand
GCCGGCACCATCAGCGAGCGCTTGTTCGACTTCTCCCGCGTGCTGGTGGGGCGCATGCGCGGCGGTCTGGCCCAGGTCGACATTCTGGTCAGCGTGATCTTCTCCGGCATGAGCGGCAGCGCCATTGCCGACGCCGCCGGCCCGGGCCTGGTGACGATCAAGCAGATGCTGAAGAAGCCCGAATACAGCCCGGGCTTTGCCGGCGCCGTGGTGGTGGCCAGCGCCACCATCGGCCCCATCATCCCGCCGTCGATTCCGATGGTGATCTACGCCCTGGTATCCGGCACTTCGGTCGGCGCACTCTTTCTGGGCGGCGTGGTCCCGGGCCTCCTGATGGCGGTGCTGCTGATGCTCGGTGTGCAAATCATTGCAAGCCGTCGCAACATGCCCAAGGACGATCCCGTACCCCGCAGCGCCCTGCCCGGCATCCTGTTGCGCGGCCTGCTGCCCCTGACGCTGCCGGTGGTCTTGCTGACAGGCATTTACAGCGGCGCCTTCACACCGACCGAGGCCGCTGCCGTGGCCGCCCTGCACGCACTGGTTCTGGCCGGTGGTGTGTATCGCGCGTTCTCGCCACGGGCGCTGTATGCGGTGACGCTGGAGTCGCTGCGCTCCAGTGCCGTCATCACCATGATCATTGCCAGCGCCTACCTGCTCAACTATGCTTTTGCGACCGAAGGCATTCCGAACCAGCTGGCGCTGTGGGTCAGCGGCCTGCAGTTGAGCCAGTTGCAGTTCCTGTTGCTGGTCAACGGCGTGTTTCTGGTGCTGGGCTGCTTTCTGGATGTCTCGGTGATGCTGCTGGTGTTTGTGCCCATGCTGATTCCGACGGCCAAGCTGCTGGGTGTGGATCTGGTTCACTTCGGTGTCGTGGTGGTCGTCAACATGATGATCGGCCTGGTCACGCCCCCTTTCGGCATGCTGCTGTTCGTCACCAACGCGCTAACCGGCATCCCGCTCAAGGACATGGTGCGCGAGGGTTGGCCTTTCACCGCGCTGCTGGTACTGGCCTTGCTGCTGATGACCCTGTTTCCGCAGATCGTGCTCTGGCTGCCGCAAAGCATGGGCTATGTGACGCACTAAACAGCGCGACCCACTCGGCAGAGGCTACGTGGGGCAAGCTCTTGAAGAGGACGCAAAAGTTCCGGAATCAGTGGATCGATCGTCTCTATACGGTTGTTCACAACGATGAGGACAACAACTGCCAATGGCAACGATTGCAGATTTTGCTGATACTCAAGATTTTGATCCGCTGTGAGAAAAGCATCGAAACGCGTTGCAGCCAGAGCCAGCAATTTGCCGTTCTTGACGCCGGACCAACCACTGCTTACAACTGTAACCGCATCGTGTCCAACGAGTCGGGTTTGCAGTGCCTTTGGGAGCGACTCGTCAAGCAGGATTCGCATCACAGATCAAGGCCAGCTGAGCTTGTTCCAGCGCAGCGACTGCCGCCTCTCGCGACACAGATGGGAACTCTTGGAGGAAAAAATCCAGCGAATCACCAGCTTCCAAATAATCAAACAAGTTCTTTACCGGCACCCGGGTACCCGCAAAGACCGGTGTCCCGCTTTGAATCTCGGGATCAATGACGATGACACTTTGTTTCATCACTTGGACTCCTGTTGAGATACGCCGCAGTGTACCGCCGTGCAGCTTTATTCGCTTCTACCATCCATACACCAGCCCCGTCGCAGCCAAGCCCACCAGATCAATCCGTGTCTGATTGACCGCTGACTCAGCCAGATGCCACAGAAAATTGCCTTGTGTGGCGAAGTCGGTTTCGCTGTTGAGTGATTTCACGGCATTGGCCAGCGTTGTTGCGTCTGGTAGCGCACCGTTGACATTGTTGAGTAAGTAAGTGGCAATGTCGGTACTGGTTGGCGCCGATTTTTGAGTCAGCACATCCCAGATCGGCAGTCGCATGACTGCACCGGATAGCGTTTGCAGGCTGAAGCCCTGGTCGAACAGGTCAATGGCCGCGCCAAGCAGCGCTTGCTTTTCTTTATCAAAGACCAGCCTGCCGGGTAGCACGGCACCGAGCAGCATGACAGTCTGGCCCGCCGCTTGGGTGCTGGCCAAATCCAGTGCAATGCCAGCGTCGGAGAACTTGAACCGTTCCACATTTTGCAAGGTATCGGTGCCGGCAACTTTGCTGTTGTCGGTCAAAGTGAAACCGGTGCTGGTCTTCGTCAAAGAAACACTGGCGCGAGCCATGCTGTAAACCGCGGTATCAATGCCAGCACCGCCGTCGATGCTGTCGTTGCCAGCGCCACCGTCCAGAATGTTGTTGGCGTCATTGCCCGTGAGCGTGTCGTTGCCGCTGCCGCCGATGGCGTTCTCAATAACACATCCGTAGGCAATGGCCAGGTCGTCCGTGCCATCATAGGTCGGCGTCGGCGGGGCGGTCGTCCAGGTGACGGGTGCAGAAATGTCGTCCAGATAACTGACCTTCGAGAAATATCCAGGACGCAGATCAATCGTGCAGCCGAGAGTGAAATTGGACACCGATATCGTGTCTTTTCCACCAGCATCCCAAAGGGTCTTGATGAACGGTACCGCCGGGTCGAAGGTGTAGGTGTTGTCGCCTGTGTTGTAGGCGGTGTTGGCGCCATACAGGTATTGCATGGCCTGTATGTCGTAGAGCATAGGCGTTGAGGGCTCGATGTTGTACGAGGACCATGACCAGGTGTTGCCGCTATGGGTGACGGACACATAGAGGCTATGCGCCGCCGGCGTGTAGGACATCAACGAATACTGTGTGGAGTCAGTTGCGGCAGGAAGCGCTACGCTTCCTTCAAAAGGGTGCTTCAGACCGAGTGCGTGTCCCAGCTCATGTATCAGGGAGCCAAAATTGTCGGACCCGACCGCCCAGTTTGTATTGGCAGCGCCGCTAGCGATCGTGCTGATCCACACATCTCCGGCACTTGGCCAATAGGAGTTGGGGAAGGTCGACCAGCCCCACGCCGCACTGCCAGTGCTGGTCGTATCGGTGGCTGAAGTCCACGCAAAACGAATATCACCTACGTTGGAGCTGCTTTCTGCCACTTCACTCCATGTGATGTTGGCAACATTGGCCCATGACTGCAGGGCCGCGCGCGCCGCCACCTGCTGGGTCGTGCTCAGGCCGTAGTGGGAACTTGCATTTTGCTCATTGAGCGAAGAGTAATCACCGACCCCGTCGTGCCCGGAAAATATCGCGGTGCTTGAACTGGTCCAGGGGAAGCTGTAACTGAGGCTGGCCCCGGTTCCAGTGGCGCCGCCCCATTTGTCACCGCCGAGGAGAGAGTTGATGCTCAGCGCGCTGCTCTGGCCAACGCTGCTGGTACTAACGGAAGTCTGCGGGGACGACATGTTCTGTTCTCACTCTTGTAGCCAGGGTCTGAGCCAGCCCAGCCCGGCCGACGTGCCACCGGCTTGCATGCCGCGCGCTGGGCGGTACTCACAGCCAACCCAGCCGCTGTAAGCGAGCTCGTCGAGCAGGGCGAAAAGGTAGGCGTAGTTCAACTCGCCTTGGTCGGGCTCATGGCGCTCGGGCACACCGGCAATCTGGATGTGGCCGACCTTGCCGCCAGGCAGGTACTGGCGCAGTTTGCTGGCAACATCGCCTTCGACAATCTGGCAGTGATAGAGGTCCATCTGCACCTTTAGGTTCGGCGCTGACACTTCATCGACAAGGGCATGTGCCTCGTCCTGTCGGTTCAGGAAATAGCGTGGCATGTCTCTCAGGTTGATGGGCTCGATCAACAGTTCAACGTCACAAGCCGCCGCCTGCTGCGCGGCCCAGTGCAGATTGGCGACGTAGACTGGGCGCAGCGATTCGAAGCTGGCACCCGCCGGCATCAGGCCAGCCATCACATGCAAACGCGGGCAGGCCAGTGCCTTGGCGTAATCCAGCGCACGCTGCATGCCCGCCTGAAACTCGGCCTCACGAGAACTCAGGCAAGCCAGTCCGCGCTCGCCGGCGTCCCAGTCGCCGGGCGGGGCGTTGAATAGCACCTGCTGCAAACCGTGCGCCTCAAGGCACGCCGCAATTTCGCGCGCTTCCCAGGCGTAGGGAAACAGGAACTCCACCGCCTTGAAGCCGTCCCGGGCTGCGGCTGCAAAGCGGTCCAGAAAAGCAAGTTCCGGATACAGCAGTGACAGGTTGGCGGCAAATTGAGGCATGGACTTGGGGCGCAAGGATAGAAGCAGAAGAATAGCGTGTTTCCAGCGTTGGCGGGAGGACAGGCCGTGGTCTCCCGACACGCCTCCTTTGTCGTACAGTCCTTGCTTGTATTCCAGCCACACAAGAAAACACTTTTTGACACGGGAGAGTTATCGAAATGCAAACAGCCAAAGCCATTGAACTGCACGGCAAACCGGTTGCCGGCGGGAAATTTCCCTTGATCTGCACCCCGCTGGTGGGGCGCACACGCGAGCAGATACTGGCTGAAGTGCAAGTCGTGCTGGCCAAGAAGCCAGACATTCTGGAGTGGCGCGTCGATTTTTTCGCTGACATCGCCAACACGGCCGAGGTCATCAGCATGGCCACTGCCATCAGGACGGCGGTGGACGGCGTTCCGCTGCTGTTCACGCGGCGCTCGATCCGCGAGGGCGGCGAGAAGATCGCCCTTTCTGAAGAAAAGGTGATCGCGCTGTACCAGGCCGTCTGCGAGAGTCGCCAGATCGACCTGATTGATTTTGAGATGAGCAACGACGCCGCCCACATCGCTCTGGTGCGTGAGGCTGCCAAAGCCCATGACGTCAAGCTGGTGCTGTCCTTCCACAACTTTTCTTTCACGCCCGGTCTGGAAACGCTGGGTCAGCGTTTCCTGCAGGCCGAGCAACTCGGTGCCGACGTTGCCAAGGTGTCGGTCATGCCGCGCAATCTGGAAGACGTGCTGACCCTGCTCGGCGCCACCCTGAGCGCCAGTCAGAAGCTCAGAATTCCCTTGATCAGCATGTCCATGGGTCCTTATGGCTCGCTGACGCGCCTGTTTGGCTGGACTTTCGGCTCGGCGCTGACCTTTGCGGTGGGTGCCAGCAGTTCGGCGCCAGGCCAGGTGCCGATCGAAGACCTCAACACCGTGCTCGCGATCGTGCAAAAGTCACTAAACGGACAGAAATAGGACGGGCATGTCTTGCTCATCGAAATCGCCGGACGTTCTGATCAGCGAGGTCGGCCCCCGTGATGGCCTGCAGGCGGTCAAGGCAAGCATGCCGACAGCCGACAAATTCCGCTGGATCGACGCGCTGGTGGCGGCGGGTCTGCGCGAGATCGAGGTCGGCTCCTTCGTTCCGGCCAGGCAGCTGCCACAAATGGCCGACGCGGCTGAAGTGGTGCGCCATGCGCTGACCCATACGGGCCTCACCGTGATGGCGCTGGTGCCCAACCTGCGCGGCGCCGAGGCCGCCCTGAAAGCAGGTGTGCACAAGCTGACGATTCCGGTCTCTGCCAGCGCAGCGCACTCGCTGGCCAACGTGCACAGGACGCGCGAGGAAATGATCGAAGAAGTTCGCGCCATCGTGCGCCTGCGTGACGCGGTCGCGCCCCAGGTCAAGGTGGAGGCCGGCATTTCCACCGCCTTTGGCTGCACCCTGCAGGGTCTGGTGGCAGAAGACGACGTGGTCTGGCTGGCAAGCCAGTGCATTGCCGCGGGCGCGGACGAGTCGGGTCTGTCCGACACCACCGGCATGGCCAATCCGGCGCAGGTGCGCCGGCTCTTCAAGCGGGTGCGCGCCGCCATTGGCGACCAGACCGGCGCCGCCCACATGCACAACACGCGTGGCCTGGGGCTGGCCAACTGTCTGGCCGCGTATGACGTGGGCGTTCGCACGTTTGACAGTTCGCTCGGCGGTCTGGGTGGCTGCCCGTACGCGCCCGGTGCTTCGGGCAATGTGGTGACCGAGGATCTGGTGTTCATGTTTGAAGCGATGGGCGTTTCCACTGGCGTTGACATTGAAAAACTGATGGCGGCCCGCGCACCCTTGATCGCCGGCCTGCCTGGCGAGCCGGTCTATGGCATGACGCCGGCAGCTGGTTTGCCCATGGGCTGGCGACAGGCCCAAGCCCTAGCCAAGGCGCTTACACTTTGACTCGCCAAGGGAGAGAGCACTGACTATGAAACTGTGGATCAAGAGAACTGCGATCGCCGCCAGCGTACTGGCTGTGGTGACAGGCGGAGGCTGGATGTACGTGCAGAAGAACCCCCGGCCGGAGGAGCCCAAGTTCCGCACCGCGCCGGTTGACGAAGGCGCCATCACGCAAGTCGTTCTGGCCACCGGCACCTTGCAGCCGGTCATCACGGTCAACGTCGGCACCCAGG
>JBAXFI010000147.1:0-6379 GCA_037139995.1 Comamonadaceae bacterium | reverse complement strand
GCCGCCCTACCCAATGCGTGGACAAAGCGGCGGCCCCGCCAAATACCTGAGGGTATTCGCACAAAGCGTAGATGGAAATCATGCCGCCCATGCTGGAGCCCATGATGAACGTGCCTGCCGGCTCGCGCAGCGTGGCGTAACGCTGGTCGATGGCGGGTTTGAGTTCTTCCACGATAAAGCGCAGGTAGGCGTCGGCCAGGGGCTTGTCCGCTTGGGCGCGGTGCACATAATCAGCCCGCACATCTGGTGGTGCGAGCGCCAGGTACTTGTCGGGGTAGTACTCGCTGTAGCGGTGCCTGCCGCCATTGGGTATGCCAACCACGATGGTGTCCTGCACCTTGCCGTCCTGCATCAGTTTTGCTAGCGCCAGATGCACATTCCACGCCTTCTTGTTCCAGGTCTGCTCGGCATCAAACAGGCCCTGGCCATCGTGCATATAGAGTACGGCGTAGCGCTTCTGGGGGCTGTAGTCGCTGGGTAACCAGACGTCGATCGGGCGGGCTTGGACGTAACGCGAAGGAAAGTTATCCAGGCGCTCAATGCGGCCCACGCTAACCGTCGGTTGCGTCGGCGACCCCAGTGGCGCGGTCTGCCCCGGTGTGGAACTTGGCGCCAGGCTGCGCGCTTGTTGCAGGAAGGGAACAAGCCGGTCACGCCAGACCCGGTAGCCCTTCACATTGGGATGCAGGCCATCGGTGAAGTAAGCCGACACCTGCGCACCTGAGCCATCGACAAAGGCAGGATACAAATCGAGCAAAGAGATGAAACCCGCAAACGGCGCACTGGCAACCAGTTGTCGCAGTCGCTGGTTGACGGGGCGCACCACATCGCGGTTCTTGGCCTCGTCGTTGGTGGGCAGCAGCGTCTGCAAGATGATGCGCGCCTTGGGCTTGCGTTCATGCAAGGCAGTGAGCACCGCACGAACACCCTCAAAGACACTGTCGGTGACCGGTTTCTCTGCGGCCCAGGTATTGTTGATGCCGATCAGCGCCACAATGAATTCCGGATTCAGGTCGGGCGAATCGAGTTGCCCGAGTCCGCCGCTTGCCTTTGGCAAGATGCGGTACAAAACATGTTCAATGCGGTCGCCCGAAATTCCGATATTCAGTCCAAAGTTTTCCGAGTTGGGCTTGCCAAACGATTCATCCCAGACCGGCCGCCCATACTTCTGCCCACTGACCCAGGGGTTGTCGTCGAACAACCAAAAGTCGGTGATGGAATCACCGACGAACAAGAGCTTGACGTTTTTCAGATCTTTGGAGTCTCTGATGTAGGCATTGATTTCTGCTTCGCGCCGTTGCCAGTGTTCAACGCGCGCCGCAGGCTGGGTAGAAACAAAATCCGCTGCAAAGGCGGCGCTGCCCAGCCACGCCAAAGTCAGCAGGAGCGCCGTCAAGCCCAGCGCGGTACGAGAAATTCGGAACTGGGATGGCTGCATGACGGGGAACCCTGGGTGGATAGAAATTTCGTGCCTAAACTTGTCCGTGTTGCAGTGAGCGGGCGCACTTCACTCTTTAGAACTTGTAGTTGGCACCCAGCAAGACAGTCCGTCCATACTTGGCGTAGTCTAATTGCTTGTCGGGGGTATCTGAATAAGTCTCGTATGCTGTGTCCGTCAGATTGTTGACCTGCAGTATCAAACTCAAACCCTTTAGATTGCCTTGGTTGAAGTTGTAGCCAAGCTGTACATCCACCACACTCTCACCCTTAACGTAGCGGAGCGTGCGTGCGGCCCCGAAACCGGTTATTTCGCCCACAAAGTCAGAACGCTTGCGTTGGCTGATGCGGCTTGAGAATCCATCTTTCTCGTAGTAAACAGTAATATTACTCACGTTCTTCGACATTCCGGGAAGCGGCAAGTTGCTGCCGATATTGCTGCTAGGGTCCTGTATCGTAATTTCACTGTTGGTGACTGATGTGCTGGCGATGAGACCAAACCCATCAAGCCCAGCAGAGACCATATTCAGTGGCACCGAGGCAGTGAGTTCCAGACCGTTGAGCGCCCCCCCTTGGCCGTTAAAAGGCGATGTGTAGTTACCGACCGAAGTGGCTGCGCTGGTGCCTGCCGTCAGACTGGAAAAATCATGGTCTGTTTGAGTCAGTTGGTAGATGTAGCTGGTGAGCTTCTTGTAATAGGCGGCGGCTGCAACATAGCCCTTCCTGGCAAAGTACTTTTCATAGGATATGTCAAACGCATTGGCACGCCAGGGGTCCAGCTTGGCATTGCCGCCACTGCCGCTGGGTGCCAGCGTAGAGGCATTGACGGTAAAGGTTTGGCCGGCACCCAACTGATCAACCCGGGGACGCGCCAACTGCTGTGCCAGTCCCACACGCAGGGTTTGATCGTCTGCCAAGCCCATCACCAGATTGATACTGGGCAGGACATCCGTATAGCTTGTGCCGTCCGCAAACGGCTTGAAGTTATTACCTGCAGAGGCAGTGGAATCCCACACGCGGGTGCTGGAGGACTGGTCGGTTGATTGAATCTGGACACCCGCATTGCCGCGGACGCTGACAGAGCCCCATTGCGCCTCGATATTTGCCTTGACAAACGCGCTTGCAATCCTCTCGTTGACGTCCCAGACCGAACCCGCCAGAAATGAACCGGCGTTGATGGATGGAGAAAAATTCATGTACTTGGATGTGACGCCGGGCACATCCCAACTGGCAATGGAGCCCGACCCGGAGAAGCCCAGATCAACCGGATTCCCCAGCAGGTCGCTGGAGATGGTTGAAATGCCACCAGTAACACTTGAATTGGTCGTGATGGATCCCTGTGGTTGGGTTTTGCTCTTGGTGCGCGACGTGTAGTTGAGCCCAATATCGGCGTCGCTAAATAACCCCGACAGGAAATTCGGCACAGAGGTGGTGGCAACCAGCTTGAGACCTTTGAGCTGATCTTCGACATGGGTCACCGTCCCAAAGCCCGCCCCAAACCGGGTGGTGCCGATAAAAATCTTGCTCGCATCAGCAAAACTTTGGGTGGGCACAATCGTGGGATTTCCACCGGCGGCCCAATTCAAATTCAGCGTATCGAAGAGCAACTTACCGGCCGTATCGCGCAGCATCGCGTTGCTTTCCAGCGTTTGCTCATTTCGCTGCGCCTTGGAGTAATTGACATCGGCAAGCAGTGACCAGCCATCGAACTTGAACTTATTGTTCCACCCCAGTGCCTTGATGGTGTCTTCCCGGTTGGCATAGATGCCGCGGATAAGCGGAGCGGCCCCAGAAACGGCGCCACCGATCAACATATTGTTATCGTTAACAGTCGTTGTTGTGTATTTGAACGCAGGAGCATAGGCGGCGCTCACGCTCAAGGGAGTCTCCAGGACATGATCGGTCTGGGTTTGAACAAATTTCGAGGCATAGGCGTCCAGCGTGCTGGACCAGGTACTGCTCGGTTTCCACTCTAATGTGGCCATCAGGCCATCCCGGGTGTTGGCGCCACCGCGCGCCGTGGAGACGATGCCTCCGGTCGCGCTGACCCCCGAGGCGAGTCCTGGACGGGCTGTCGTTGACCACGGAACATACAAAGCAGTTTGATTGGACAGAATGGGCGATTCGAGATGAGAGAACCCCAGTGCAAAGCCAAGTGTTCCGTCCGCAAACTGGTCAATGTAACTGGCACTTACTCGTTTGCCATTAGCCTTGGCATCCGCTACGGCAGTCAGCGAGTTGGCCTCAGCCCTTGCATTGACGGTAATCGTTCGGCCCTTGAAGGCCAAGGGCCGGACCGTTTGCATATCAATCGTTCCGGACAGCCCCTGGCCAACCAAGCTTGCATCAGGTGTTTTGTAGACGGTGACGCCACTCATCAGCTCGGACGGATACTGATCAAACTCCACACTGCGGTTGTCGCCAATGCTGACCTGTTCGCGCCCATTGAGCAAGGTCGTTGCAAAGTCGGGCGACAGACCCCGGATGCTGATCGTCTGAGCCCGCCCTGCTACCCGCTGCGCTGCCAGGCCCGGCAAACGACCAATGGACTCCGCAATGCTGACGTCGGGTAGTTTGCCAATATCTTCGGCGGAAACCGCTTCAACAATGGAGTCCGAATTTTTCTTGACCGAGATGGCATCCTCGATACCCTTGCGTATGCCGGTAACCACGACCATTTGCAATGAAGTGTTCTCAGAAGATCGGGCCGCAGCGACTTCATTGCCGGTTCTGTTTGCCGCTGCGGCCGCCGTGGGGCGAAGTGTGACTGCGTTGGGTCCTGTATCGACAATCTCTACTGGCGAATCGGCCAGCATGCGGGTCAAAGCTTCGCGGGGGGTCATGTTTCCCGAAACGGACTTGGTTACCAAACCCCGTACGACTTCAGGAGAATAAATCAACTGAAATTTTGTGAGTTCAGTAAATCGCTTCAGCGCCTGCTCAGCAGACTGCGCGGGAATTTCAATAGCCATACTGGCTGAGACGGCTTGCGCATAGGCAGTTGGCATTACCGAAAAACCTGCGCACAGCAGCGCAGCAGCAAGTGAAACACGGCGTAAATACTTTGGGGGCGGCAGCATCCAGGACTCCTCGTTATGAATAATTGAGTGAGCACCGCTTTCTGCGCGGCGTCCCTGGTATGACGCGCCAATCGCCTACACCCCCCAAAGGGAAAACCCTGAGATTTGGACGGGCCGCTTTATCGCACGCTGGCTTTTGAAATAAGATAAGCCTCGTCGGTGCGTTCAACATGCAATCCGAAACCTTGCTCCAGGCTTCGAACGAAGACTGGCACATCAGCGGTTGAAAATGCACCCGAGACATGCAGATCCATAAGCTCCGGTCCGGCAATACGCAGCGGGACCTGTGAATACCGATTAACCTGCGCAATCGCCTCTGCCAAAGAAACACCATCGAAGATGATGCGATCTTCCCGCCAGGCCAACTTGTTCTCCAAGGCGGGATTGGCAAGTTGCTGCAAGACTATTTTGTCGGCCTGTGCTGTCACAGTTTGCCCGGCACCCAGCCGAAGGGGTTGCTCGGTACCCGCAGTTTGCCCTTTCAATATCTCGACAACCCCTTCAAAGACGGTGACTTCTGTTCCACCATCTGGCAACCGCATCACCGAAAAACGTGTGCCTATGGCACGTACGGTGGTGGCTCCCGCCACCACCTCAAAGGGGCGCTGTGCATCTTTTGCCACATCAAAGAGCCCCTCCCCCTTGTCCAGTACCACACGGCGGCGCTCTTTGCTGTAGGCCACCTGGATGGTGGAGGCTGTGTTCAAGTGGACAAATGATCCGTCCACCAGCGGAACCTCCAGATGCTGACCGATATCGGTCGTCCTGGACGTCAGCATGGCGGGCGGGGCACTCGGTGGATCGACGAATCCGCGAATCGGCGCTCCCAAAAACACGAAGGCCAGGCCAAGCGCAATCAATGCAGCCAGGGACCAGGACTTGGACCCGTACAGCCATGTTAGTGCGGGCATCCCCTTACCTGCCGTCCCGAATCGACCCTTGGGTTGAGCAGAATCGGCCGAACCCGATGCAAGCCGCGGAAAAGTCACCCGCGCAGATTCGCACCACAACAGCGCATGGGTATCGAGCAACTTTGGATGGGCCAAGTCCTCGGCCAGCCATGCTTGCAGGTCTTGGCGCTCTTGCGCTGTCAACCGACCTGAATCGATGCGGACTACCCATTCCTGCGCTTGTCGTGCGGAGGTGCTGCCCCGTTGCAAGGAAATCACGTTGTCGCTCATTCCTGTTGCCTCCTACCCGCCACCGCCAAAGGCCGCGTGCTCGCTCTGCTGGTCTCTTCTACCAGCACTTCGTGGCAAAGCTGTAATGCGCGCGTCATGTGGCGCTCTACCGTCTTCTGCGAGATGTCCAACTGCTTCGCAATAGATGCATGTGAGGCGTCTTCTATCTTGCGCAGCCGGAAAACTTCCAGACACTTGGGTGCCATCCGGGACATCGCCATTTCGATGGCGGCAATCATTTGCTGGCGTTCCAGATGGGCTTCGGGATTGCCGCCGGCATCGTGCAGTTGCAAATCAGCCAAGTCCCCCATGGCATCGGTAGCCCTGAACGTACGTTTTCGCAACTCGGTCAACGCCAGGTTGCGGGCTGCGGTGTAGAGCAATGCCTCACTCATCGGAGTCGCATGACCCAATTCGGCAGCATAAGCCCGTAGAAAAACCTCTTGCGAGACATCCGCAGCGTCTTCCCCATTCCCCAGCAAACGTCGCACGTAGCGCTCGAGCGCTTTGTGGCGTTGGCGGTAGAGTTCAGTGAATTTCATGGCTTGGGGGTGAACTATAGTCCAAGGCGCCCGGAACGACACTAACTCCCCAAGAACGCTCTCGACTACCAGCTTTCCTTCTGTCAATTGTGGATGGATTGTGGAGGAGCGTCCATATTTTCTCCATAGTGATTTCTCA
>JBAXFI010000146.1:0-6406 GCA_037139995.1 Comamonadaceae bacterium | reverse complement strand
TCGGTCTCGCCCTATGTCGGCCTGTTCGGCACGGTCTGGGGCATCATGCATTCCTTCACGGGTCTGGCCTCCTTGCAGCAGGTCACGCTGGCCACGGTGGCACCCGGCATTGCCGAGGCCCTGGTGTCCACCGCCATCGGCCTGTTTGCCGCCATTCCGGCCGTGGTTGCCTACAACCGTTTTGCCCGTGACATCGACCGCATTGCAATCAAGCTGGAGACCTTCATCGAAGAGTTCTCCAACATCCTGCAGCGCAACGTCGGCGCGCAGTCGGCCTCCGGCCAATAAGAGGAGATTCAGCATGCCATCCCTGGTCAGCCGTGGACGTGGTCGGCGCACCATCAACGAAATCAATATGGTGCCCTTCATCGACGTGATGCTGGTGCTGCTCATCATCTTCATGGTGACCGCGCCGCTGATCACACCGAGCATGATTGACCTGCCCAGTATCGGCAAGGCGGCCAAGCAGCCCGATCAGGTGATTCAGATTGTGATTGGCAAAAATGAGGCACTGGAGCTCAAACTCAAGGACAAGTCAAGCGCACTGACCCTTCAGACCATTGTCGCTGCGGTCAAACAAGCGCAAAGTGGCGCCAGCAACCCGGCGGTCGTCATCAGTGCCGACAGGAACATCAAGTATGAAGCCGTCGTCAGGCTGATGGACACGCTGCAGCGCGCCGGCATTGCCCGCGTTGGCCTGTCAGTGCAACTTGCCAACTATTGAGCTTTCCATAAATCATGACGCGCACCAAGAAACACACTGTCATGCCGGACTTAGCAGCTGTCATCCCGGACCCCGGATCGAGCCCGGGGCAAGCTCTGATCCGGGATCCAGTGCTCCACCACCACTGGATTGAGGGTCTGGCCCGCAATGACAATGCGGTATCCGCTTTTGTTGGGCGGTGTCACGAATTTCGGAAACGTCAGTAGTACGCCGCATGCTGGCCGCCACCGATCGCCTTGACTTCATTCCGCCGCCAGCGCCCGGTCTGGTGCGCGCGCTGGCTCTGGCCGTGCTGGCGCACGCCTTCCTGCTCGCCGCCCTGACCTGGGGCGTGCACTGGAAGCGCGAAGCTGCCACGCTCAGCGTTGAAGCCGAACTGTGGTCGGCGCTGCCCCAGGAAGCCGCCCCGCAAGCGGTTGAAGTGCCACTGCCAGTGGCACCGGAACCTGTCACCGCAGCGCCACCGACACCCGTTCCCGAGCCGGTGCCTGTGCAGGCCGAACCGACCAAGGTCGATATTGCCATCGAACAGGAAAAGCTGCGCCTGAAGAAACTGAAAGAAAAAGAGCTGCTTGAGAAGAAGCGTCTGCAGGAAAAGGAAAAGCAACAGAAAGAGCGGCAGGCAGCGGAGGAAAAGAAGAAGGTCGAACTGGAAAAGCAGCGCAAGCAGGCGCTGCTGGCAAAGCAGGAGGCGCAAACAATCGAAGCCCAGCGCAGCGACAACCTCAAACGCATCGCCGGCCTGGCCAGTGCCAGCGGCGCACCCGAGGCCAAGGGCACAGCGTTGCGATCCTCCGGGCCATCGGGCAGCTACGCCGGACGCATCAGCGCCCGTATCAAACCCAACATCGTCTTCACTGAAGAGATCGCCGGCAACCCGGTCGCCGATGTAGAGGTGCGCTCAGCACCCAACGGCACCATCCTGAGCCGCAAACTGATCAAATCGAGCGGACTCAAGGCGTGGGACGATGCGGTTCTGAAAGCCATCGACAAGACGGAGAAACTGCCACCCGACACCGACGGACAGGTGCCAGCATCCATGATCATCGGTTTCAGACCGAAAGATTAGGACCTAGTCAAAGACAATCTCCGCCCTGCCCTGGTCAGCCTGGGCACGCCAGCCCGCCAGCGCCGCGTCGCTGGGGAAAAATTTGAAGCGCTCGCCCAGTTGCAGTTCAGCGCGCGCCTGACCCTCCTGGTCCTGACCTGACACCAGCAAGCGCACGGCCAGACCGCGAACCAGTTCACCCTGCTCGGAGACCTCACGCTGCGCCGGATAGTCCCGGATCAGAGCGGCCACATCGGGTGCCTTGCCATTGACGCTGACACGCAGAAACTTGCCGAAGCGGCAGCGCGCCTGCTCCAGATCCCAGATCTGTGTCACGGTGAGTTGCATGCCGCCGGAAAAGCGGTCCGGTTGCAGTTTGCCCATGACGATGATCAGTTCATCGTCCTTCAGCAGGTTCCGGTTCGCATTGATCAAGGCTTCGTCAGCACGGGCCTCGATCACCCCTGATTTGTCGTCCAGCTTGAACAAGGCCAGCTTGCCGCGCTGGCCATTGATGACCCGAAAATCGGTCACGATGCCAGCCAGCAACTGCGGCTCGCGCGCATCCATCAGCTCTTCAATCTGGCGCTTCACGAAGCGCCGCACCTCGACGCTGACTTCATCAAAGAGATGGCCCGACAGATAGAAGCCGATGGCCGACTTCTCCAGCATCAGGCGCTCGCGCACGCCCCAGGGCGTCGCCTGCACCAGCTCAGGCTCCTGGGTGCTGGAGCCATGATCGTCATCACCCCCCATGTCAAACAAACCGCCTTGATTGGCATTCGCCAGCGTCGCCGCAGCAAAATCGAAAGCACAGTCCAGCGAGGCCAGCAGGCTGGCCCGGTTGCGCTGGATCGAATCAAAGGCTCCGGCCTTGATCAGGGCCTCCACGGTGCGCTTGTTGATGCGGCCACGATCGACGCGCACACAAAAATCAAACAGACTCCTGAATGGGCCAACATCCTGGCCGGAGGGACCGCTGCCGCGTCCCTCGCGCGCTGCCACAATCGCCTCGATCGCCTGCTCGCCCGAACCCTTAATGGCACTCAGGCCGTAGCGAATCATCTTGTCGGAAATCGGCTCAAAGCGACCCACCCCCCGGTTCACGTCGGGCGCTTCAAAGCTCAGGCCCATCTTCAAGGCGTCCTCATACAGCACCTTGAGCTTGTCGGTGTCATCCATTTCGACCGTCATGTTGGCGCAGAAGAACTCCGCCGTGTAATGCACCTTGAGCCATGCCGTGTGGTAGGCCAGCAAAGCATAGGCCGCCGAGTGTGATTTGTTAAAACCATAGCCGGCGAACTTTTCCATGTGGTCGAAAACTTCGTCCGCCTTTTCCTGGCTCAAGGCATTGGCGGCGGCGCCATCACGGAATATCTGCCGGTGCCTGGCCATCTCCTCGGCGTTCTTCTTGCCCATGGCACGGCGCAGCATATCGGCGCCGCCCAGCGAATAGCCGCCCAGGATCTGCGCCATCTGCATCACCTGCTCCTGGTACACCATGACACCATAGGTTTCGCTCAGGATGCCTTCAACGCGCGGATCCGGGTACTCGACCGGCTCGCGACCCAACTTGCGCGCGATGTAAGTCGGTATCAGGTCCATCGGCCCGGGCCGATAGAGGGCGTTCATGGCGATCAGGTCTTCCAGTCGGGACGGTCTGGCATCGCGCAGCATGCCCTGCATGCCGCGACTTTCAAACTGGAACACCGCCTCGGTCCGGCCATCGGCAAACAACTGATAGACAGCCGCATCGTCCAGTGGCAGATCCTCATAGGAGAAATTTTCACAACCCTTGTGCCTGGCCACAATCATGTCCTTGGCGATCTCCAGAATGGTCAGCGTTGCCAGGCCCAAAAAGTCGAACTTCACCAGACCGATGGCTTCGACGTCGTACTTGTCAAACTGGCTTACCGCCGCTTCGCTGCCGGGTTGCTGGTAGAGCGGACAAAAATCCGTCAGCTTGCCCGGAGCAATCAGGACACCCCCCGCGTGCATGCCGACATTGCGCGTCAGGCCTTCGAGCTTGCGCGCGAGTTCGAGCAGCAATTTGACGTCCTCTTCGCGGCTTTCGCGCTCCGCCAGAACCGGCTCGGCCTCGACCGCGTAAACCGTCTTGTCGTCGCTCTTGCGGCCCACCGGCGGCAACTGCAGACTGACGCTGACACCGGGCTTGTTCGGAATGAGTTTGCTGATGCCGTCGCAAAAGGTGTAACTCATGTCGAGCACGCGCCCGACGTCACGCACCACGGCGCGCGCCGCCATGGTGCCAAAGGTGACGATCTGGCTGACCGCGTTCTTGCCGTACTTCTCTTTTACATAGTCGATGACTCGATCCCGGTTGCTCTGGCAGAAATCAATGTCGAAGTCGGGCATGGAAACCCGCTCCGGATTGAGGAAGCGCTCGAACAGCAGGTTGTACTGCAGCGGGTCCAGGTCGGTAATCTTGAGTGAATAGGCCACCAGGGAGCCGGCCCCGGACCCGCGCCCGGGTCCGACCGGGCAACCGTTCTTCTTGGCCCAGTTGATGAAGTCGCCGACGATCAGAAAATAGCCTGGAAAGCCCATCTTCAGAATCGTGTCGATCTCGAATTCCAGGCGTTCGACATAGCGAGGACGCACGCTCTCGCGTTCTGCCTCCACCGGATAGCGGCGCAGCAGTCTCTCACCCAGCCCCAGGTGCGAGGCGTGGCGAAAGTAGGCCTCCGGTGTCATCTGCTGGCCATCGACTTGCGGTATCGGGAAGTCCGGCAATTGCGGCTTGTCAAGGACCAGTGTCAGGTTGCAGCGCCTGGCAATCTGCAGACTGTTCGCCAGCGCCGAAGGCAGATCGGCAAACAGCGCCTGCATCTGCGCGGCGGACTTGAAATACTGCTCTCGCGTGAACCTGCGGACCCGACGTTGGTCACCCAGGATTTCACCCTCGGCGATGCAGACCCTGGCCTCGTGCGCCTCAAAATCGTCGGCACGGGTGAACTGCACCGGGTGCGTGGCCACCACCGGCAAGCCCACGCGGGCAGCCAGTTGAACCGTGGCCATCACATGCGCCTCGTCATCTGCGCGCCCGGCGCGCTGCAACTCCAGATAAAAGCGATGTGGAAAAATGCTCCCGAGGCGCAGCGCCGCTTCGCTGGCGCGTGCCGCATCGCCCGACAGCAAGGCCTGCCCGACCGGTCCGGCCTGAGCGCCCGAAAGTGCGATCAGTCCCTCACTGAGTTGCTCCAGCCAATCGAGTTTGACCAGGGCCTGCGTCTTGCTGGCATTGCGGGTCCAGGCCCGCGCCAGCAGTTCGGACAGGTTCAGATAGCCCTGCCGGTTCTGTACCAGTAACAGCAAGCGCGACGAAGCAGTTGTATCGGCGCCGACTTCGCCCAGCCAGATTTCAGCACCAATCAGGGGCTTGACCCCACGTTTGCGCGCTTGCCGATAAAACTTGATGGCACCAAACAAATTGCTCAAATCGGTGATGGCCAGCGCACCCTGCCCGTCGGCGGCAGCGCAATTGACGATATCATCGATGCGATTGGTCCCATCAACAACAGAAAACTCGGTGTGTAAACGCAGATGAACAAACATGGTTCATTCTAAATGTTGAAAATTCTTGTGGTCGATGACCATGCGCTGGTGCGCGAGGGCTTGCGTCAGGTACTCAAGGGCCTGGATGAGCAGGTTGAAGTGCTGGAAGCGGGCCAGTGCAGCCGCGCCTTTGAACTCGCCGCAGCGCATCCGGATCTTGATCTGGTGCTGCTCGACTACCAGTTGCCCGACATGAATGGCCTTGAGGCACTGACGCTATTTGGCCGGCAGCATCCGGAACTACCGGTCGTCATGATTTCCGGCACGGTGGAGCCGCGCATCGTGCGCCAGGTGATGGCCCTGGGTGCAGTGGGCTTCATCGCCAAAGCCAGTCTCAGCAGTGAGTTGCTGACGATCCTGCGGGCCGTGCTGGAGGGCCAGATCTATATGCCTCCCGAGTTCCTCGCCGGCCATGCAGCGCTCGATGAGGTCGACACGCCCGGTGGACCTCAACTCACCACCCGTCAGCACGAAGTGCTCGGTCTGATGCTCGCTGCCCGCTCCAACAAGGAAATCAGCGTGACGCTCAGTCTCTCCGATGAAACCGTCAAGAACCATGTCTCGGCGGTGCTGCGCGCGTTTGGTGTACAAACCCGCATGCAGGCTGTTCTGGCGGCCACGCTGCGCGGTTACAGCAAGGCTCAGACGCCTTAACTGCGCTTGGCCAGACGCCCTATCAGGCTGCGCAGTTTGGCGGGTCGCACAGGCTTGTGCATCAGGGTCAGCCCGGCCACTTTGGCGGCCTGCATCAGGTCCGGATCGGTATCGCCGCTGATCAGACAGGCCGGTATTTCCTTCTGCGCGGCGAGCCGCAGTCGAAGCACCGCTTGAATGCCGTCTTCCTGGCCGGGCAATCGATAATCGCTGATGATCAGAGCGGGCTGCAGCCCCCGCTGCAGTTGCTCCAGCGCCACTGCCAGACCGGGTGCTTCGGCCACGGTCGCGCCCCAGGAAGTCAAGAGGTTCACCAAAGCGGCACGGGCCAGGTCATCATCCTCAACGACGAGCACGACCAGACCGACCAGTTCATCGAGTGACTCACGACGCCCCGGTCCGCG
>JBAXFI010000145.1:0-6447 GCA_037139995.1 Comamonadaceae bacterium | reverse complement strand
TGCGAAGCGCATAAAATCACGCTTCAACGGCCCGCCATTGAACGGGCCGGTTTCATTTGGAAAGACCTGAAACCATGACCGCCCCTTTCATCGAAGCTGCTTCGCCCCACGTCATGAACACCTACGGCCGCGTGCCCATCGCGCTGTCCCATGGCCAGGGCTGCCGCGTCTGGGACGTCAACGGCAAGCAGTATCTGGACGCGCTGGGCGGCATCGCCGTCAACACCCTCGGTCACAACCACCCCAAGCTGGTGCCGGCGCTGCAGGACCAGTTGAGCAAGCTGATTCACACCTCCAACTATTACCACATACCGAATCAGGAAGTATTGGCCAAGAAACTGGTCGAGCTCTCCGGCATGACCAACGTCTTCTTTTGCTCCACCGGTCTGGAAGCCAACGAAGCCGCGCTCAAGCTGGCGCGCAAGTTCGGTCATGACAAGGGCATAGAGCGACCCGAGATCGTGGTCTACGAGAAGGCGTTTCATGGCCGTTCCATCGCCACCCTGAGCGCCACCGGCAACCCCAAGATCCAGGCCGGTTTCGGTCCGCTGGTGGAGGGTTTCATCCGCGTCCCGCTGAACAATATGGACAGTCTTCGGGCGGCAACGCTCAACAATCCGAACGTCGTCGCTGTCTTTTTTGAAGCGATTCAGGGCGAAGGCGGCGTTCATGCCATGCACCTCGATTACCTTCAGGCAGTGCGCCAGTTGTGCGACGAACGTGACTGGCTGCTGATGATTGACGAGGTGCAGTGCGGCATGGGGCGCACCGGAAAGTGGTTTGCACATCAGTGGGCGGGTATCACGCCCGATGTGATGCCGCTGGCCAAAGGGCTGGGTTCCGGCGTGCCGATCGGTGCCGTCGTGGCCGGACCGAAGGCGGCCAACATCTTCCAGGTCGGCAACCACGGCACCACCTTTGGTGGCAATCCGCTGGCCATGCGCGCAGGCGTCGAGACGATACGCATCATGGAAGAAGAAGGCTTGCTGGCCAATGCCGCGCTCGTCGGCGCGCATCTGGCGGGGGCTCTGGCACAGGCCTTGAAGGCCGAACTGGCTACCGGCAGCGTCAAGGAAATCCGCGGCCAAGGGCTGATGCTGGGGGTTGAGTTGGCCAAGCCTTGCGCCGCGCTGGTGGGTCAGTGCGCGAGCAACGGTCTTTTGATCAGCGTTACTGCCGACAGCGTGATCCGGCTGGTGCCGCCGCTGATCCTCTGCCCGGCCGAGGCCGACGAAATAGTTGGCATTCTGTGTCCGCTGATCAAGAAACACATCGCGGAGCAAGCATGAACAAGGCTTTGAGCAGCGCCACAGCACCGCTGCGGCACTACCTCCAGTTCAGCGATCTGAGCGCCGCTGACTATCACTACCTGTTTCAGCGCGCAGCACTGATCAAGAAGAAGTTCAAAGCCTATGAGCGCCACCAGCCGCTGATCGATCGCACACTGGCCATGATTTTCGAGAAAGCTTCGACCCGAACTCGTGTCAGCTTCGAGGCCGGCATGTACCAGATGGGCGGCAGCGTGGTGCACCTGACAACGACCGACAGTCAGCTTGGGCGTTCCGAGCCGATCGACGACAGCGCCAAAGTGATCAGTCGGATGGTCGATCTGGTCATGATCCGCACCTACGAGCAGACCAAGATAGAACGCTTTGCCGAGCACTCGCGGGTCCCTGTGATCAACGGCCTGACCAACGAGTTTCACCCCTGCCAGATTCTGGCGGACATCTTCACCTACATCGAACACCGGGGCTCCATCAAGGGCAAGACCGTGGCCTGGGTCGGCGACGGCAACAACATGGCCAACACCTGGCTGCAGGCCAGCGAGATTCTGGACTTCAAGGTCCATGTCAGCACGCCCGGCGGCTACGAAGTCGATCAGTCGATTGCCGGATTGCGTTCTGCCGAAAGCTATCAGGTCTTCAACGACCCGATGCAGGCCTGTGCCGGCGCCGACCTGGTGACCACCGATGTCTGGACCAGTATGGGCTATGAGGCCGAGAACGAGGCGCGCAAGGTGGCCTTTACCGATTGGTGTGTGGACTCCGAGATGATGAGCGCCGCCAAGCCCGACGCCCTTTTCATGCACTGCCTGCCGGCGCACCGCGGCGAAGAGGTTCAGGCCGATGTCATCGACGGACCGCAATCGGTGGTCTGGGATGAGGCAGAAAACCGGCTGCACGCGCAAAAGGCGCTGATGGAGTTCCTGCTGCTGGGCAAACTCTAGCGGCGGTCATTGCGTCCACTGATCAGATACGGGATGACGATGGGTTTGTCATTGCGGGCCACGACCCGCAATCCAGTGGTGGCGTGGCACTGCATCCCGGATCGGGCCTGCCCCGGACTCCGATCCGGGGTCCGGGATGACAAAATGGGGGTCCGGCATGACAAGCGATCCTCAACTGATTGAGCCAGGTCCCCGGTAAAGCCAGGGCACATCGAGCAGGCGTTCGCCTAGAAGTTTCATGGCGGCGTCACGACCCCAGCGTATCAAGCCGGTGGCGTGAAATATCTGTCCGTTGCGAATGGCGCGCGCCTGCACCCGGGCGTTGCGCTGCCAACGGGCGTTGGCGTAGCGCACCAGGGCGTCGGGCACGGGCATAAAGTCGTCTTGCAGACATTGCGCCAGCGTCTGCGCATCCTCGATCGCCATGCCCGCACCTTGCGCCAGATACGGCAGCATCGGGTGCGCGGCGTCACCCAGCAGGGCAACACGACCACGCGCAAACTCATTGGCGCCGCGGGCCGGCGGTCGGATGCTCAAGCCCCACAAACGCCAGTGTTCAATGGCATGAATCAGTTCACGCAAGGGGAGACAGGTTTGCGCCATGCTGCGGCGCAGTTTGACAACGTTGGCAGCATGATCCCAATACTCGATGTCACCCACCATCTCTCCCTGCACCACAGCGACTACATTGAGCCAGTCACCGCCGCGCACGGGGTATTGCACCACGTGCAGTGCGGGACCCAGCCAGGCTGTGATGTGCTGGGAACGAAGTTTCGCCGGCAGTACTTTCTGCGGCACCATCGCCCGATAGGCAAGATGCCCGGTCGCCACAGGCACACCATCGTCAAGCAGTTGCTGGCGCACCCGGCTCCACAGACCGTCAGCGCCCAGCAGCAAGTCGGACTCGACCTGCTGGCCGCTCGCCGTCTGCATTTTCACGCCGCTGTCGCCCTGCTCGAAAGCGACCAGTTCGCTGTCCAGGTTCAACTCAACTTCACTGCTGCACTTCAAAGCCGTCTGCAACAAGGCATGCAGATCGGCCCGGTGAATCGTGGCGTAAGCTGCACCGTAACGCTGCACCGTCGTGGCGCCCAGGCGCAAGACACCGAGTTCTGCGCCAGAGCTGGCACTGCGCACCTGCAGGTGCTCGGGAAAGGCGGCAACATCCCTTAAAGCATCACTCAGGCCCCAACCCTGAAGTACGCGCACGACGTTGGGACCCATCTGGATGCCGGCACCGACCTCGGTGAATTGCTGCGAGCATTCAAACAGCCTGATCGTGGATCCTGCGCGCGAGCACGCCAGCGCCGCCGCCAGGCCGCCTATGCCACCGCCAACAATAGAGATTCGTTTACCCATTGCGGTCTATTTTGCCATCACTGCCGGCTCTGGCGGCGCCTGCAGGGGCTCGCTCTGCCGCACCATCTCCTGCATGCGATTTTCCAGTTCCTGCTCTGACATGGGCTGCGCATCGGCTGCGGTCGATGACGCTGCATCAAGCTGATGAACCGTCCAGGGCAGTACGAAAACCAGCGCGGTCACGGCGCATTGCACCAGGATGTAGGGCAACAATGCTTTGATCAGCGTCCGGGTGGCTACCGCCTGCAAACCGGAGCGCGAGCGCGCCATCAGCACGGCGTAGCCCATCGGCGGAATCAAGAAGCTCAGTTGCAGTACCAGCAGCAAGAGCACCGCCGCTTGCTGCGCATCACCAAGCATGAAAATCAGTGGCGGCGCGACAATCGGGATGACGACAAAAATCATCTCGAAGGCGTCGAGCACCCAGGCGCAAAGTGCGACCGCCAGCAACGCCAGCCATGCCGTCCACAGCGGCGCCAGCGTTGAGCTCAGCAGCAGTTCGGCGATCCAGCGGTCGGTCCCCAAGAGGCGAAAGATCAGACTGAACGTGCTGGCACCAACCAGCAGCGCAAACAGCGCGCCGGTCAATGCCAGCGTGTCCGTCAACACCGACGCCCACTGCGCGCCAGTCAGACTGCGCGTCACCAGTGCGCCCATCAGTAGCAATGAGCCACCGGTCGCCGCCGCTTCCACGGCGAACATCTTTCCGGTAAAGACGGCTGCCAGCAGCGAGACAATGGCCAGCACAGCGAACAGGGATGGCGCCTCCTGCGTCCAGCGCATTCTGCCGAGCGGCTCGCTGTGCTTGAGTTTCCTGCTCTGCCAGAAGACCACGGCAACCCATAGCAGCAGCACACCGAGCGCCGGTGCCAGTGCGGCATTGAACACATCCTGCGTGTTGATGATGCGCTGGCTACCGAGCACAAAGCCGGGCAGGTTGCTGGCCTCGGTATGCGCACGCAGCATGGCGTCGCCCAGCAGGATCAGCACCAGCGACGGCGGCACCACCACACCAATCGTGGCTGCCACGCTGATCAGGGAGGTGGCGGCGGCTGGCTTCATGACACCCAGCCGGGGTGCCACCAGACGCGCCAGCAAGGCTGAACTCGACGCCACCGAGCCATTCATCGGAGCAATCAGGGCGCCCACACCCAGCGCAGCCAGACTGGCACCGCCAGTGCCACCGCCGAACAGACGCTGCAGTGAGGAAAACAGGCGGTCCGCCAGCGTGAGGCGCTGCAACAGGACGCCGATGAAAACATAAAGTGGCAATGCCTGCAGCAGATCGTGTTCGAGCAAGCCCACCATGCGCCCGGGCGGCGCCGCCAGGATGGCGAAGTCAATCTGGCCGGCGAGCCAGCCGATGGCGGCGAACAGGCTGGCAACACCAATCAGCAGCGTCCATACTGGCAGACCGGTCACGACGATCAGAACACCCAGCAGCAGCAGCATCCACAGGCCCGCCGATGTCAGCATGGAATTCATCGATCAGCACGCCAGGCACTGCGGCAGGCGCTGACTGCCTCGAGCAGAACCAGCAGCAACAGCAAAGCCAGCGCCAGCTTGATGACAAAGTAACCGGGCACGAAGGTTTCGGAAAACCGCTCCAGACCGGCCACCGAGCGCGCAATCGGCGCTGCGGCCGCCCACAGCATAAAGGTGGACCAGGGGCCAACGCAGAGCAATATCAGCGCTGCGCGCCAAGTGCGCTCTCGTTGCGTCGGCTCGCCCGACGACTTGTGCGCTGCCAGATGCGTGTTGGCGCGCGACGCCGCCGTGATGGCCACCGCAACATACACAGCAAAAAGGATTTGTGCCAGATCATTGGCCTGGCGCGACCAGGCCTGCACAAGCTCGCGCAGCGGCCACTGCAGGAACAGCAACAGGGTCAATGGAGCGACCAGCGCGCCAGCGACCAGCCAGAAGGCCCGCGCCGGAATTTCCGCTTGGCTTTGACCGCCCATTGATCAGAGTGCCTGCGCCAGACGCCCTATTCCCTCTTCGATTTTCTCCACACCCGCGGTGGCAAAGCTAAGACGCAGGGTTGACAAGTCAGGGTCGTGCGCAAAGAACGGCGCGCCCGGGACAAAGGCCACGCCCTTGTCAATGGCGCGCTTGGCAAACTCCGCTGCATTGCCGATCCTGCCGTTGGCCCCGGTCAAGCGGGCCCAGAAGAACATGCCACCCTGCGGCTGGTTGAAGGAAATGGCATCACCGAGTTCGCGATGCAACGATTCGGCCATGACCGCAGCCCTTTCGGCATAGGTCTTGCGCACCACGGCCACCGCGCCATCGAGGCGGTTCAAGCCCAGGTAGTGAGCGGCGATAGCCTGCGTCAGGTTGCTGGTGTGGGCGTCGCTGAACTGCTTGCACATCGTCGCGTTCGCCAGCAACGCCGCCGGCGCAATCATCCAGCCGACGCGCAAGCCGGGTGACAGAATCTTGCTGAAACTGCCGCAATGCGCCAGCCAGTCACGGCTGCCCGGAACGCCTTCACTCAATGCCAGCATGCTCGGTGGTGGTGGCTTGCCAAAATAGAGCTCGCCATAGGGATCATCTTCCACCACCAGGGTTTGCGTTTGCGCCGCAATCTGCAGAATGCGTTGGCGCCGCTCCAGGCTCAACGTGGCACCACTCGGGTTGCCAAAGGTCGGAATCAGGTACACCAGTTTGGGCTTGTGCAGGGCAATCAATTTCTCCAGCTGGTCCACATCCACGCCGTCGGCATCAATCGGCGCACCGATGATGTCCGCGCCATACAGGCGAAAGCACTGGATCGTGGCGAGAAAAGTGGGAGCTTCCACGATCACCTTGTCGCCAGGAGAAATCATGGTTTTGCCGATCAGGTCGAGCGCTTGCTG
>JBAXFI010000144.1:0-6461 GCA_037139995.1 Comamonadaceae bacterium | reverse complement strand
CTGAAAGAGGACCAGGGCCAGAACACCTGCATTTTCTCGACCGAGTTTTCGCTGAAAGTGATGGGCGACATTGCCGAGTACTTTGTGCACAACCGCGTGCGCAATTTCTACTCGGTTTCCATCAGCGGCTACCACATCGCCGAGGCCGGTGCGAATCCGATCAGCCAGCTGGCGTTCACGCTTTCCAACGGCTTTACGCTGGTCGAAGCCTATCTGGCGCGCGGCATGCACATTGACGATTTTGCGCCGAATCTGAGCTTCTTCTTCTCCAACGGCATGGACCCCGAGTACACCGTGCTGGGCCGCGTGGCGCGGCGCATCTGGGCCGTGGCGATGAAAGAGAAATACGGTGCCAATGAGCGCAGCCAGAAACTCAAATACCACATCCAGACCAGTGGCCGCAGCCTGCACGCGCAGGAAATCCAGTTCAACGACATCCGCACCACACTGCAGGCGCTGATCGCGATTTACGACAACTGCAACAGCCTGCACACCAACGCGTTCGACGAAGCCATCACGACGCCGACCGAAGACTCGGTGCGCCGCGCGATGGCGATCCAGCTCATCATCAACCGCGAGTGGGGACTGGCCAAGAACGAGAACCCGAAACAGGGCGCCTTCATCATCGAAGAGCTGACCGAGTTGCTGGAAGAAGCCGTGCTGACCGAGTTCGAACGCATTGCCGAGCGCGGCGGCGTGCTCGGTGCCATGGAAACCGGCTACCAGCGCGGCCGCATCCAGGACGAGTCGATGCATTACGAGATGCTCAAGCACACCGGCGAGTTGCCCATCATCGGCGTCAACACCTTCCGCAATCCGCACGGTGACGCCGTGCTCGACAAGCTGGAACTGGCACGCTCCACCGACGATGAAAAGCAGAGCCAACTCAAACGTCTGGCCGACTTCCACACGCTGCACGCGGCCGAAGCGCCAGCGCAACTCAAACGCCTGCAGCAGGCGGTGATTGAAAACAAGAACGTGTTTGAAGTGCTGATGGACGCTGTGCGTGTCTGCTCACTGGGGCAGATCACCAATGCGCTGTTTGAGGTGGGTGGGCAGTACCGGCGGAATATGTAAGTGCAGGCCTGCGTCATTGCGACGCAGAGTCCATTGCGTTTACTGCGACGCTTTCCTGGTTGTCATGCCGGGCTCGACCCGGCATCCAGTGGCACGCGAACCCTGGATTGCGGGTCAGGCCCGCAATGACGCAATGGGCCTTGCAAGGGCCCAATGTGCCTCGAAAGGGCGCAATGTGCCTCGCAAGGGCGCAAGTTGGGTCAACCGCCCTTTTTGCAGCGCTTGCCCGGGTTCTTCTTGTTGTTGGTGGCGGTACCGCGCTCCAGACTGCGCAGTTGTCCCTTCGGTGCGGTGAAGCAGACGCCTCTGGGCGGCACGGGACGGGGGGTTGCCTTGCGCTCGGCTTCGGTACGGAACTCTTTGGCCATGAAACTAACTCCGATTAATGGGTGGAAAAGGCGTGATTATCCTCGGTCTTGGCAAGCCGCTGTGGCAGACGACTAAACTCGACCCTGATGTCATTTTCTTCCCTCGGCCTGTCACCGGCTCTTTTGCTCGCTTTGAGTGACAAAGCCTGCCTGACCCCCACTCCGATCCAGCAGGCCGCCATTCCGGCCGCCTTACAGGGGCGCGACGTGCTCGGCTCGGCGCAAACCGGCTCCGGCAAGACGCTGGCCTTTGCCCTGCCTTTGCTGCAGCGGCTCGAAAAAGCCGCGTCCGGCCAAGCCCGACGAGCGCGCGCGCTGGTTTTGGTGCCTACGCGCGAACTCAGCACCCAGGTTGGCGAGGAAATCCGCAGCCTGGGCGCGCATCTGTCGCCTGCGCTGAAAGTTTCTATCGTGTTTGGCGGCGTTTCGATCAATCCGCAACTGCTGCGTCTGCGTGGCGGCACCGACATCGTGGTCGCCACGCCGGGGCGTCTGCTCGATCTGGTGGGGCACAACGCATTGGATCTCTCCCTTGTCGAGATGCTGGTACTCGACGAGGCAGATCGTCTGTTGGACCTGGGGTTTGCCGAAGAACTCGCGCGCATCCTGGCCTTACTGCCAGCGCAGCGCCAGAACCTGTTCTTCTCAGCCACCTTCCCGCCAGCGCTGCAGGCATTGGCGCAAACGCTGTTGCGCGACCCGCATCGCATCATGCTGCGCTCCGAGCCACTGACCGAGCCCGATATTGCCCAGCGTGCCATTGCCGTCGACGCGCCAAACCGGACGCAACTGCTGCGTCATCTGATCCAGCAAAACCACTGGAAGCGCGTACTGGTTTTTGTCGCGACCAGCCACGGCGCCGAGATGATTGCCGACAAGTTGCGCAAGGCGCGCATCAACGCCGAGCCCTTTCATGGCCAGTTGAGCCAGGGCAAGCGCAGCCAGGTGCTGGCGGACTTCAAGGCCTCACGCGTCAAGGTGGTGATTGCCACCGACGTGGCAGCGCGCGGCCTGGACATTGCACTGCTGCCGGTGGTGGTGAATTACGACCTGCCGCGCTCCGCGCTCGACTACACACACCGCATCGGTCGCACCGGGCGCGCCGGCGAAAGCGGTGTGGCCATCAGCTTTGTCAGCGCCGAGAGCCTGCCGCACTTTCACTTGATAGAAAAACGCCAGCGCCTGAGCTTGCCGCTGGAGCAGATTGCCGGCTTTGAGCCGACGCAAACCGCCAGTCCCGTCGCAACGGCAGGTGGTGGCGTCAAGGGCAAGCGCCCAAGCAAGAAAGACAAGCTGCGCGCTGCGGCCGCATTGTCATTGCGCGCCATATCGTCATTGCGGACCCCGGATCGGAGTCCGGGGCAGGCCTGACCCGCAATCCAGTCGCGGCGTAGCACTGGATCCCGGATCGAGTCCGGGATGACAATGGCAAGGTCCGGGATCACATATGCCAGTCCGGGATGACCACTGGCGCTGCCGATATACTCGCACGCATCGCTTTTCAAGCCCACCTTTAACCCATCACAGGAGTTTTTATGAAGTTGTTGTCTATTGCGCTGGCCGCACTGATTGCTGGCGCCGGTCTGGTTTCGTTCAACGCCACGGCTGCCGATGCGCCTGTCAAGACGGTGGCCGTGATCTACAAGGACAAGGCCGCCTTGGCAGGCAAGCCCGTCAGTGCCCAGGGCAAAGTGGTCAAGGTCAATAACGGCATCATGGGGCGCAACTTTGTCCATGTGCAAGACGGCACCGGCGACGCCAAGGCCAGCACCAACAATTTGGTTGTCACCAGCAAGCAAACCGCCGCCGTTGGCGACAAGGTCAGCATTTCAGGCACAGTGGTGCTGGATCGCGACTTCGGTAGCGGTTATTCCTACCCGCTGCTGATTGAAGACGCCACCATCACGGTCAAGAAGTAAGCCGCACCTTCACGCTTTTGCCTTTGATCTTGCCGGCGTTGAGCTTTTGCATCGCCGCCAGGGCAATGTCGCGTTGCACCGCGACGAAGGTGGTGAATTCGGTCACGACAATCTTGCCGATCTGTTCGCGGCTGTAACCGCAATCGGCAGTCAGTGCCCCCAGCACATCGCCGGGGCGTATCTTCTCTTTGCGGCCGCCCAGAATCTGCAGTGTCACCATCGGTGGCAGCAGCGGCCCGTCTCCGGTCGGAGTCAGTTCATCGAGCATGTGCCAGACCGACTCGTGACTTTGGTAGAGCTCGATCTTGCCGACCGAGCCCATCTCGCTCATGCTGGCCAGACTCAGGGCCAGACCGGATTCACCGGCGCGCCCGGTGCGCCCGATGCGGTGGATGTGCACCTCGGGGTCGGGTGTGATGTCAACGTTGATGACGGCCTGGAGCTGCGTGATGTCGAGACCGCGTGACGCCACGTCGGTGGCCACCAGCACCGAGCAACTCCGATTTGAAAACTGCGCCAGGACCTGATCGCGCTCGCGCTGCTCCAGTTCGCCATACAGCGCCAGGGCGCTGAAACCCTGCGCCTGCAGATACGAGGCGAGTTCCTTGCAGCGCAGCTTGGTGTTGCAAAACGCCAGTGTGCTGGCGGGCCGGAAGTGGTTCAGCAGCAGCGCCACGGCTTCGAGCCGGTTGGCGCGCGTCACTTCATAAAAACGTTGTTCGATCAGACTCTTGGCGTGTTGCGCTTCGACCTTGATGGTCTGTGGCTCACGCATGAACTGATTCGCCAGCTTTTCGATGCCTTCGGGGTAGGTGGCAGAAAAAAGCAGGGTTTGCCGATCCGGCGGGCACTGTTTTGCCACCGTCGCAATGTCGTCGAAGAAACCCATGTCAAGCATGCGGTCGGCTTCGTCAAGCACCAGCGTGTTCAGGGCATCGAGCGTCAGGTAACCGCGCTCAAGGTGATCCATCACGCGCCCCGGCGTGCCGACCACGATGTGCGCGCCGTGCTCCAGCGAAGCGCGCTGGCCGCGCAGCGCCACACCGCCGCACAGCGTGACCACCTTGATGTTTTCTTCGGCGCGTGCCAGACGCCGTATCTCGACGCTCACCTGATCTGCCAGTTCGCGCGTCGGGCACAGCACCAGGGCTTGCACGGCAAAGCGGCGTGGGTTGAGTTTGTCCAGCAGCGCTAGCGCAAAGGCGGCGGTCTTGCCGCTGCCGGTCTTGGCCTGCGCGATCAGGTCTTTGCCAAGCAGGGCTGCGGGCAGACTGGCGGCCTGGATCGGCGTCATTTCAAGGTAGCCCAGTTGCACCAGATTGGCCAGCGTGGCCGGGTTCAGGGCCAGCGAATCGAACTTTGTTGTCATACCCGATTATCGGTACAACAAATTACTTGGCAGAATGCGGTATGGAAAACGCTAACAACACCGGGCAGCGCCTGACCGATCTCGAGATCAAGGCCAGCTTCCAGGAGGACTTGCTGGATGAGCTGAACCGGATCGTGGTGCGCCAGCAGCAGCAAATCGACCAGTTGATTCGCGAAATCGCTCATCTGCGAGAGTCCAGCATCGACGGTGGCGTGGGCGCGAGCCGCAACCTGCGCGACGAGTTGCCGCCGCACTACTGATTCTGAGGGATTTACCCTGAAGTCGTTTACATTGGAGTGAGATTCCAATATAAACGCATGATGTACCAGCGTACCCTTCTGCAGACCATCCGCGCCGTCAGCGAAAGCTTTCCGGTGCTTATGCTCACAGGCCCCCGGCAGGTTGGCAAAACCACTCTGCTCGAAATGTGCTCTGAAGGTCAGCGCGACCCGGCGCTGTCTTTGCAGACATAGCCGGCACCGGCGACCATTGACGAGATCCAGTACGCCCGCAATTGTTCAGCGCCGTCAAGATCATCGTTGGTCGTGAAAAGCGTAACGGACTGTTTTGGCTGACCGGTTCGCGGAAGTTTCAACTGATGCGCGGCAGTCCATGCTTCATGGATTGCCGCGTCGCTGCGCTCCTCGCAACGACGGGGGAGGCGAAGTATCCAGTGAGGCGAATCAGCCGGTTGGTCAACCCGTCCAACTGTGATGGATCAGTTGGACGATTTGGATTGGAGCGAATTGCTTAGTTGCACCTTGTTGCTCACGCCAAGGTGAACGTAGGCATTTCGCAAATACGTTCGAACCGTGGCTGGAGAAAGCAAGAGCTGGCGCGCGATCTCTTTGTACGTCAGTCCGGAGGCAAATAAGTAGGCGGCGCGTTGCTCTCTTGGGGACAATTTTTGCGCCGGATCGCCGCGGCGCACTGCGCACAACTGGACTTGGTCGCCATGCGCAAAGAGCTCAATGGAACCGCCAGGCAGGCGCACGGTGCAGGGCAGTTGTGAAAAATGATCTACCAGTACGGCCGGCAGGGTGATGCCATCCCACTGCGGCCACTTTGCTTGAATGACTTCGCAAAATTCAGGACCGGCGTAAAGCAACTGTCCATCGGGGCGAGCCAGCGCCACACGCAGAATATCCTTTACCGAATTCCTGCCAAGTTCGTTTTGCAGGCTGAAGTACCACAGCTGAACTATGTGCTTCATCAGATGCCTGAACATCAGGGCCTCCTGGTCGCTGAAGCCTGGTCCTGCGGCACCTCGGTACATGACCATAAAGAACGATTGTCCGGTCGCTTCTTCATCCAGGCACATGCCCATCACGTGTCGTATGCCGTAGCGCTCAGCAAACTCGGTCAATACAGGGACCGATTTGATTCGATCGTCGTCAATCAATACCCGCTTGACCTGCCCCAGGCATTGCATCATCTCTTGCACGAAAGGGTCGATGGTGGCGATGCGTCGCCAGTCCTTGACCAGGCTCTCAGGTAAACCAATAAAGTCTGCCTGGAGAATGTCAAAAGCTTTTCCGCTTTTTGTTTCGAAGGCAAGACCCCACCAAACGCTTTGGCAACCGATTGTTTCGACGGCCAGCCTGGCCCCATGAAGCAGAAATTCTGCAACCGGCAGATCCCTGGCCAAACGCCCAAGACTGAGCAGGCAATGGCTCAATAACTCAATGGCGTCGAGATCGTTGGTGGCTTTCATCTCTGCAGTAGTTA
>JBAXFI010000143.1:0-6497 GCA_037139995.1 Comamonadaceae bacterium | reverse complement strand
GCCTCACGCACCAGATCGAGTTCGTCATGCAGGTATTTGTCGAATTCGGCCACTACTTCACGCGGCTTCAGACGCCGACCGACGCTTGAAAAACCATCGACCCAGCCCGCCATCATGCGGATCAGGCTCAGGTCCTTCTCAATCGCCAGCAGCATGCCGGGGCGCAGCACCTTGACCGCGACCTCCCGAGCACGCCCATCGCGATCTCTGAGTACTGCAAAGTGGACTTGTGCAATAGACGCGCTGGCAACCGGTTCGCGCTCAAAAGAGACAAAAATGTCAGCCAGCTTTTTCTGGAAGGAGCGCTCGATGGTGGCAATCGCGAGGTCACTGTCAAAGGGTGGGACCCGATCCTGCAACTTGGCCAACTCATCAGCAATGTCGGTCGGCAACAGATCACGCCGGGTCGACAACACCTGCCCGAATTTCACAAAAATCGGCCCCAGCCGTTCCAGCGCCTGACGAATCCGCTGCCCTGGCGAGGCTTCGAGATTGCGCCCCAGCGCCAGGACTTTGGCCAGCCGGTCCAGCCAGGGCTTCTGAAAAGCGGTCAGAAACAGCTCATCCAGACCGTAACGGAACAACACCCAAAAGATGAAGGCTCCGCGAAACAGGCGCGTCATCTCGAAGCCTTGTCAGCGCCTGTCGCCGGAGTCGAACCCATGAACTGGCGCAAAGCACCGGCCATACCGCGGGCCGCCTGCGCCAAGGTATGGGCCTGGGCATCGCCCAGCACGCGAGCCAGATCTTCTTCCATATCCCATCGAACATGGTCGACCAACCAGTTGACCTCGGCGGCCAGTTGCACGTCGCCCGCGATGCGCACTGCCGGTCGCTCGCCGCGCAGCACCTCCTGCGCCAGCGCGACGGGAGACTCTTCGCTCACTGCCAGCACCAGATCAGCCTGCGCGTCTGGAGGAGCCAGGTCCAACAGACCCGCTGCTGTCGCCACCAGTCGCATCGAAAAGGACCGCCACTGCATTTGCACGACACGCCCTTTTTGCCGCGCCAGGCGACTTGTGGCCTGTGGCTCTTGCAGCAAGATGTGGTTGAGTAGCAGAACGATGCGACGCTGGACCTCGTCGACTACCCACGCAGGGGGCGGCAAGTCCGCAAACGGAAGGTTTTGCAGCAAACCTTCAAGCAAAGAAAAAGGGGACGGTGTTGCCATAGTCCCCTATTATTCCCTGAATCGCGTTGGTCTTACTGCAGGGCCTGCACTCCAGCCACCAGCCAGCCACTCTTGCCACTCTTGGGTTTGGTCATGTTCCACGCTTCACGGAACGGGCTGGCACCGGCCGACGGTTCCTCGCGAATCATGCCGGAAAACTCCACGCTCGCCATGTACTCGTCATCCAGTTCTTCAATGCCCAGAAGTTGCGCTTCTATCATGACCACCTCGGTCAGATGAGCCTGGCCGCTGGCCTGAGCCTCACGCTCGGCGATTTGCGCCTGGATTTCCTTGAGCATGGTGTCGGTCATCATGGCGCGCAGCGTTTCAATGTCGGATTTGTCCCAGGCTGACTGCAGGGAAATGAAATTCTTCTTGGCTGCCTGCAAAAAGCCGTCCACATCGAAGCCGGCCGGAATGCCCCAGGTTTGCGAACCGGTCAAGGCCGAACCGATGATGGAGCCGGATGCGTTTGGCACGGCGCGCAGCGAATCAAAGCTTGAATTGTTGCGCTCCCAGGGACGAGCGGACGCATCGTTGCCGACGTTTCCCGGGTTGTAGGTCGCCGGCGTCTGCGCAACAGCGGCTGGCCCCGCCCCCTGGAATGCAAAAGGAGCGCTGGACGCATCACGCACAGGAGCCTGCCCCTGCGCAGCCTTGCGCGACCGCATAAACCAGCCAATCGCCATCATGACGATCAGAGCCAGCAGCGCAAACATCATGAACTCCGCGACGGCACCGCCGCCAATGCCCAGCGAACTCGCCAGCCAGGCCAGGCCCAGACCAGCCGCCAGACCACCCAGCATCGCGCCCCAGGGCCGTTTCGGCGCCACCGGCGCAGCCGCAGGCGCAGCAGGGGCCGGTGCTGGCGGTTTGACCGCGTTCTGCGCCGGTGCCGCCTGGCGCTGCGTCACATTACTCGATTGCTGCCCAACCGACCTGCCACCGCCCATGCGTTTCGCCTCGGCGTTGACACCCACGAGCAGCAGCAACACCGCAAACAGCAAGGACCAGAATTTCATGACATCTCCCAAAAATATTTAGAGGCTTATGTGAGGCCCGCGGGCAAAATCTCAAGCTTCAGCATTTGATTCCAACGTGCAGAGCCACCAGGCCAGCCGTCAGATTATGGTAATCCACGTGACCAAATCCGCAAGTTTTCATTAATTCCTTGAGCGCCTGCTGCCCCGGGTGCATGCGGATGGACTCAGCCAGATAGCGATAACTGGCATCGTCCCCTGCCACCAACTTGCCCAGCTTGGGCAGGATATTGAACGAATACCAGTCATAAGCTTTTTCCAGTGGCGGGGCCACCTTGGAGAACTCCAGCACCAGCAACTTGCCACCCGGCTTGAGCACCCGATTCATCTCGGTCAGCGCGAGATCCTTGTGCGTCATGTTGCGCAGACCGAAAGCCACGCTGACAAGATCAAAATGGTTATCGGGAAATGGCAACTTTTCGGCGTCGCAAACCAGGGTTGGCAAGACCACACCGGCATCGAGCAAGCGGTCGCGACCGGTGCGCAGCATGGCCTCGTTGATGTCGGTATGCACCACGCGCCCGCTCTTGCCCACCTTTTTGGAAAAAGCCAGCGCCAGGTCGCCCGTACCGCCGGCGATATCAAGCACCTGGTCGCCTTCACGCAGATTGGCCACCAGAACCGTGAAGGCCTTCCAGGCGCGGTGCAAGCCCATCGACATCAGGTCGTTCATGATGTCGTACTTGGGCGCCACCGAATCAAAAACGCCACGCACGTGCTTGGCTTTTTCGGCTTCCTCTACCGTTCGGTAACCAAAATGGGTTGTTGTCATGACTGCGATGTTAGTTCAATGGCTGGCGCAAGCAGGTGCTGCCTTGGCAGGCATGGGTGCGTCGCGATCGACACCAGCAGCCGTCAGGCGCGCCGTGTAGTCGGCCCACAGCTGATCCTGCTTTGAGCCGAGAAAGTAGAGGTAGTCCCAGGAATAAATGCCGGTGTCATGCCCGTCCGAAAACGTCGGTTGCACAGCGTAGTTGCCCACCGGCTCCAGAGCGCTCAGCAGCACGTCGCGCTTGCCAGTCTGCAGGACTTCCTGGCCCGGCCCGTGTCCCTGCACGTCGGCCGACGGTGAGTACACCCGCATCAGTTCAAACGGAATGCGGAACTCGGCGCCATCAGCGAAACTCACCTCCAGCACTCTGGACTGACTGTGCACCGTGAGAGCCTTCGGCGCTGGCGCGCCGGCTTGCAAACCTGCCATATTGAAGTTACCCCAAAAGGCTAATTATTGCGCACTCATTTGGTTGTGAAGGTAAACGAGCCGTCCCAATCGGGGCCGGGAGGCGATTCACGCAGGTAAGTGATGCGTTTTGCATACACCTGATACAGATAACGCTGGGGATGGAGTGTTTGCAACTGGGCAAACTGCTCCGCAGCCTGCTGCCAGGCCTGTTCCCGGTACAGGCGCAGGGCGACTTCGTAAAGCGCAAGTTCTTCCAGCAGACCAGCCGGTTCTTCACCCTGCGCGCAGACCGGCTCGAAAATTCCAACGGACTTGTCCTTGCCTTTCACGCGCACCCGGTCAAGCTCGCGGTAGACAAAGTCCGGCACCGCGGCGCGCGTGAACTCGCTGACCATGATCTGCACGCCATATTCCTTGGTCAGACCTTCGAGCCGCGAGCCCAGATTGACAGCATCGCCCATCACCGTGTAGGCCAGACGAAATTCCGAGCCCATGTTGCCGACTGTCATTTCGCCGGTATTGAGCCCCACGCCGGCCTTGATCGGCGGCCAGCCCTTGGCCTTGAAGTGGTCCTGCAGCGCCTCCAGCTTTGCGAGCATCTCCATGCCTGCCAGCAAGGCATGCCGGGCGTGCTGCGGGTCGTGCAAGGGAGCACCCCAGAATGCCATGATGGCGTCGCCCATGTACTTGTCGATGGTGCCGCGATGCTGGTGAATCACGTGCGTCATCGGCGTCAGATATTCATTCATCAATTGCGTCAGCTGCGTCGGGTCCAGTCCTTCGGAGATCGTGGTGAAGCCGCGCACGTCGGAGAACAGCACCGTCAACTCCCGGCTTTCGCCCTCCAGCGAGTAAGCGCCCGGATCCTTGGCCATTTCGTCCACCAGCTCCGGAGGTACGTACTGGCCGAATAGTCCACTTAAAAGGCGTTTGCCATGAGACTCGATGAAGTAGCCATAGACCATATTGAAACCAACAAGAACGCCTGTCATCAGCACAACCGACGCCAATGGCAAGTCCAAGTTGAAAAATTGCCACATTGTGAGGTTAAAAACTACTACGGAGATCATCAATGCAGCAGACCCTACAGTGGCCCAAAAGGGTCTGAGGACAGGCAATCCAAGTGCGAACAACAAGCCCACTATCGATAGCAGCGGGAATTCGAAATCCCAAGTTTCATCCATGCGCTCCTTGATGTTCTCATCAATGATGCCGGCAACCAGGTTGGCATGTATCTCTACGCCGGGGTAGACCTCCTGCACCGGCGTCGAGCGTAAGTCCATCAGTCCCGGCGCTGTTGACCCCACCAGCACAATGGTGTCGCGCAAAATTTCAGGCGACACTCTGTCGTTCAACACGTCGCTGGCAGAGATGTAGCTGAAGCTTCTTTTCCGACCGCGGAACGGAATCAACGTCGCCACATCACTATCGACCGCAATTCGTTGTCTCTTGCCCAGTTTGAGCGCCTCCAACGCCTCTGCACTCTTTCGTCCCATTCCGTACGAAAAATCAATTTTGGGTTCGCGCAAGTTCAACCTCGCCACGGCGAGGCCAAGCGCCTCATAGAGTGACCCCTTGTACATTTGCAACAACGCCATCCGGCGGAACTTGCCGTCGCCGTCAACCAGAGGAAAGGAAAAGTAGCCGCCGCCCGATGCGTTGGCCTGCAGTTCAGGTAGATTCCCAGTGAACCCAGTGGCTCGCTTGGCTCCAACGTTGGCTGGGTCAAAACTTCCCGCCGCCAAGACTGGCGAAGGCAAGGCTCCCACACCATCACTCTGGCTTTTTTCGTTGAGAAAATAGTAACCCAACACCACGCGCCTGTCTTTCAGACTATCAGCAAAAATCTGATCGTAGTTGAGGGCGGGCTTGAGCCGGTTCAAACTCTGATTGAACGCCGCATTGCTACTTAGCTCGGAGCGTCCAAGTGCCTCCAGAGACTTCAACCCCGAGCTCTCGTCGCGCTCGGCGAAAAGCACATCAAAGCCCAATACATCAATCTTGTAGCCGTCAAACAGCAGATCGACGAGTCGCGCTATCTTGTTGCGAGGCCACGGCCAGTGGCCCTGTTCCTGCAAGCTTTTTTCGTCAATATCGACAATCACAATGCGCGGATCCACACCGCCCGGCATTGTCACTCGCAGTTTCAAATCGTAGATATAGCTTTCAAGCGTAGGCACCAGCCCGAAGCTGAAGTCCGACTTGGCATTGAGCACGAACAGCAGCACCATCATCAAGCTGATGCCAATTCGCACCCCATGACGCCTGCAGTAGCCAATGAACTTCATCTGCGGCCACTCCTTCAAAAACTGGCTGTCAAATTGACGTGGATTTTTTGATCGCCCGACTGTGGGATGCTGGCGCCACTGGTTACTGGCAACACGCTGCCCGTAATCAGCCTGCCCCAGTCTGCCGTCACCGCGTAAGAGCCCCAGACATAGCGCATCCCAAGACCAACGCTGACCAAACGATCCTGACCCGGCTTGTTCGCATTGGCATCCGGGTTGTTGTTGCGCAGCCAGCCGGCATCGAGGAAACCCATTCCGCGCAGTCCAGGAGCCAGTTCGGGGCTGCCAAGCTCCAGCGAAGCGAACAATCCGCTGTCACCCGCGATGGCGCGCTCACCGGTACCGCGCACCGAGGAACTACCGCCCAGGCCAAATTGTTCACCCGAAATCAGCGCGTCCGCGCTGTACTGGAACTGCCCCCGTATCCCCCAGGTCCAGTCTGACGCGAACGAAGTCAAGTAATTCGCGCCACCACGGATCAGTTTCCAGTATTCGTTGCTGATCCGAAGATCTTCACTTTGATAGGCCACCAGATTGTTGCCACTGCTTCCGGGCAAATTGACCGCCAGGTCTGCGTTGTAGCCCCACACCGCAGTGTCGGACTCAACCCGCACGGTGTAGCCCAGGGTCAACGGTCGGCTGCCGCGCTCAAGCTGGCCCGGCACCGGCACGTCATTGACCATCGAGGCATTGAACAGTTTCTGATCCAACGCTAGTGTCACGTGGCTTCGGCGACCGCCATCGGGCTCCAGATAATGGCTGTAGTTAACGCCCAGTGTCTGCCCGGCGCCGGTACTGTTGAAAGTGCCAAAATT
>JBAXFI010000142.1:0-6510 GCA_037139995.1 Comamonadaceae bacterium | reverse complement strand
ATCGTGACGCAGATCCTGAACTTCGGCCTGCCGGCGGCCATCGATGTGCAGTTCACCGGGGCTGATGTGTCCGCCAACGCGTTGCTGGCGGCCGAGTTGACGCAGCGCATCCGCCAGATCCCGGGCGCGGTGGACGCCCATGTGCATCAGCGCCTGAACCTGCCGACACTGAACCTGCAGATGGATCGCACGCGGCTGCAACAGGTCGGACTGACTGCCGCCAACGTCGGGCAGAACGTGCTGATTTCGCTCTCGGGAAGTTCGCAGACGGCGCCGGCGTTCTGGCTCAATCCGCAAAACGGGGTGGTCTACAACATTGCCGTGCAGGCGCCGCAGTACCAGGTGGACTCGCTGGACGCGCTGCTCAGCCTGCCCGTTGGAACAGGGCTTGCCGGGGCCGGCAACGTATCCGGTGGGACGCAGTTGCTGGGCAATCTGGTGGACGTGGCGGCCTACCAGCAGCCGGCCGTGGTGTCGCGCTACAACATCATGCCGGCCGTCGATGTCTATGTCAGTGTGCAGGGCACCGATCTGGCGAGTGTCGCAAAGCAGGTCACCGCGCTGGTCGACGAGTTCAGGCCACGTCTGCCGCGCGGCAGCGAGGTCGTGCTGCGCGGTCAGGTCGAAACCATGCAAGCGTCCTTTGTCGGGCTCGGTGTCGGTCTGGCCATGGCGATTGTGCTGGTGTACCTGCTGATCGTTATCAATTTCCAGTCCTGGATCGACGCCCTGATCGTGATTGCCGCTTTGCCGGCGGCGCTGGCAGGTATTGCCTGGATCCTGTTCATTTCCGGCACCACGCTGAGTGTGCCGGCGCTGACTGGCGCCATCATGACCATGGGTGTGGCAACGGCCAACAGTATTTTGCTGATCTCGTTCGCGCGCCAGCGCCTCGAAGCCGGCATACCGCCGCTGGCCGCCGCACTGGAAGGCGGCTCGACCCGCATTCGACCGGTCTTGATGACGGCGCTGGCGATGATCATCGGCATGATTCCGATGGCGCTGGGCCTGGGCGAAGGCGCCGAGCAGAATGCGCCACTGGGTCGCGCAGTGATCGGCGGTTTGCTTTTTGCCACCATCTCCACCTTGTTCTTTGTACCGGTGGTGTTTGCCGGGGTGCACCAACGTTTCAGGAGTACTAAACCATGACCGAGCAACGCCATGCGGCCCTGGGTTTGCACCCGATCGAGTTCGAAGCGGGGGAGGGCCACGTTGAACTGCTGAAACGCCGCCAGATCGTACGCCGAACCCAGCTGGCTGCTCTGGTCGTGCTGCTCGTACTGGCCCTGGGTGCGGGGCGCACCGTGCTGAGCCGCGTTGCCAACGCAAGTGCGCTCGATGCCAGCACCGCCGAGCAATCCCGTCAATACGTGACGACGGTTCAGGCCAGGCGCAATGCCAGCGGCCAGACGCTGGCGCTGCCCGGGACGCTGCAAGGCTTTGTGCAGTCGCCGATTGCTGCGCGCGCCAGCGGCTACGTGAAGCGCTGGACAAGCGACATTGGCAGCAAGGTTGCCAAGGGCGATCTGCTGGCCGAGATCGAGACGCCCGAAATTGACCAGCAGCTGAGTCAGGCGCAGGCGGCGCGGGATCAGGCTGCTGCCAGTCTGGAGTTGGCTCGCAGCACCCTGGTGCGCTGGGAGGGACTGCGCAAGAAGGACGTGGTCTCTCAGCAGGATCTGGACGAGCGGCGCAGCGCCGTCACCCAGTCGCAGGCCAATCTGGCGGCAACCGAAGCCAATGTCGGCCGCTTGCGCCAGCTGGAGGACTTCAAGCGCGTGCTGGCGCCGTTCTCCGGCGTGATCACGCGGCGCAATGTGGATGTGGGGGATCTGATCGACAGCTCGCGCCTGCTGTTCACGCTGTCGCAGACCGATCCGCTGCGTGTGTACGTCAATATTCCGCAGGCCTATGCGCAGTTGGTCAAGCTCGGGCAAAAGGTCACGGTGAGCCAGGCCGAGTTGCAGGGACAGCGTTTTGCGGGACAGCTGGCGCGAACTTCGGCGGCCATCGACACCGCTACCCGCACCCTGCAACTTGAAGTGGCGCTGCCCAACCCCGAAGGCATTCTGATGCCGGGGGCCTACGTCAAGGTGGAACTGAGCCTGCCGGCCAGCAAGTCGCTGGTGGCGCCGACCAATACGCTGCTGTTTCGCGCTCAGGGCACGATGGTGGCGGTGCTTGACGCGCAGGGCCGTGTCAGCCTGCGGCGCGTCAGCGTCGGGCGCAACTACGGCGTCGATTTCGAAGTGCTCGAAGGCCTGACGGAGGTGGATTGCGTGGTACTCAATCCGCCGGACTGGATCGCCGATGGTCAGACGGTGGTGGCGAACCCGGCCAAGGAAGGCAAGTGATTCTTCGTCCTGTCCTCGTCGCTGTTTGCACCACGGTGTTGCTGGCTTGCGCTGCAGCGCCAGAGTATCAGCGGCCCGCGCTGGATTTGCCCCTCGCCTGGAAACTCGAGGCGCCCTGGCGCCTTGGCCAACCCAATGACGCTGCCAGCAAGGGGGACTGGTGGCGAATTTTTGGCGACGCCAGACTGGACGCGCTGCAGCAGCAGGCACTGCTGAACAGTCCGACGCTGGCCCTGGCACAGGCGCGACTGTTGCAGGCACGCGCCACTCTGGCGGCAACCTCGGCCAGTGCCCTGCCGCAACTGGGTCTGGGTGAGCGCGTGTCACGACAGAAGATTTCTGCCAACCGTCCGCTCAGCAGTTACGCCAGCCCGAATTTCTCGACTGTGCAGAACGAGCTCAACGTCGCCATGACGGTGAACTACGAACTGGATCTGGCGGGCCGCGTCGAGCAGTCGATCGCCGGCGCGCAGGCCTCGGCCGCGCAAGCTGCGGCCGAGTTGGAGAACACGCGTCTTCTGCTCAGCGCCGATCTGGCAGCCAACTATTTCAATCTGCGCGTGATCGACGCCGAACTTGATGTGCTGGAGCGCGCCACCGGTCTGCAACGACGTGCGCTGGAACTGGTCAGCGCGCGGCGCGAACTCGGCGCTGCCTCGGGCCTGGATGTGGCGCAGCAGCAGGCCTTGCTGGAGACGACGCTGGTGCAACTGGAACTGCTGCGCCGCCAGCGTGGCCAGTTCGAGCACGCGATTGCCACCTTGACCGGTGCGGCCGCGCCGCAATTCAGCCTGGCGCCAGAGCGGCGTGAGCGCAGCGCCCCTGCGGTGCCGCTCGGCCTGCCGTCGGAGCTCTTGCAGCGCCGCCCTGACATTGCCGCGGCCGAGCGCGCCATGGCCGCCGCCAATGCGCAGATTGGGGTTGCGAACGCCGCCTTCTACCCCAGCATCATGCTGGGGTCGACGCTCGGCGTGGACAGCCGTGAGTTGGCCGGTCTGTTCGATGCGCCAAGTCTGTTGTGGTCGTTGGGTCTGTCGGCTGCCCAGACGATTTTTGACGGGGGCCGGCTGCGCGCCAATCTTGATTTCTCCCGCGCCGGCTACGACGCTACGGTAGCAAACTACCGGCGGGTCGTGCTGCTGGCCATGCAGGAGGTCGAGGACGGAATTACCGGATTGACTGCACTGCGCCGTGCTTCGCTGCAGGCCGTTGCGGCCAGGGCAGCGGCGCAGCGGGTGCTGGACATGACGACGGCCCGCTACGACGGTGGGCTGTCGCCGTATCTGGAACTGGTCACGGCGCAGCAGGCCTTGTTGCTCAGTGAGCGCCAAAGTGTTCAGTTGCTGGGTCAGGAACTGGTAACGACGGTGTTCCTGATCAAGGCGCTGGGCGGCTCAATCCCCGATTAACTTCTGTAGCTGGCGCTGCACCAGGCGCGAGATGACGAAGCGACCGATCACGTCGGTCTGCGCGAGCAGGCGAGCACCTTCCAGCGCACAGCTGGACTGTCGCGCTGCCAGGTCCGCCTCCGGTATTTTCTTTTGCGCCTGCAGCGCGGCAGCGAGCTGCGACTGCGAGCGCGCCTCGTCGCGCTCGCCCTGCAAATAGGCCTGCCCGATGAAGGCGCCTCCGGCCTCCAGCGTGATCACCAGCAGCGCTCGTGACTCGGTCTGACCGGCCTTGACCTGGCGGGCCAGTTCGTCGGACCTGGCGTCCAGGGCAGCCACGCACTCGGAAGTGTGCAATTCGCGCTCGGTCGGCGTGTCGGTGCTCGCGAGAGCCATCCGGACCGCAAACAACAGGAGGAGGGGGATGCAAAACAGACGTGTCATGAACAGGTAACGAATCAGCTTCTCGTGACGTGGACAGGCTGGTCTGTCGTCTTGGGTAACTCGATGGTAAAGATGGTTACACCAAGCGCAGACTCGACGGCGATGGTGCCGCCATGGGCGAGCACGATGGAGCGCGTGATGGCCAGGCCCAGGCCGGTGCCTTCGCTGGCACGTTGGCGTGACGGATCGACCCGAAAGAAGCGGTCAAAGACCCGCTCCAGGTATTCCGGTGCAATCGTGTCGCCGGTGTTTTCGATGGCAATCCAGACCGCGTCGGCTCTGTTGCTGATGTTGACGCGCAGCGTTGTGCCCACGCGCGAATGCCGCACTGCGTTGGACAGAAGATTTCCCAGCGCCCGGCGCAGCATGAGACGGTCGGCGCTGACTGCGCCAGCGCCTTCAAGGATCAGGTGCAGCTTCTTCTCCTCCGCAACCGCGTCGTAGTAGTCAAACAGTGCACGCATCTCGGCGGCCAGGTCAATCACTTCACGGTGGGGTATCACCAGCCCGTTCTCTGCTTTCGCCAGCAGCAGCATGTCGGAGATCATGCGTGTCATGTGCTCGAATTCTTCGGCGTTGGATTCCAGAATGCTGCGGTACTCGTCGGCGTTACGTGTCTTGGACAGGGCGACCTGGGTCTGCGTCATCAGGTTACTCACGGGCGTGCGCAGCTCGTGTGCGATGTCGGAGGAAAAGTCAGAAAGCCGCATGAACGCGTCCTGCAGGCGCGCCAGCATGTCGTTGAGGGATTGCGCCAGTTCAGCCAGTTCCGCTGGCACCGAGGTGACCGCCAGGCGCTGGTCGAGTTGCTGTGCGTTGACAGCCTGCGCCTGCTCGCGCATGGCGCGCAGCGGCGCCAGGCCGCGGCGTACTGCGGCCCAACCCAGCAAGCCGGTCAGCAGCGCCGCGCCAGCCACGAACAGCCAAAGTGTTTGCAGAAAGGAGCGCATATAGATCTGATGGTGCGCGATGTCGGTGGCCACCGCAACGATCACCTTGGCGCTGTTGTTGGTGCCGGTTGGCAGCTCCGCTGCGATGGCACGGTAGCTTTGGCCAGCAAGCGTCCACAGCACCGGGCGGTACGGGGCCTGGCTGACGCTGGAGGCGACAAGTTGGGACGGGAAGCTGGCATGGTGCGTGGCGAAGATGACCGTCCGGTTGGCGCTGATGACCATCACTTCCAGACCGTGGTGACCGACCAGCGAGTCGTCGAGTTGCTGCGCCAGAGCCTGAAGATCATCGTGCGACCTGACCGACGCCAGCGCATGGCGCGTCAGTTCCATCTTGCCGCCCAGCACCTCCATGTCCAGGTCCTCGAAGTGCTTTTCCACCGAACTGGCGATCACCATGCCCAGGGCCAGCAGCACGACCGAGGAGGCAACCGCGAACAGCAGCGTCAGGCGCCAGGTGATGGAAACGCTGCCAGTCAAGCGCAATCCGGATTCTCCAGAACATAGCCCATGCCGCGCACGGTGCGGATCAGCTTGGGCTCGAAGTTGTCGTCGAGCTTGGCGCGCAGGCGGCGCATGGCTACCTCGATGACGTTGGTGTCGCTGTCGAAATTCATGTCCCAGACCTGGGACGCGATCAGCGAGCGCGGCAGCACTTCGCCTTGCCGGCGCAGCAGCAGTTCGAGCAGCGCAAACTCCTTGGCCGTGAGCTCGATGCGCTTGCCAGCGCGCGTGACGCGACGGCGCAGCAAATCGCACTCCAGATCGGCTGCGCGCAGGAATTCGGCAGCGCTGGCCTTGGCGCCCCGGCGCAGCAGCGTTCGTACGCGCGCCAGCAGTTCGGAAAAGGCAAAGGGCTTGACCAGGTAGTCGTCGGCGCCGAGTTCCAGACCCTTGACGCGGTCATCCACATGATCGCGCGCACTCAGGAACAGCACCGGCATGTCCTTGCCCGCCTTGCGCATGCCCCGCAGCACGGACCAGCCGTCCAGACCCGGCAGCATCACGTCCAGAATGGCCAGATCGTAGCTTTCGGTCAGCGCGTGATGCAGGCCGTCCTGTCCGTCGCGCACCAGGTCGACCACAAACCCGGCCTCGACCAGACCTTGCTTCAGGTAGTCGCCGGTTTTGGGTTCGTCCTCGACGATAAGAATTTTCATGGCCGCCATTGTGCGCTGAGGGATCGTTGATGCGATGAAGATAACAGGAATGTAATCTGACGGTCAGCTTGCCGTCGGGCGCGCTGCGGCACACTGGCTGTCATGAAGATGCACTGCAGACGCCCCACTCCCCGCAGCATGGCGGGTGGATCTGGCCGATGCGGCACTCAGCTCCGCGGCTGTCCTCCGTCCTGCGGACTCCCCCTTTATGCCG
>JBAXFI010000141.1:0-6555 GCA_037139995.1 Comamonadaceae bacterium | reverse complement strand
CACCACAATATGGCGGGCATTGCGAGTTCTGCCACCGCCGTTCTGGTGGGTTACATCGCAGGTGGCACCGAGCGCATCCGCGTTGGCTCCGGCGGCGTGATGCTGCCGAATCACGCGCCGCTGGTGGTGGCCGAGGCCTTTGGCACGCTGGCCGAGTTGTACCCGGGCCGCATCGATCTGGGGCTGGGACGCGCTCCCGGTACCGACCCATTCACCATGCGTGCCTTGCGCCGTGATCGGTTAGAGACCGAGCAGGACTTTCCGCGGGATGTGGCCGAACTGCAGCAGTTGCTGGCGCCGGCGCGAGCTGGCCAGCGGCTGATCGCCATGCCTGGTGCAGGCACCGAGGTGCCGATCTGGCTGCTCGGCTCCAGCCTGTTCTCTGCCCAGTTGGCAGCCGAGCGCGGTCTGCCCTATGCCTTTGCGGCTCACTTCGCGCCACGCCTGCTGCACCAGGCGATTGACCTTTACCGCAGCCTGTTTCGCCCGTCGGCCACGCTCAGCAAACCGCGGGTCGTCGTTGGCGTGCCACTGATTGCTGCCCCAAGCGATGAAGAGGCCGAATTTCTTGCCAGCAGCAGCTACCGGCGAGTGCTGGGCATCCTGACTGGCGAGCGCAAGCGCTTGCAGCCGCCGGTGCAGGATTTTGCGCAGGGCTTGCAGCCGCAAGAGCGCGCCGCCATCGCCGATTTCCTCGGCGCAGCCGTGATTGGAGGGCCCGACAAAGTGCGCGCTGGACTTGCCGCTCTGGCGCAAGCCACCGCTGCGGACGAATTCATGCTGGTATGTGATGTTTTTGACCCGGCCCTGCGCCTGCGTTCGCTGGATATTGCTGCATCGGTCTGAACCAGTTGCCTGTCATGAAAGTCGATCACGGAAACGTTCGCATAGCGCCGGTGGAAACTTGAAGACGGAGCAAGACCTGCTGGAAATCGTGCTGTCGCGCCATGGCCGGCGGGCAGACATGCTGCTGCAGATTCTGCGCGAGCTGCAATCCGCCCTGGGCTGGCTGTCGCGAGCGACCCTGAGCCAGGTGGCCGCGGCGCTGGACCTGCCTCTGGCGCAGGTGCAGGGCGTGTCCGGGTTTTACCGCTTTCTGCACGAGCGCCCGGTCGGCGCCTACCGGGTTCTTTTCAGCGACAACGTGACTGACCGCATGCTTGGCAGCGAGGCCATGCTGGCTGATCTCTGTCAGCGCCTGGGGGTCCTGCCCGGTGCAATGAGCAGGGACGCACTGGCGAGCGTGGATAGAACTTCCTGCACCGGCTTGTGTGACCAGGGCCCGGCCTTGCTGCTCAACCACCACCATGTCGTGACACGCCTGGACGGCGACCGCGTGGCACAAATCGCCGAGTTGATCCTTGCGCGCGTGCCGCCCGCGCAGTGGCCAACCCACTGGTTCGAAGTGCAGGACAACATTCGCCGTGCTGACGTGCTGCTAGGAGAGCCCGTGGCGCCGGGGCTGGCGCTCAGCGCGGCGCTGGCGCGCGGGGCAGAGGCGACGCTGGGCGAGATCAAGACATCGGGTCTGCGCGGCCGCGGTGGTGCCGGCTTTGCGACGGCACTCAAATGGGGTTTGTGTCGCGAAGCAGCTGGCGCGCAGCGATTCGTGGTCTGCAATGCTGACGAGGGAGAGCCCGGCACCTTCAAGGACCGGGTGCTGTTAAGCCGCTTTGCCGACGCCGTGTTCGAGGGCATGACGGTGGCAGCCCACGTGATCGGCGCGCAGCGCGGCTTTCTTTACCTGCGTGGCGAGTACCGCTATCTGCTCGAGTCCTTGCAATCGGTACTGCAACGCCGGCGCGCAGCCGGCCTGCTGGGCAATGCCATTCTGGGGCGCAGCGGATTCGACTTTGAGATTGACATCCACATCGGGGCCGGCGCCTATGTGTGCGGCGAGGAATCGGCACTGATCGAGTCGCTCGAAGGCAAACGTGGCACGCCGCGCATCCGCCCGCCATTTCCGGTGCAGCAGGGTTATCTGGGTTTTCCCACGGTGGTCAACAACGTCGAAACGTTTTGCGCTGCGAGCCAGATTGCGCTGCGTGGTGGCGTCTGGTGGTCGGAAATAGGCACGGCGCAGTCGAGCGGCACCAAGATCCACTCGGTCTCAGGCGACTGCGAGCGAGCGGGCCTGTACGAGTACCCGTTTGGCACAACGGTCGAACGCATCCTGCAGGACTGCGGGGCGCTGGATGCGCAGGCGGTGCAACTTGGCGGCCCCTCCGGTGTCTGTCTTTCGAGGTCCGATTTCGGTCGTCGCATCGCCTTTGAGGACCTGCCCACAGCCGGCGCTTTCATGGTGTTTGACGCTTCGCGCGACATGTTCGAAGTGGCGCGTGCCTTTGCCCATTTTTTTGCGCACGAGAGCTGCGGTTTTTGTACGCCATGTCGGGTCGGCACTGAACTCCTGGCAAGGCGCATGGACAAACTCGCTGCCGGGCGTGGCTCCGGCGCCGACATTGCTGTGCTGTTCGAACTCGACCGGCTACTGCACAGCGCCAGTCACTGCGGCCTGGGCGCCAGCGCCGCCAACCCGCTGCGCGACACGATCGCCAAATTCCGCCCGGCATACGAGCAACGCCTGAAGTGGCTGCATTTCGAGCCAGCTTTCGATCTTGACAGCGAACTCTCTGTCGCCCGGCGCCTGACGCATCGGGACGACGCCGGTGCCCACCTGGAGAACGAAGCATGAGCGCGGCCAATGTGAGCACACAGACGTTCACGCTGGACGGCGTCGAGATCGACTTTGTGGCGGGCCAGACGGTGCTGCAGGCGGCCACGCGCGCCGGAAGCTACATCCCGCACCTGTGCTGGCATGAGGAGTTTCCGGCCCACGGGTCCTGCCGTCTCTGTGGCGTGAAGGTTGACGGCCACATGGTCTGCGCCTGCACGCTGCAGGCCGCTGCCGATCTGGAAGTACAAAGCAATACCGATGAGATCAATGGTCAGCGCAAGAAGCTGCTGCAGATGCTGTTCATCGAAGGCAACCACTTCTGCCCGAGTTGCGAAAAGAGCGGCAACTGCCTGCTGCAGGCAACGGCCTATGCGATGGGCATGGAGGCACCACACTTCGAGGAGTTCTATCCGGACCGGCCGGTGGACGCCAGCCACCCCGACATTCTGCTGGACTTCAACCGCTGCATCCTGTGCGCCCTGTGCGTGCGCGCCAGCCGCGATGTCGACAGCACGAACGTCTTTGCCATTGGCGGCAGGGGCATCTCGACCCGGCTCCTGGTCAACAGCGCATCCGGCGCCCTGGCCGATACCGACATGACGCTGCAGGACCGCGCTGCGGCGATCTGTCCGGTGGGCGTGATCCTGCCCAAGCGGCGCGGTTTTTCGATTCCGATCGGGCAGCGGCGTTTTGATCTGCAGCCGGTGTCGGAGCCGGGACCGGGAGAACGCCCTTGAGCGCTGGCGCCTTCCCACGTTTCCCGCGCAAGCTCAAGCTGGCCACGGTGTCACTCGCAGGCTGCTTTGGTTGCCACATGTCCTTTCTTGATATCGATGAGCGGCTGTTTGAACTGATTGAGCGCGTCGAGTTGGATCGTTCGCCGCTGACCGACATCAAGCAGCTCGGGACCTGCGACATCGGCCTGATTGAAGGCGGCCTGTGCAATGCCGAGAACGTGCATGTGCTGCGTGAGTTTCGCGCCCGTTGCAAGACCCTGGTGGCAGTGGGTGCCTGCGCCATCAACGGCGGCCTGCCGGCGCAGCGCAACCATCTGGACCTGGCGGGATTGCTGACCGAGGTCTACCGCAGCCGCGCCGGCATGAGCGCAGGCAGTGCGATCCCCAATGACCCCGAACTGCCGCTGCCGCTGAATAAGGTGCGCCCGATTCATGAGGTGGTGCAGGTGGATTACTTTTTGCCCGGCTGTCCGCCTTCGGCCGAGGCGTTCTGGTCCTTCCTCAATGACCTGATTGCCGGGCGCACCCCACATCTGAGTGGCGGCTTGCTGCGCTACGACTGAGGGAGACAGTCATTGCCGATATACCCATTCCCAATACCTGTCATTGCGGACCTGATCCGCAATCCAGTGCTCGCCATCACTGGATACCGGGTCAAGCCCGGTATGACAATGCTTGTGTCCGAAAGTTCCAGGCATGACGCATTTGTTTGAAACAGCTACTCCCGAGGCTGTTGCCAGTGGCTTGCGCCGCGTCGCCATTGACCCGCTTTCCAGGGTCGAAGGCCACGGCAAGGTGACGATCCTGCTCGACGCACAAAACCGCGTGCAGCAGGTTCGTCTGCACATCGTCGAGTTCCGTGGTTTCGAGAAATTCATTGAAGGCCGGCCCTATTGGGAAATTCCCGTGATGGTGCAGCGCCTGTGCGGCATCTGTCCGGTGTCGCACCATCTGGCGGCGTCCAAGGCCTTTGACCGGGTGCTGGGAACCACGGTGACGCCTTCTGCACAGAAGATTCGCCGCCTCATGCACTACGCGCAGGTCATGCAATCGCATGCCTTGCACTTCTTCTACCTGGCGGCACCCGATCTGCTGTTTGGCTTTGACTCCGAGGCGAACCGGCGCAACATCGTGGGTGTGGCGCAAGCGCATCCGGAGATCGCCAGAAAGGGCGTGTTGCTGCGCAAGTTCGGTCAGGAACTGATCCGTGCCACTGCCGGCAAGCGCATCCACGGCACAGGCTCGGTGCCGGGCGGTGTTACCAAGCATGTCAGTGCGCAGGACCATGCCCTGCTGCAGCGGGACTTGCCGCAGATGCTGGCCTGGGCACAGGACGCCGTGCAGATCGCCGTCCAACTGCACGCGCAGAACCCTGTGCTGTACGACAGCTTTGGCCACGTTCCCTCCAGCATCCTGTCGCTGGTGCGAGCGGACGGGGCCCTGGACCTGTACGACGGCGCGATCCGCGTTCGAGATGCTGCAGGCAAGATCCTGTTTGACGCCGTGCGGGATCAGGACTATCTCGACCTGATCGAGGAGGAAGTCAAGCCTTGGACTTACATGAAATTCCCCTTCCTCAAGCATCTGGGAGCCGAACTGGGCAGCTACCGGGTCGGCCCGCTGTCGCGCTTGCAGAACTGCGACTTCATCCCCAGTGAGCTGGCAGAAGTGCAGCGCCGCGAGTTTGTTGCTGCCGGTTGCGGTGAGCCGGTGCAGGCGGTGCTGGCCTACCATTGGGCGCGCATGGTTGAGTTGTTGCACTGCGTCGAAGTGATCAAGGGCTTGTTGGATGATCCCGATATCCTGCGCGGTGAGCTGATGGCGCAGGGCACACGCCGGCGCTCAGGGGTGGGCGTGATCGAGGCACCGCGTGGTACCTTGATCCACCACTACGAAGTGGGCGAGGATGATCTGGTGACGCGCTGCAACCTGATTGTCTCGACGACCCACAACAACCAGGCCATGAACCAGGCCGTGCGCTCGGTGGCAGGTCAGTACCTCGATGGTCGCGAGCTGACCGTTGGCCTGCTCAATCACATCGAGGTGGCGATCCGTGCTTTTGACCCCTGTCTCTCCTGCGCCACCCATGCGCTCGGTCGCATGCCGCTGGACGTGAGCTTGCTTGGCCCGAGCGGTGAGCTGATCGACCGTGTGCAGAAGTCCCAGCAAGGAGTGCTGCAGCGCAATTTCTCTACCCTGGCGGCAAGCCTCGCATGAACGCATTGACCGGCGCGGTCGCGCCGCTGCTGGTGTTTGCCTGGGGCAACCGCAGTCGGGGTGATGATGCGCTCGGCCCCTTGTTGCTGGATCGTCTGCGCGCCTTGCTTCCGGTGGACTCAGGTGTGGACTGTCTTGAAGACTACCAACTGCAGATTGAGCATGCGCTGGATTTGCCGGGACGCTCACGCGTGCTGTTTGTCGATGCCAGCCTGACTTGCCGTGCGCCGTTTGAAGTGATCAGTCTGGCGCCGGCCAGGGACGCCAGCATCGGGACGCACACCTTGTCGGCGCAAGCCCTGCTGCAGGTGTTTTGCGACCTGCATGGCCAGGCGCCACCAGCGTCCACGATGCTCGCGATTCGCGGTGAAGCTTTCGAACTGGGTACGCCACTGAGCCCTGCCGCCGACGCCAATCTGGAAAGGGCGCTGGCCTGGTGCCGGCATTGGCTAGGTGTGAAGTTCCAATAGCATGTAGCTGCCCATCCCGATCGAGTCCGAGAGACCGGAACCAATCGAGGGATAATTGCGTTCGATAGTCGCGTGAGCGCGATCGGAGAATCATGTCAAGCAAGGTGAAAAACTGGATTGCAGCGCCTGTCTTTCAAGGCGATGAGGAAAAAACACGCCGGGCCGGTTTTCTCAACGAGGTTATCTGCATCAATCTGCTTTTTGCGGGTCTGATCTCTGTTGCAGTCTTACTCGGCAACAATGTCTCTGCCAGCTCGACAATGATCCCAGTTTTGTGGCTGGTCTTGCTTGCACTGGGCTGGCGCATTCTGCACACGGGCCAGATTACCTTTGTTGCGTTCGCCCTGCCCATACTCTGCTTTGTTTTTCTAACCGCTGCCAATATCAGTCTGGGAACCGTCCGCACACCGACGACTTCCCTCTACGTCATTTGGATCCTCGTGGTGGGCATGCT
>JBAXFI010000140.1:0-6589 GCA_037139995.1 Comamonadaceae bacterium | reverse complement strand
TACATCAAAAGTAAGTGTCTAAGTTAGCGCTTATGGGACTCGATCCGGGATCCAGTGGCGTTTGGAACCTGGATTGCGGCTCAAGGCCGCAATGACAAATCAGAGGCCCGCAATGACGCAACAATAGATCCTGCCGATCAAACGTTTTCGTCGGTCAACCCACGCTGGTGCATTGGCGCGTGTACTTGCCTTGTTTAAAGACACGGCCAGATAGGGCTGTTGGCTCCCTCTTCCGCCCGGCGGGGCGGGAGAGGGCGGGGGGTATGAGTGGGGGAAATGGAAGTCAAGCATTGAACTGCAGGGCGGCGAGACCGGCGTAGACGCCGCCGCGGGCCACCAGTTCGGCGTGGGTGCCCTGTTCCACCAACTGGCCGTGGTCCAGCACCACGATCAGGTCGGCTTTTTGCACGGTGGCCAGACGGTGCGCAATCACCAGCGTGGTGCGACCCTGCATGGCGCTCTCCAACGCCGCCTGCACCATGCGCTCGCTTTCGGCATCGAGTGCGCTGGTGGCTTCATCGAGCAATAACAGCGGCGGGTTTTTCAGCATGGCGCGGGCAATCGCAATGCGCTGACGTTGGCCACCAGAGAGCCGCACGCCGCGCTCGCCCAGAAAGGTGTCGTAGCCCTCGGGCAGGGCGGTGATGAACTCATGCGCAAAAGCGGCCTGAGCGGCGGCTTTGACCTCGGCGTCGCTCGCCAGCGGTTTGCCGTAACGGATGTTTTCCAGCGCAGTGCTGGAGAAAATCACCGCGTCCTGCGGCACGATACCGATGCGCTGACGCAGATCGTGCAAAGACATGCTGCGCGTCTGGACACCGTCGAGCAAGATGCGGCCCGACGCCGGGTCGTAAAAGCGCAGCAGCAACTGGAATACCGTGCTTTTGCCGGCGCCGCTCGGTCCGACCAGTGCCACGGTTTGTCCCGATTGAACGCGCAATGAAAAGTGACTCAGCGCCGCCTGTTTGGGGCGCGAGGGGTAATGAAAGACGAGGTCCTCAAAGTCAACTTCGCTGCCTGCCAGCTGAAGCGGGGCGGGGATCGGATCCATCGGCGATGCGATGGGCGAGCGGCTCGCCAGCAGTTCCATCAGACGCTCGGTGGCGCCGGCGGCGCGCAGCAAGTCGCCATAGACTTCACCCAGAATCGCAAAGGCGCTGGCCAGGATGATCACGTACATCACGGTCTGACCCAGGTCGCCGGCGCTGATACGTCCGGCCGCCACTGCCTGTGTGCCCTGGAATAGACCCCAGAGCAGGGCGGCGGAAGTGGCGATGATGACGAAAGCCACCAGCGCCGCGCGCGCCTTGGTACGCCGCACGGCGGTGCGAAAGGCATTGTCGGTGGAAGTGTTGAAGCGCTGCGCCTCGCGGCCCTCAGCGGTATAGCTTTGCACCACCGGAATCGCATTGAGCACCTCGGCCGCGATCGCGCTGGAGTCGGCGATGCGGTCCTGGCTGGCACGTGAGAGCTTGCGCACGCGCCGGCCGAACCAGAGCGCCGGAATGACCACCAGTACCAGCACGCCCAGCACCTGGAACATGACATAGGGGTTGGTCCAGATCAGCATGGCCAGCGCGCCGATGCCCATCACGGTGTTGCGCAGACCCATGGAAAGCGACGAGCCGACCACGGTTTGCACCAGCGTGGTGTCGGCTGACAGGCGCGACAGCACCTCGCCGGTCTGCGTGGTCTCAAAGAATTCGGGGCTCTGCTCCAGCACGTGGGCGTAGACGGCGTTACGCACATCGGCCGTGACGCGCTCGCCGAGCCAACTCACCATGTAGAAGCGCGCCGCTGAAAACAGACCTAGCGCCACGGCAACCGCAAAGAGGGCGAAGAAATGTTCGCGCAAGGCCATCGCCTGCGCGCCCTTGTCACTCTGCACCAGACCGCCATCGATCAAGCTGCGCAGGGCGACCGGGAAGGCCAGCGTCGCTACCGCCGCCAGCACCAGAAAGATCAGCGCCAGGCCAATGCGGCCGCGGTACGGCCGCAGAAAAGGCAGCAGGCCTGACAGGGATCGTGGTGAGGCAGTGGCTGGGGCGGCGGGCGGGTTGGCGGTGCTCATGGGGCGAAGTGTAGCCAGAATTTAGAGAAACCGTTGCCATACCAAACAAAGCCTTGACAATAATTGCCTAAGCAAATAATATGGGCGCCCTATGCCAAAGACTGCCAATTTTTACCGCGCTCAGGGCTACCGCCCGGAAGACAGCGTGGGCCTGCTGATGCGTCGCGTGCTCTCCAGCCTGGCGCACGAGATTGAGCACCAGCTCGAAGCCAGCGACCTGACCAATGCCCAATGGCTGCCCCTGCTCAGGCTATCCATGGGCCAGGGCTCCACTGTGGCCGAACTGGCACGCGGTTGCGAGTTGGATGCCGGCGCCATGACGCGTCTGCTCGACCGTCTGGAAGCCAAGGGCCTGTGTCGCCGTGTGCGCTCGGTAGCGGATCGGCGTGTTGTCAACATCGAACTGACGGAGGAGGGGCGTGCCGCGGCGGTTGGTATTCCGGTGGTGCTCAGTGGCGTCCAGAATGCCTGCCTGGCCGGCTTCTCGGCCGAAGAGTTTGAAACCCTGAAGAGCCTCTTGCGCCGCATGCTGGCCAATGCGCCGGTCAAGTCGCCGTCTTCAACCCCCTTGATTCCGGGAGGCCCGCATGAGGCTTGATGATTCCATCCGCAATACATGGAGCGCCACGGCCTGCGGCCTCGCGATGACGGCGGTTCTGAGCCTGGTTGCTTGTGCTGCCCCAGGCGGTACAGATGTGCAGGCCTCGCTGCGTGATGCATCCTCCCTGGGGCTGGGCTCGGATGCTGGTGCGACGGTGGCCGTAACCGATGCCTGGTGGCGCGAGTTTGGCGATGCGCAGCTTGATCGTCTGATTGACAGCGCACTCGCCAACCATCCGAGCCTCAAGATTGCGCAGGCCAGGCTGATGCGTTCGCAGGCTGGTGCCGACATCGTGCAGGCTGCCAGCGGGCCGCAGCTGAACGCCGGACTGGACGCGACAAGGCAGAAGTTCACCGCCACCGGCATGATTCCGCCGCCCCTGGCAGGCAATATTTACGAGACCGGTACGGCACAGTTCAGCGGCAGCTGGGAGCTTGACTTTTTTGGCAAGAACCGCTCGGCTCTGGAAGCAGCACTCGGCAATGTGCGCGCCGTGCAGGCTGACGCGGCAGCGGCTCGCACGCTGCTGGCCAGCAATCTGGCGCGCAGCTATTTCCAGTTAGTGCGATTGAACGAGCAGCTCGGAATCGCAGGGCGGGTGCTGGCGCAACGCGAACATAGCCTCAGGCTGGTACTGCAACGCTTTCAGGCTGGTCTGGACACGCGTCTGGAGGTGCGGCAAAGCGAAGGCACGGTGCCCGAAGCCCGGCAGCAAATTGAAGCACTGCAGGAGCAGATCAAGCTGGTCGAACATGCCCTCAGTGCTTTGGCGGGGCAGCCCGCACAGGGCTTGAAGCTGGTCGTGCCGGCGCAGGCCAGCCTCAAAAGCGCTGCGCTGGCGCCGACCGTGCCGTCGGACCTGCTGGGTCGGCGTGCCGACATCACAGCGGCGCGTTGGCGCGTTGAGGCGGCGCTGCAGGATGTCAGCAGCGCGCGCAGCCAGTTCTATCCAAGTATCAATCTTGTCGCATTTGCCGGTGCGTCCAGCATCGGGCTGGACCGTCTGTTCGGCGCCGGTAGCGAGCAGTGGGGGCTCGGGCCGGCCTTGCGCCTGCCGCTTTTTGACGGTGGTCGCCTGCGTGCCAATCTGCGCGGCCGCGCCGCGGATCTGGACGCTGCCATTGAGAGCTACAACGCGGCCGTGATCGATGCCGTGCGCGAGGTGACCGACGCCCTGGCCTCGGCCCAATCGATTGGGCGCCAGCAAGCCGAGCAGCGCGCCGTGCGGGCCGCTGCTGAGAGCGCTTACGCCATTGCCGTGCAGCGCCACGAAGCCGGGCTGACCCCGCTGCTCTCAGTGTTGGGCGCGGAAACCGCCGTACTCAACCAGCGCCGTCAGGGCGTTGATCTGGCGGCACGCGCGCTGGACAACCAGGTCGCCCTGATGCGTGCGCTGGGCGGTGGTTATCAGGGTGACGCAGCACTGGCTGCCGTCATCGCGAGGCCCTAGGCCGTGGCGATCCATGAAGTTGGCTTGTCATGCCGTCCCCGGATCAGGTCCGGGGTTACAACATCCGGCATCCAGTGGTATGCGCTGCATGGATTGCGGGTCAGGGCCCGCAATGACAATACTGGGCCCAATGACAGTACGGGGCCCGCAATGACGAATCCTTCGTGACCTCGATTTTGTTTTCTTTTTGAATCTTCACCACCATGTCAACACCCGAAGCTCAAACCTCTAGCCCAAGCGCAGCCGGTAACCCGGCGCGCAAAAAGGCCTTGCTCACCCTGACTTCCGTGGTCGTCCTCGTCGGCTTGGCCTGGACCGCCTACGAATGGTTGGTGGCGAGTCATTACGAATCCACCGACAACGCCTACGTGCAGGGCAATGTAATCCAGATTACGCCGCAGATCGGTGGCACGGTGATGGCGATCCTGGCCGATGACACCGATTACGTCAAAGCCGGCGATCCGCTGGTCAAGCTGGACCCGACCGACACCCAGGTGGCGCTGGACCAGGCCCGCGCCGCGCTGGCACAGACGGTGCGCCAGGTGCGCACCTTGTACGCGAACAATGCCAGCCTGAGCGCGCAAGTTGCGGTGCGTGAGGCCGATGTAGTGAAGGCGCAAACCGAAATTGCGCGCGCCACCGACGACTTGAACCGGCGTCAGTCCTTGATTCAAAATGGTGCCATTTCCAAAGAAGAACTAAGCCACGCGCAAACGCAGCTCACCAACGGCAAGAATGCGCTGAGTTCCGCACAGGCCGGTGTGGCCGCTGCCAAACAACAGCTCATCAGCAACCAGACGCTGACCGATGGCACGGCGATTGACAAGCACCCCAGTGTGCAGGCGGCAGCGGTCAAGCTGCGCGAAGCCTGGCTGGCGGCGCAGCGTGCCGCCTTGCCGGCACCGGTTGATGGTTTCGTGGCGCGGCGCACGGTGCAGCTCGGCCAGCGCGTGGCCGCCGGCACGCCGCTGATGGCGATCGTGCCACTGAATCAGTTGTGGGTCGATGCCAATTTCAAGGAAGTCCAGTTGCGCAACATCCGCATCGGGCAGAGCGTCAAACTGACGGCCGATCTGTACGGCAAAAAAGTAGAGTACAAGGGCCTGGTCGCGGGTCTGGGCATGGGCACCGGTGCTGCGTTTGCGCTGTTGCCGGCGCAAAACGCCACCGGCAACTGGATCAAGGTGGTGCAGCGTGTGCCGGTGCGCGTCACGCTGGATGCGGCGCAACTGGCACAGAACCCTTTGCGTGTCGGCTTGTCGATGCTGGCCACGGTGGATGTCAGCAAGCAGGACGGAAAAATGCTGGCCGATACGCCGCGCGCCGCAGCCCTGGTGCAGACCAAAGTTTACGAATCGCTGGACGCTGGCGCTGCCGAAGAGGTGCGCAAGATCGTTGCCGCCAACATGGGCCAGCACTGAGTCGCTACTGCCATGGCTACTGCACTCCCCGTCGCGGTCCACCCGCCGCTGCAAGGCTCGGCGCGTCTGTGGGGCACCCTTGCCCTATCGCTGGCCACCTTCATGAATGTGCTCGATTCATCGATTGCCAACGTCTCGCTGCCGGCGATTGCGGGTGATCTGGGCGTGAGCACGAACCAGGGCACTTGGGTCATTACCAGCTTTGGCGTCGCCAATGCGATTGCCTTGCCCCTGACCGGCTGGTTGTCGGAACGCTTCGGTCAGGTGCGCCTGTTCATCACCAGCGTGCTGCTCTTCGTCCTGACTTCCTGGCTCTGTGGTCTGGCGCCCAACATGACCATGCTGATCGTGTTTCGCGCCATGCAGGGATTCGTGGCCGGGCCCATGATTCCGCTGTCGCAGGGCTTGCTGCTGTCGAGCTATCCGCCGGCACTGGCCGGGCTGGCGATGGGCCTGTGGGCCATCACGACCCTGGTGGCGCCGGTGATGGGTCCGCTGCTGGGTGGCTGGATTACCGACAACGTTAGCTGGTCGTGGATTTTTTATATCAACATTCCGGTTGGCTTGTTGTCCGCCTTCATGGTCTGGACGATTTACCACAAGCGCGAGAGCGTGACGCACAAGCTGCCGATCGACAGTGTCGGCCTGGGGCTGTTGGTGCTGTGGGTCGGCGCCTTGCAGATCATGCTCGACAAGGGCAAGGAACTCGACTGGTTTCATTCACCCGAGGTGGTGACGCTGGGTGTGGTGGCGCTGGTCGGCTTCTGCTTCTTCATGGTCTGGGAACTGACCGAAGAACATCCGGTGGTGGACTTGCGCTTGTTCACGCGCCGCAATTTCTGGTCTGGCACGCTGGCGATCTCGGTGGGTTACGGATTGTTCTTTGGCAATGTGGTCTTGCTGCCGCTGTGGTTGCAGCAGTTCATGGGCTACCCCTCGATCGACGCCGGCATGCTGCTGGCTCCGGTCGGCCTGTTTGCCATCATTCTGTCGCCCATTGTGGGCAAGAACATCAGCCGCGTGGACCCCCGAAAACTTGCCAGCAT
>JBAXFI010000139.1:0-6615 GCA_037139995.1 Comamonadaceae bacterium | reverse complement strand
TATGGCGACACCCTGGTGGCGCAGTTTCTGTCCGCGGGAGCCGAGCGCTGGAAAGAGGTGCTGGTTGATGCCTTGCTGGCGGCTACCGGTCTTTCCCGGCTTTATGAGCGTTCCGACGCCAGCGGCCGTGAGCGCGAGGGCTTGCCACTGGTCAGCGGCTGGTTGCGCGGCGCTGGCCCGATCGAGTTGGTGCTGCGCGAGCATGACTGGCAACTGGCACTCAATATTGCCACCGGACACAAGACCGGGTTTTACCTGGATCAGCGCGACAGCCGCAAGAAGTTCGCGGATTACACGCATCGACTGAAGTTTGAGCGGGTCCTGAACTGCTATTGCTACACCGGCGGCTTCACGGTAGCGGCATTGACCGGGGGCGCGGCCCATGTCACTTCGATCGATTCTTCAGGGCCGGCCTTGCAGCAGGCCGGGGCCAACGTGGCACTGAACGGGTTTGACGCCGGCCGGGCAACTTTCATGGACGCTGACGTGAACGCTTCCCTGAGGCAATTTGGTGCTGAGGGCAGGACATTTGACGCGATCGTGCTTGACCCGCCGAAGTTCGCGCCGACGGTGACGCATGCGGAGCGCGCAGCGCGGGCCTACAAGGACATCAATCGGCTGGCCTGCAAGATTCTCTCGCCGGGAGGGGTTTTGTTCACCTACTCCTGCTCGGGCGGCATCAGTGCCGACCTGTTTCACAAGATCGTGGCATCCGCTGCCATCGACGCCCAGGTTGACGGCTACATCGTCGAGCGCCTGGGGGGTGCGCCCGATCACCCGATGACCATCAACTTCCCGGAAGGCGAGTATCTCAAGGGCCTGGTAGTGATGCGTAAATAAGTCCGCAACAATAGACCGCTACACTCCCTTGCTTCAAGACAATCTGAACCTGACCAAAACGCGATGAGTCTGATTCCTGCAACCATCCTGACGGGCTTTCTCGGCTCGGGCAAAACGACGCTGCTCAAACGCGTGCTGGAAGAGGCGCACGGCCAGAAGATAGCCGTGATCGAAAATGAATTTGGTGAGGAAAACATCGATAGCGACATTCTGGTGTCTGACACGCAGGAGCGCATCATCCAGATGAGCAACGGCTGTATCTGCTGCACGATCCGTGACGATCTGCGCGCGACGCTGCATGATCTGGCCGAGAAGAAGCGCAAGGGCGAGCTCGACTTTGAACGCGTCGTGATCGAGACCACGGGCCTGGCCGATCCAGGTCCGGTGGCCCAGACTTTCTTCATGGACGACGAAATCGCCGAGAGTTACCTGCTAGATTCGATCCTGACGCTGGTGGACGCCAAGCATGCCGGGACGCAACTCGATGAACGCCAGGAAGCACGCCGGCAGATCGGCTTTGCCGACCAGATTTTCATCAGCAAGACCGATCTGGTCAGTCCCGATGAAGTCACGGCGCTGATGCATCGTTTGCAGCACATGAACCCGCGCGCACCGCAGAAAGCCGTGCATTTCGGCGAGGTGGCGCTGAGCGAAGTGTTTGACTTGCGTGGCTTCAACCTCAATGCCAAACTGGACATTGATCCCGACTTTCTCAAGGAAGAGGAGCATGAACACGAGCATGATCATGCCCACGGGGAGGACTGCGATCATCCCTCGCATCAACACGGTGGTGCGCACCATCACGCCCATGAAGACGACGTCAAGAGCTTTGTCTTCAAGTCGGATCGAGCTTTTGAGCCGGCCAAGCTGGAAGATTTTCTGGGTGCCATCGTCAATGTTTATGGTCCCCGCATGCTGCGCTACAAAGGCGTGCTGTACATGAACGGGACCGACCGGAAGGTGATTTTCCAGGGTGTTCACCAGTTGATGGGCAGCGACCTGGGGCCGCTGTGGGGTGTCGATGAAAAGCGAAACAGCAAGATGGTGTTCATTGGCATTGATTTGCCGAAGGACATATTCCTGCAAGGCATGTTGCAGTGCCTGGTCTGATCGAGTCAATCAGCATGTTTGAATTCAGATCTTTGTCTCGATTTTGCAACTCATGGGTGTTCCATCGGGTTAACCTGTACACTCGCGCGCCAGCGCAAATCTGCATTGCAGGCGTGGAAAAGCTCATAGTTAGGGTTAAGACAGCGAAGTGAAGGCGCAGGAAATCCTGCGAGGAGACGAAAAGTGAAAGCAAAAACCGCAATAGTCAAAGTGTCTGCGAAAGCGACGAAAGCCCTCAAAGTGGTGAAAACCACTGCCAAGGCAAAGCCCCGTCCGGCCGTCAAGGAAGCTGTCAAAGCCAAGGCCAAGCCGCCCCAAAAGGCGAAGCCCTTGCCGAAGTCGGCAAGCAAGACGGTGGCCAAGGCTGTCGCAGCTAAAAATGCAGTCAAGAAAGCCGCGCCAGTCAAGGCAGCTGCGAAAGCTGGCGCTGCGCTACCAAAGAGCAAACCCGTGGGGAAACTGGCGCCCAAGCTGCACAAGAGCGCAAGCGCCAAAACCCTCAAGCCGGTTGTGAAAGCCAAGCCCAAAGCGGGCAAGGCCAGCGCAGTCAAGGCTGCCAAGCCTGCTGCCAAAGTCAAAACTAAGGATTCAGTGAATAAGACGATCGATAAACCAGCCAAAACCCAGGTTGTTCAGGCTAAGCAGACCGCCGCGCCAACGCCCGCCAAGGCAGCGCCTGTGGCGCCGCTGGCAGCCAATTCAGGAGTCCCTGCCAGGGCGGGGCGTCCCTCTTCTCGACTGGCGCAACTGACAGTGCCCTCGATGGCGCAGTCGGTGGCTTCAACCGCCGCCAAGGCCAGTTTTACACAGACGCTGGCGTCGCCGCTGATTGTTCCGCCACTGGCTTCGGCCATCAAGAAAGACCCCAGGCTTGCCAACAACTGGAAGTCGAAATCGATTGAGCAATTGAGCGATGCCGAGTTGATCGCGATGCCTGATGCGGAGTACATGAACGAGTTTCAGATGACGTTTTTTCGGCGCAGGCTGGTCCAGTTGAAGAAGGACATTCTGAGCAACGCTGGCGAGACCACAGAGCATCTGCGGGAAGATACCGTCGTGGTGCCGGATCCGGCCGACCGCGCCACCATCGAGGAAGAGCATGCGCTTGAACTGCGCACGCGCGATCGGGAACGCAAGCTCCTGAAGAAGATAGAACAGTCGATTGCCCGCATTGACGCTGGCGACTATGGCTATTGCGATGAAACCGGAGAGCCGATTGGCGTAGGGCGTTTGCTGGCACGCCCGACGGCGAATTTGTCGCTGGAAGCGCAGCAACGCCGGGAACTCAAACAGAAGATGTTTGGGGATTGATGAACCGGACTCCGTGCACCCTATAACTCCTCCTTGGCCTCATGGCGACTAAAGGCACCACCGCTGGCTTGCTGTCGAAGATGTTCAAGGCCGTTCGTCATCCGACGAAGGACTGGTCTGAACTGGACAAGATCGGGGTCGAGCCAGCGCCCGAGTCGGAGCCTGATCGGGGCTACAGCAAACAAGCGCTCAAGGAGATGATCCAGCGCAAGCGGCAGAATGACTTCGTCCGCCGACGTGAATTTGACGAGTTGCGAAAGATGCGTCGGGCCGGACCGGCATTGGGCACCGAAGCGGGCGGACGACCTTCCTTTTTTCAGGGAACCACGACCACTTCGAATCTGGAGGAACGGGCCAACACGATCAAGAAGATCGATGAAATCGAAGCCCAGATGTCCAAGCAGTGGTGGAAGGGAAAGCAGGACGAAGCCACGGTGGAAGGTGGCAGTTTCCAGCTTTCAGCCAGTCTGCATTTGCCGCAGGGCGCTGATTTTTCTGGTGGCAGCGTACGCAAGGGAAAGGTCGTGCCCGCGGCCGAAGAGGGGTCCAGCACCGATTTCCATCCAACCGAACCCGGTGAGTCTGAGACAAACGACAGTGACGGTGCTGAAACTTTGCCGCAACTGGGCGAGACTATCGATTTGGCAAGCAGCAAGCCTGCCTCCAGTAGCAGTGGTTTTTCACCCTCCAATCTGTTTGCCATCGAGTTGAGTGACAGTCTGGCGGATACCGAGATGGAGGAAGCTGCCATCCGTTTCGCCAATGGCGACGACGCCGGTGCCGCGGATGGATTGCTGGCTGCGCTGCGGACCGACAACGTCCGCGCCGATGTCGTCAAGGGCTGGGCTGCTGCCTTGTTTGACTTGTACCGGGCAACCGGACAACAGGCCAGTTTTGACCGCGTTGCGATGGAATATGCGCAGCGCTTCGGGCACGCGGCACCGGTGTGGTTCTCGACGCCGGCGGAACTGGAGCACGCCAGCGAACAGGCGGTGCTGGCGGAGCATTCGGATTCCGAGCAGGCTCTTGATGCGCTTTGGGAATGTCCAGCGCAACTTGATCTGAGGGCTTTGCAGAATCTGCAGGGTAAATTGTTGACCGCACCCCAACCCTGGCGTTTGAGTTGGCGGCACCTCAAGACCATCAATCCGGATGCCGGGCGGGCTCTGGGCGATTTGTTTGCACAGTGGTGCACGCAGTCGCTTGGCTTGCATTTTGATGGCGCCGAAGTGCTGGAAAAGGTGCTGCGTGGCACGACCAGTTCGGGTGACAAGGCGCTGGCCTTGTTCTGGTGGCGGCTGCGCCTGGATGCCTTGCGCGTCATGCATCTTCAGGACGAGTTTGAACTGGCGGCACTGGACTACTGCGTCACCTACGAGGTGTCGCCACCGCCCTGGGAGAACGTACTGTGCAACTACGCGGCGGAGCGGATGAAAGTCAGGGAAGCGCTTTCGTCACCGAATGAAGATGAGCTTGTCACCGTGCCCGGAGCGGAGTTTCAATCGACACTTGAGAGTACCGAGCCCATGGCCATCAACGATATTTCAGCCCAGGTGTTTGAGCTCTCGGGGCAAGTTCTGGGAGACGCCGCGCAGGCGCTGAACAAGCTTCAGGCCGATTTCAAAGGGGCCAATCGACTGGTTGTCTCCTGCGACAAACTGGTTCGGGTCGATTTTTCTGCCGCTGGAAGCATCCTCAACTGGGTTGCGGCGCGCGAGGCGGAGGGTTGTCACGTTCAGTTTCGTGATGTACCGCGTCTGGTGGCTGCATTTTTCAACGTGATCGGTATCAGCGAACATGCACGGGTTGTGTTGCGCAGCCGCTGACCTCAAGGCTAGCACCGCATGGAACAGTTTCACGGCACCACCATCATCAGCGTAAGGCGCAAGACGGCTCAAGGCAGCCAGGTGGCGATCGGTGGCGATGGCCAGGTCACACTGGGCAACATCGTGGTCAAGGGCACGGCACGCAAGGTGCGCAAGCTCTACCATGGCAAGGTGCTGGCTGGCTTTGCCGGCGCCACCGCCGACGCGTTCACCCTGTTCGAGCGTTTTGAAGCCAAACTGGAAAAGCACCAGGGGCATCTGGTACGTGCGGCCATCGAATTGACCAAGGACTGGCGCACCGACCGTGTGTTGCGTCGCCTTGAAGCGATGCTGGCGGTGGCCGATGCCGAAGCCTCACTGATCATCACCGGCAATGGCGATGTGCTCGAACCCGAGAATGGCATTGTGACGATCGGCTCCGGTGGAGCCTACGCGCAAGCGGCGGCAATTGCGCTGCTCAATCACACCGAGTTGTCGGCGCCGGATATTGTCAAGCGCTCGCTGGAGATTGCCGGTGAACTGTGCATCTACACGAACATGAATCACATCGTTGAAACCCTGGGGGACTGAGCGCGACCATGACACCCCAGGAAATTGTTGTCGAACTCGACAAGCACATTGTTGGCCAGCATCAGGCCAAGCGAGCCGTCGCGATTGCCCTGCGCAACCGCTGGCGGCGCCAGCAGGTGGAGCCCGGACTGCGCGCTGAGATCACACCGAAGAACATTCTGATGATAGGCCCCACCGGCGTTGGCAAGACCGAAATTGCGCGTCGCCTGGCGCGCCTGGCAGATGCCCCTTTCATCAAGGTGGAGGCAACCAAATTTACCGAGGTGGGCTATGTTGGCAAGGATGTCGATGCCATTATTCGCGACCTGGCTGACATAGCAGTCAAGCAGACGCGCGTTGCCGAAATGAAGAAGGTGCGCGTGCGTGCCGAAGACGCCGCCGAGGAGCGGGTCCTCAATATCCTGATTCCGCCACCTCGCGCTGAATTTGGTGTGTTACCCAGTAACGAGCCAGAGAGCACGGCGCGGCAGGTTTTTCGCAAGAAACTGCGCGAGGGGCAACTCGCTGAGCGCGAGATTGAAATAGAGGTATCCCAGCCAGCGCCGCAACTGGAGATCATGGGCCCGGCTGGCATGGAAGAAATGACCGAGCAATTGCGTGGCATGTTCGGTCAAATGGGTCAGGCCAAGCGCCAGACACGCAAGCTCAAGATCCCCGAAGGGATGAAATTGCTGGTCGATGAAGAAGCGGCCAAACTGGTCAACGACGAGGACATCAAGACGCAGGCGCTGTACATGCTCGAGCAAAACGGCATTGTGTTCATTGACGAAATTGACAAGGTAACCTCGCGCTCCGAAGGCAATGGCGCTGAAGTGTCGCGCCAGGGCGTGCAACGCGATCTGTTGCCGCTGGTGGAGGGTACCACTGTTTCCACCAAATACGGCATGGTGAAGACCGATCACATCCTGTTCATTGCCTCGGGCGCCTTTCACCTGAGCAAGCCCAGTGACCTGATTCC
>JBAXFI010000138.1:0-6680 GCA_037139995.1 Comamonadaceae bacterium | reverse complement strand
CCGAGACCGACAAAATCGTGCTCGACCGTGATCTCAATGGTTCCACGATCAAGGACGCTGCGTCCATGATGGATCACCTGATCATCAACGGCAGCATCGTGAGCCTTGACCTGGGCCATGGCAACAGTATCATGCTGGTTGGGGTTGATGCGAGCAAGTTGTCGGAAGTCAATTTTGTGATCCTCTAAGCCGAACTCGGGTTGGGGCTGTAGCGTTTGCCTGTGCAAGGCTACAGTCCGGCTTTCACGAGTAACCCGAGAAAGTGCTCAATTTTTTGGAGATCTTCCATGCAAACCCTGCGCAACGCTCACTTGATTGCCCGCTTCGTGCTGGTCTGGTTTGCATTGTCGATCGGCGTTGCCATCGCGTCGCCCATCGTCAAGCCGCAGAGCATGGAAGTGATCTGCTCGGGCTCGGGCGTGATGAAGCTGCTGGTCAAGAGCGACGAGGGCAGCAAGGTCGTCTCCCTGCACACGCTGGACTGCTCCTTGTGCGCCACCGCTTACGCGCCGCCACCCATCATGCAATGGAGCGTCGAGCCGGTGCAGCCCCTGGCCTATGTGCTGCAAAGCATCCCAGCCGCCCACATTGCCTCTCGTACTGCCGTACCGCCCCCGGGGCGCGGCCCGCCTGCCTTCTCCTGAACCCTTGAATTGACAGCGTCTCCTGCCGGCTTCCAACCGGTGGTGGGGCTATTTCATTGAATCGTTTTGGAGATTTGCCATGCGCAAACATCGTCTCACGCTGGCGCTTGCCGCCGCCTTGCCTTTTGCTTTACCGTCCCTGGCACAAACCCAGGCCGAGCCTGGCCTTGTTGTCGCCATGGACGCACCCGTCAGGTCGCTGGGGGTTGTCACCGTCAGCGCCGGGCGGCCGACTTCCCTGCCGACCCAGATTCCGACCACCATCGAGGGCTTCACGGCCGCTCAAATCGAGCAAGCCATCAATGCCACCGACAGTGAAGACGCGCTCAAGTACTTTCCCAGCTTGCTGGTGCGCAAGCGCTACATCGGTGACTACAACCACGCCATTTTGTCCAGCCGCGCCTCCGGCACCGGCAACAGCGCTCGCTCTGCCGTCTATGGCGACGGCGTCCTGCTTTCCAACTACCTTGGCAATGGCGTCAGCGGTTTGAGCTTTCCGCCGCGCTGGGGTCTGGTGACACCGGAAGAAATTGAACGCGTCGATGTGATGTATGGGCCGTTCTCGGCCGCCTACCCTGGCAACTCGGTCGGCGCGGTAGTGGACTATGTGACCCGCATGCCAAGCCGGTTCGAGGCCCACGCCAGGCTGGACTATGTCTCGCAGCCCTTCGACTTGTACAACAGCAGCGCCACCTTCAAGGCCTGGCAGGCCAGCGCCTCGCTGGGCAACAAGAGCGGCGACTGGTCCTGGTTTCTCAACCTCAACCACACCGACAGCCACGGCCAGCCGCTGACCTTCCCGACGCGCCTGCTCAGTGCTGGCACAGCAAGCTCTGCCGGCACGGCAGTCACCGGTGCGGTACTGGAGAAGAACAACAGCAACGCACCGATCTACATTCTGGGCACCGGCACCGAGTTCCACACGCTGCAGGACCACGCCAAGATCAAGCTCGCCTATGACATCACGCCCACGGTGCGTGCCAGCTACCTGCTGGGACTCTGGCAAAACAGCTCCGAGGGGCGACCGGCGTCCTACCTGAGCAACAGCGCAGGGCAGCCGGTCTATAGCGGCGCCATCAACATCAATGGCTTGTCTTTCTCCGGCGCACAGGCACTGAGCGGCGGCGACTATGCGCTGACCAACGAGAGCCTGCGCCACCTCATGCAAGGGCTCTCGGTCAAGAGCCATACCCAGGGCGTGTGGGACTGGGAGCTTGCCGCCAGCCTGTACGACTACAGCAAGGACGAGAAGCGCAGCAATGCCGCCAGCAACCCCTTGCCAGCGGCTGCAGCCGGTGGCGCCGGCGCCCTGGCCGATGGCAGCGGCACGGGCTGGACGACGCTGGCCGCCAAGGGGACCTGGCGCCCGCAGGGGATCCGGGGCGCGCACATTGTGGACTTCGGTCTGCAGCAGGACAGCTATGTTCTCAAGTACCTCACCTCCAGCATCCCGGGCAATTGGCTCAGCGACGGCGCTGGGACACTGGTCAATGAGGTCGGTGGCAAGACGGTGCTGCAAAGCGTCTATGCGCAGGACGCCTGGGCCTTTGATCCGAAGTGGAAAACCGTTCTGGGCGCCCGCCTGGAAAGCTGGACCGCCGCCAACGGTTTGACCACGTTTGGCGTGGGCCATGCGGCCAACACCAGCTATGGTGCGCGTACTGAAAATTACATTTCCCCCAAAGCGGCGCTGTCTTACCAATGGCTGGACGACACGGTGCTCAAGGCCTCCACCGGTCGTGCCGTGCGCATGCCCACGGTGTCGGAGCTGTACGGCGCCACGTCGACCACCAACTCGCAGTACATCAACGATCCGAACCTCAGGCCCGAGAAGTCCTGGACCACCGAACTGAGCGCTGAAAAGGAGCTCGGGCAGGGTCTGCTGCGTCTGACCTTCTTCACCGAAGACACGCGCGATTCGCTGTACTCGCAAACCACGCTGGACCCGCTCGCCAACAAGAACGTCAGCCGGGTGCAGAACATCGGTCGCATCCAGACCATGGGGCTGGAGCTGGCTTACAACGGCGTCGACGTTATCAGGAAGGGGCTGGACCTCTCCGGCAGCATCACTTATGCCGACTCCGTCATCAAGGAAAACGCCGGCTTTGTTGCGCTGGCGGGCGACACCATCGGCAAGCAGCAACCCAATGTCCCGAGATGGCGTGCCACGATGCTGGCGAGTTACCGGCTGGACCAGCACTGGAGCGCGGCGCTGGGCGCGCGTTACAGCGGCGCGCAGTTTCGCACTCTGAACAATGCCGACGTGAACGGCTACACCTACCAGGGCGTCAGTCCGTACTTCACCACCGACCTGCGCGTGCGCTATGCGGTGAACAAGCAGTGGAGCGCCTCACTCGGCATAGACAACCTGAACAACTACCAGTACTGGAATTTCCATCCCTATCCGCAGCGCAGCTATGTGGCCGAGCTGAAGTTTGACTTGTAAAACCCTGAAAGACATCATGAACAATTCTCTGATCAGCCAATGCGCCATCGCCTGCGCCTTGCTCCTGCCCGTTACAAGCGCTCTGGCACACGTCGTGCTGGCTGAACCCAGCGCACCGAGCAACACCAGCTACCGTGCCACGTTTCGCGTTGGTCACGGTTGCGAGGGCTCGCCGATCACCGCGCTGCGGGTCACGATTCCGGCGGGCTTCAGCGGCGCCAAACCGATGCCCAAAGCAGGCTGGATTCTGAGCACCAAATTGGCCAAGCTGGCCAAGCCCTATACCAGCCACGGCAAGACGATCACCGAAGACCTTACCGAAATCAGCTGGACTGCTGCTTCCAAAGACAGTTGGTTGCAAGACGCCTGGTACGACGAGTTCGTGCTGCGTGGTGGCCTGCCAGGCACGGTCGGTCCGATGTGGTTCCGGGTCACACAGACCTGTGAAATAGGGAGCATCGACTGGGCCGAAACCCCGGCCACGGGTACTTCCACCAAGGGGCTGAAGTTCCCCGCTGTGCTGCTGGAAATCATTGATGCCGAAGCTGCTGCGCACCAGCACTGAATCGATTTTCAGTCAGATGCCGAGCGCTTCGGCAATCCCGCCAAAAAAAACCCCGGCACAAAGTCCGGGGTGATAAGCCTATTTGCTGTCACACATCAAGGCCCTGCTCAGGGAGGAAAAGCAGGAAGCGCTTGCGCGCTCGACTGCAATATAGCATCACCAGGGCGGGGCGGAACATTAAGTTTTGTTAAGACCCGACAACCAATGGATCAGGTACTTCGCGGCGTACAGGATCAGGATGGTTCCCAGAAAGTCTCCGACCACCGTTACCATGGCGCTGCTGAGGAAATGGTCAGTACGGCCACGAAACGTGAGCCACAACTGGTGAATCGTGGCGTTGAGCAGCGCAAATATCGCGGCCGTTTTGAGCAACTGCTGAGCCGTCAGGTTCTTCAGAGTTCCGTCAAGGGCGAAGCGGTCCATGCATACTTTTCTTGCCATCAGCGGACTCAAGCCAGAAATCAGCCCGGCCACAACCAAGGTAGCCATGTCGGCGGTGGGGTAGTGAAGCAGGTTGGTTCCTATGGAAGCAATCACGATGCCAAGCGCGCCCCAGCCGCCAAACACCAGAACGAACCCGAGTCGCAGGCCGCTGGGTAAATAGATCCAGTCTGCGCTGGCTGAGAATGAAAGACCTGAAAAAAGAAGGGCGTTGAGTTCAAACAGGGCCACGTAAGCAGCAGCCGTAAGGACCACGATTGCCGGCTTGCCTGTAAGTTTCATTCGGTCCTGTGTCTGCGAAGACTGACTATGTTCTCCGCTCTGCCAAGTATTATGCCGGAGTAACTAACGCGCCGCGGCCGGCAGGGGTGCTTTGCCCTTAACTCACTGCCTGTGTCAAACACCGGTCCATCTGCGCGAGGTACCTGCTGAACAACCTGGTGCCGATGATGTATTTGATGCGGTTGTCAAATTCGTCCTCCTGGAGAGAAACGAATCCCTTGGCGCGCAGTGTTTTTAGTCGCCGATGGACGCTGCTTGGCGACACGTGAGGCAGCATCCCCATGGCCTGAACCACGCTGACCTTGTTGCCGATGTGCCACTCCTGAGCCAGTGCATTGAGTGTCTGGACCTCCGTCGCATCCATCGCAGGGTAACTCGGCAGCTGACGGACCGTGTCGACGAGTTGAAGAAACTTCAAGTAAGGCATCGTTAATCGATTTCCTCCATTGGTAAGAGCTGATGAAACATCATACGGCGACGCTCAAACGAACGCCACCTGATTTTTTCACTGTCGTTGCGGACGCCGGTTGTCATTGCGGACTCGATCCGCAATCCAGTCTTGGCGTACCACTGGATCCCGGATGTTGAAACCCCGGACCTGATCCGGGGCCGGGATGACACTTATTGAATCCGGGCATGACAGTGCGCTCCTTTGTGCGCATCGTGACGGATGAAAAGTTCATCAGGCTGCCATTTCGATGCCCTGAAGCACTGCCTGACCCTCCAGCAAAGCCAGATACTGGCGCAAGGCCGTGACGTACTCCTGCTGGCGCAAGGCCATGGCGACGGCGCCGCGTACGGCTTCAAGAGGCTGCGGCACGCCCGCTTCACGCTCCTGCACCTCGACCACATGCAGACCAAAGCGCGTGTGCACCAGACGCGGCAACACACCTACTTCGGTCTGACCGAAGATTTCCTTGGCAAATTCCGGCGCACAGTCCGTGGCGCGCAGCCAGCCCAGCTCGCCACCCTCCGCGCCGCTGGGGCAATTCGACAGCGTACCGGCCGCCTTGGCAAAAACGGACTCGGCATGCTTTCCGTCGTGGCAACGCACATCGAGCAAGGTGGTCTCGGCCCGGTTGCGCAGAGCCACCACATCCACGCCCGGCGTCACGGCGAACAGGATGTGGCGCATTCTGACGCGTTCACCGCTGCTGTAAGTAGCCAGCTGCGCCGCGTAATGGCGCTGGCAGGCTTGCTCGGATGGCTCGGTGACGGGCAGCTTGCGCTCGAGCAGCAGTTCGATGGCGGTGCAGGCCTGTTCGCTCAGGACACCGTCGGCAGAACAGACGTCGTTGGCACCTAATAGTCCATCGGCGATGGCGGCCTGGCGCAACAATTCGGAGCAGACGCGCTGGCGCAGCTCTTCTGCGCTGGGTGTCTCGTCTGCGCTTTGTACGGCCAGACCATTGACGCTGGCTATTTCTCTCTGGGTCAGCTTGCCCGCTTGCATGGCGAGCTCCTTAAACGCCGGCGCCGGGGCGGCGCGGCTGATTCTGGCCGGCCGGCACATTCAGGCGGCGTGAGCGGACGATCTGGTAGGGGCGAAAAAGATAGGCCACAGCACCAAAGCCGCTCCAGACATGGACCAGACGGGTGAACGGAAAGACCAGGAAGATGCTCATGCCCAGCCACATGTGAAGCTTGAAGATCCAGCCGGCATCGGCCAGCAGTTCCACTGCACCACCGCGGAAGGTGGCAATGTGCTGCGCCCATTCGGCCAGTTTCATCATCAGGCTGCCGTCCATGTGCTGCGCTGATACCGGTACCGTAGCCAGGCCCAGCGCAAACTGCAACCACAGCAGCACCAGCAGCAAGATGTCGCTGGTCTTGGAGTTGATCCGGATGCGCGGTTCCGTCAAACGCCGGTGCAAGAGAATGCTGACACCGACAAAGCCGAGCAGGCCCGCCGTGCCACCGGTGACCATGGCCATCAGCTGCTTGTCCGTCGCGCTGGTGAAATGCTCGTAGACAAAGTGCGGCGTCAAGAGGCCGGCAAAGTGGCCAGCAAACAGGAACAGGATGCCGATGTGAAACAGGTTGCTGCCCCAGCGCAGCTGGCCGGCCTTGAGCAGCTGCGAGGAGTCGCTCTTCCAGGTGTATTGATCACGGTCAAAGCGGATCAGGCTGCCGAGGAAGAAGACGCTCAGGCAGATGTAGGGATACAAACCAAAAAGAAAGTGATCGAGTGCGTTCATAGTGATGCTCCGGCGTGGGTTGCCCCGCTCTTGACAAAGTGAATGGCCTGCGCCTGCCCGGGTTTGGCCTGCCCTTTGGAGGAGCAGCCGCCAAAGACCTCCGG
>JBAXFI010000137.1:0-6709 GCA_037139995.1 Comamonadaceae bacterium | reverse complement strand
CGCAATGTCGCCAAGCGCGTTGCCAAATGGGCGCGCGCCGGCCACCAGATGGTGGTCGTGCCCTCCGCCATGAGCGGTGAAACCAACCGCTTGCTGGCGCTCGCCAAAGAACTCGCTCCGGCCAAGACCGACGACGCCTATGGCCGCGAGCTTGACATGCTGGCCGCCACCGGCGAGCAGGCGTCCAGCGCCTTGCTGGCCATCGCGCTGCAAGCCGAAGGCCTGGCCTCGGTCAGCTACGCCGGTTGGCAAGTACCTATTCGCACTGACAGTGCCTACACCAAGGCGCGTATCGAATCGATTGATGACACCAAGGTGCGTGCCGATCTGCAGGCCGGCCGCGTTGTCATCGTGACCGGCTTTCAGGGCTTGGACGAACTCGGCAACATCACGACGCTGGGTCGTGGCGGCTCCGACACTTCGGCGGTGGCCGTGGCTGCGGCCATGAAGGCCGACGAGTGCCTAATCTACACCGATGTGGACGGCGTATACACGACCGACCCACGAATCGTCCCGGAAGCGCGCCGACTGACCACAGTGAGCTTTGAAGAAATGCTCGAGATGGCCTCCATGGGCTCCAAAGTACTGCAAATCCGCTCGGTCGAGTTTGCTGGCAAGTACAAGGTCAAGTTGCGCGTCCTGAGCAGTTTCACGCCCTGGGATATCAATATCAACGAGGAAGCCACCTCCGGCACCCTGATTACTTTTGAGGAAGACGAACACATGGAGCAAGCCATTGTTTCCGGCATTGCATTTAGCCGCGAAGAAGCCAAAATTTCGGTGTTGGGCGTGCCCGACAAGCCCGGTATTGCCTACCAGATTGTTGGTGCCGTGGCCGATGCCAACATCGAGGTCGATGTCATCATCCAGAACATCAGCAAGGACGGCAAGACCGACTTCAGCTTCACCGTCAACCGCGCCGAATACGCCAAGACCGTGAGCCTGCTGAAAGACAAGGTGCTACCCGCGCTGGGTGCCAACGAGGTTGTGGGTGACACCAAGATCTGCAAGGTCTCCATTGTCGGCATCGGCATGCGCAGTCACGTGGGTGTTGCCAGCAAGATGTTCCGTGTGCTGAGCGAAGAGGGCATCAACATCCAGATGATCTCCACCTCCGAAATCAAGACCTCGGTCGTGATTGACGAAAAATACATGGAACTCGCCGTGCGCGCTCTGCACAAGGCGTTTGAACTGGAACAGGCACCGGCCTAGCCAATGCGGCAAGTCGTGACATAATCGCGGCTTGCAATTTCAGGAAACGTGACCGAGTGGCCGAAGGTGCTCCCCTGCTAAGGGAGTATGGGGTGTAGAGCCTCATCGAGGGTTCGAATCCCTCCGTTTCCGCCAAGAGCGAAGAAAGAAGCCTAGTAAATATAAAAGTTGCTAGGCTTTTTGTTTTTCAGGAGGCAAATTGGTTGGCATGAGCAACTGCATCAAGATGGGGCTGACCGGCGTTGCCCTGGCACTCATGCTCCTGCTCGGGGGCTGTGGTTCGCCGTCGTTGCGGCGCAGCCAACCGCCCACCGAAGCCTGGCAGCCGTCTTCTCGATTTTCGCCTGAGCAGGCAAGTGACGTCACGATCTATGCGGTCGGTCTTGTTGGCACTCCGTATCGCTATGCTGGCAACACACCCGACACCGGCTTTGACTGCAGTGGGCTGATCGGCCACGTTTACCAAACCAGGGCTGGCGCGGTGCCGCCGCGCACGGTTGCGAAATTGCAGGGTTGGGGTCAACCGGTATCGAATGGGAATGTTCGTTCCGGAGACCTGGTGCTGTTTGGGAAGGCGGACGCCGTTACCCATGCCGGCATCTATGTCGGAGAGGGTCGTTTTGTTCATGCGCCATCCACCGGCGGCGTCGTCAGGCTGGACTATTTGAGTTCGAAATACTGGGCCGCTCAGCCGGTGGCGTTCCGCCGGCCTTGATCCAGCATGTCAGCAGTTCAATGTACCGCTGGTAGCCCTGGCTGCGGTTAACGCACCGTTGGCGAGTATTTGCTGATCGCCTCCCACAAGCCATTCAGGTAGACGGCGCCCAGCGCGCGGTCGTACAGGCCGTAGCCGGGTTTGCCGGTCTCCCCCCAGATCATGCGGCCATGGTCCGGGCGCACATAACCTTCGAAACCGATGTCGTGGTAGGCCTTGACGATGGCCGCCATGTCCAGTGAACCGTCGCAGGACCGGTGGGTGGATTCATAAAAAGTCCCGTCCGGCTCCACCTTGACATTGCGCAGGTGGCCAAAGTGGATGCGGCCCTGGCTGCCAAATTCGCGCACCAAGGCTTCAACGTTGTTGCACAAATCAGCGCCGAGCGAACCCGAACAAAGGGTCAAACCGTTGGCTGCTGAGTCCACGATGTTGACCAGGCGCTGCAGGTCTTCGCGGTTCTTGACGATGCGCGGCAAGCCAAAGATCGGGCGCGGTGGGTCGTCCGGGTGCATCGCCATCTTGATACCCGCCTCTTCAGCGACCGGGATGATGGCCTTGAGAAAGTAGCCGAGGTTGGCCCAAAGGGTTTCCTCATCCACCGCTTTGTACTCGGCCAGCAGGCTGCTTAGCTGTTCCGGTCTGTAGCTGGCGTCCCAGCCGGGCAGGGCGATGCCCTTCTGCGGATCAATCCGCGCAACCGCCTTCGCATCGAACGCCAGGGTGAAAGAGCCGTCAGGCAACTCCTTGGCCATTTCGGTGCGGGTCCAGTCAAAGACGGGCATGAAGTTGTAGCAGATCACTTTCACGCCCGCCGCCGCGCAATGGCGGATGTTTTGCTGGAAGTTGGCGATCAGGCGGTCCCTTGTTGGCTTGCCCAACTTGATGTCTTCGTGGGTCGGCACACTTTCAACCACTTCAAACTTCAGCCCTGCGCCTTCAATGCGCGCACGCAGTGCGTGCAACTTGTCCAGAGGCCAGATCTCACCCACCGGCACGTCGTAAATCGCGGAAACAATGCCGTACAGGCCGGGGATCTGGCGGATGTATTCGAGCTTGACCGGGTCAGACTCGCCATACCAGCGAAAGGTCATTTTCAAGGAGTTGCTCCAGCGGGATGTGAATTCAATGTATCACGAAGCTGTTGCGGCTCCAGCCCGGCGTTCAGGGTAAGGATGCGCTCAGTTGATCGCATACAATTCTTGGCAGTGCAGCGACGAGCAACTGGCCCGTGGACGCTTGCCAGCTGTTGAACCTTCAGCCCACTTGAAGAAGGAGTTATCGCACTTGGCCAAAGTTACCTTGAAAAACGTCGTCAAGCGGTACGGATCCGTCGCCGTCGTTAACGATCTGTCGATAGAAGTTCAGGACAAGGAATTTGCGGTGCTGGTGGGGTCGTCGGGCTGCGGCAAGTCGACCGCCTTGCGCATGATCGCCGGCCTGGAAACAATCACTTCGGGCGAAATCTACATTGGTGACACGCTGGTCAACCACATGGCCCCCAAGGATCGCGACATCGCCATGGTGTTCCAGAATTACGCCCTGTATCCGCACATGAACGTGCGCGAAAACATGGGCTTTGGCCTCAAGATTCGCAAACTCTCCGCAACCGAGATCGACAACCGGGTTCAGGAGGCTGCCGACATTCTCGGCCTTACCGAACTGCTGGAACGCAAGCCCAAAGAACTCTCCGGTGGCCAGCGCCAGCGCGTGGCGGTAGGCCGTGCCATCGTGCGCAAGCCCAAGGTGTTCCTGTTTGACGAGCCGCTGTCCAACCTGGACGCCAAACTGCGCGTTGCCATGCGTGCCGAAATCAGCAAACTGCACCGCCGTCTGGGTGCAACCATGATCTATGTGACGCACGATCAGGTCGAGGCCATGACCATGGCCGATCGCATCTTCATCATGAACAAGGGTGTGGTACAGCAAAGCGGCGCGCCGATGGAAGTCTATGCCCGACCGGTTAACCGTTTCGTCGCCGGCTTCATCGGCTCGCCAGCGATGAATTTCTTCGATGCCCGCTTGGTCGTTGATGCCGGTCAGCTATTCATCGATGGTGGCAGTTTCCGCGTCGCCCTGCCTGAAGCCTTCCGCGCCAATCTGCTGGCGCACGCCGGTAAGGAAGTGGTTTTCGGCGTTCGCCCGGAAGACATAGCGCTGCATCAACCGGATGCCGACGTCGGCAGCAGCATCAGCGCCAGGGCCGAGGTGGTGGAACTGCTGGGTGCCGAGATCTTTGCGCACCTGAGCTGCGATGCGCATCCGCTGGTGGCGCGCCTGGCCGTGCCGAAGCGGCCGATCGGTGTCGGCGAAACGATACGCATCGATTTCAAGATGGCCAATACGCACGTGTTCGACAAGAACACGTCAGACGCCATCGTTTAGGGTAGGTGGTTCTTTGCTCATTTAACTTGGAGGTTTTCATGAAATACAAACTGTCAAAAATCGGGGTCGCAATGTTTTCGCTGTGCCTGTGCTCGGGCGCAATGGCGCAATCGGGTGAAATCCGCGTGCTGGTCGCCAACCACCCCTACGGTGAATTGCTCAAGCTTTCGATTCCACAATTCGAATCCAGCAGCGGCATCAAGGTCAACGTCGAAAGCTTGCAGGAAAGCCAGCTGACGCAAAAGCTCACCACCGAATTCGCCACCAAGTCTTCCACTGTCGACGTCTTCATGACCCGCCCGCTGCAGGAAGGCAAGATGTTCTCGAAGAACGGCTGGTACGCGCCGCTGGCTGGTTACGACTTCGCCGACTATCCGCAGAACATCATGAACGCCGCCTCATTTGGTGGCCAGCCCTACATCGTTCCGCTAGTTACCGAATGGCAGGTGCTCTACTACCGCAAGGATCTGCTGCAACAGGCCGGACTGAAGGTGCCGACCAACTTTGATGAACTTGAGGCAGCGGCGCAGAAGCTCAATTCCGAAAACGTTGCCGGCTTCGCCTCGCGCGGCAAGGGTGCGGCGGCCGTAACCCAGGCCTCGAGCTACATCTACAACTACGGCGGCCAGTACCTCGACAAAGGCACGGCGGTCTTCAACTCGAAGCCGGCCATCGATGGGGTACGCTATTACGGCAAACTGCTAGGCAACTACGGCCCCAAGGGCGTGACATCGATGTCCTGGGAAAATATCATGCCGCTGTTCCAGGCTGGCAAGGTCGCGATGTGGACGGACGCCTCGGTGTTCTACGGCCAGATCGTCGATCAGTCCAAGACCCAGATCCCGGTGGCTAACTTCGACATTGCCAACTTCCCGGCCGGACCCAAGACCAATGCGCCTTTCATCGTCTCGTCCTGGGGCATCTCGGTGGCCAGCCAGTCCAAGAAAAAAGACATGGCCATGAAGTTCCTGAACTGGGCGTCGAGCAAGGAAATGGCGATCAAAGGCATGATGGGGAACATCACAATGGCGCGTTCATCGGTTTGGGACGACCCGGTCGTGCGCAGCAAGATGAATCCCGGTCTGATCGCGACGCGCGCCTTTGCTGCCAAGAACGGCACGCCGGTTGACCGGCCCTACATGAGCGCCGTGGGCGAAGCGCGCGACCTGATCGGGGAAATTCTCATCGAGTCGATCAACACCAAGGGCGCTTCAGCCAAGCTCGATCAGTTGGCGCAGGAAAAGGTCAAACGTGTCAACGAATTGCTGCAGGACAGCGGCGAATACGGAAAATAAGCGAACGGTCGAATGACTGGTAGGCGGGCCGTTCACTTCGGCGGACGGAGCGCCTACCATGTTGATATCGCTCAACAGTTCTTTCGCGTCGAACACCCCACATGACTCAGCCCAGCTATACCGAACGGAATTTGCAGATTCTGTTTCCGCTTCCGGCCGTTGTTTTCATCGGATTGCTGATGGTGTTTCCGATTCTCTACACCCTGTACCTGAGCTTTACCAACTGGAATCTCACCTCGGGGATGGAGCCGTCTTTTGTCGGTCTGAGCAGCTACCTGCGCGTTTTCTCCGAGCCGCGTTTTCTGCATGCGCTGGGACGAACCTTCACTTTCACGCTGTTTGCCGTAGCGATCGAGGTTGTTCTGGGCGTTGCCATTGCACTGATTCTGAACCGCGCATTCATTGGCAAGAGCGTTGCGAAGCTGCTGCTCTTGCTGCCGCTCGTTGCCACGCCGGTCGCGGTGGGCATCGTCTTCAATCTTTTTTACGACCCGACGATCGGCTTGCTCAATTTCGCTCTGCACGCGCTCGGACTGCCGCAGGGCCGCTGGGTATCGAGCGAGAACAGCGTCATTGCGTCGCTGGTTCTGGTCGATGTCTGGCAGTGGACGCCCATGATCACACTGATCGTGCTGGCCGGACTGGCCGGTCTATCCGAGGAGCCGGTCGAAGCGGCGCGTGTGGACGGTGCCAGTGATTGGCAGATCCTGCGCTTTGTGACCATCCCGATGGTCATGCCGGTCATCCTGACGGCGATGATTCTGCGCCTGATCGATGCGCTCAAGACCTTCGACATCATCTTCGCCATGACCGGCGGCGGGCCCGGTTACGCCTCCGAGACGCTCAACATCATGGGCTTCAAGTACAGCTTCGAGTATTTCCGCATGGGTCAGTCCTCAGTCATTCTGGTGGCGCTGTTTCTGGTCGTGCTGCTGTGCAGCCTGGGCATCATGAAACTGCGCGCTTCCAGCGAAACTTGACGAAACTGCCATGAAAAAGAAGCTCGCCAGCACCATCCTGTTCTACCTTCTGGTCCTGTTCATTGCGCTGATCGTGCTGTTCCCGTTCCTGTGGATGCTGACCTCGTCGTTCAAGACCCAGG